>NZ_JAKGCV010000134.1 GCF_021556455.1 Streptomyces fuscigenes | reverse complement strand
CGAACTCGCCCCGGCCGTGCCGGTCGGGCGCGGGGTGGGCCGTGCGGCCGCGGGCGGCCCGTACGCCTCGAGCCGCTTGACGAGGTCGACACCGCCGAAGCGGGCCGGGTCGACGCCCGCCGTGTGCGCGGTGAAGATCAGCCGGGCGTACGCGGCGGGGCCGGCCTTCCGGGCCCACGCGTCGCCGTGCGCCTCCAGCCAGTGCAGCGCGCCGGCGGCCCTGCCGCCGTATCCGGAGGCGCACATCGCCACGACCGCGTCGGCCGTCGCGGCCGGGTCCGCCGCGCCGGAGGCAGTGGTCAGGTGGGCGCCCTCGGAGGACAGAAGCGGCGCCAGGTAGGAGGCACCGTTGCGGGCCACGCCCTCGGGCGTGCCCGCGCCTGCGGCGTCGCACACCGGGTCGGGGCCCGGCTGGACGGGCGCGGCCACCATGCGCTTGCCGATGCCGCCGAGCAGGGCCTCGGCGCTCGCGCGGGCGTCCGCGACGGGCCGCTGGCCGGGGGCGGGCAGGGTGGTGGAGAAGCCGCCGGCCCCGTGGCCGACCGAACAGGGCAGGGCCATGCCGACGAGCGCGTCGTACGCCTGCTTGTCGGTGTAGGGGGAGCGCACCGAGCTCGGCCGGTGGCCCATCATCGCGACCGTGCCGATCACGAGCGAGGTGGTCGAGGCGTTCGTGGGCGCGCCGGGGGCCGAGCCCCAGCCGCCGTCCGTGTTCTGCTGGGTCCGCAGCCAGGTCAGTGCCGCGTCCAGCCGGGGCTTCTGGCCGCCGACGCTCGCGAGGGCCTGCATGCCGAGGGCGGTGGCGTCGACGTCCCGCGGGGCGTCGGGCGAGCAGGGCGCGCCGGGCTCCGGCCGGTAGGAGGTGAACGACCCGTCCGTGCACTGCTGTGCCTGGAGCCAGCGGATCGCGGAGTTCGCGGGGCGCCGGTTCGCCGCGTACAGCCCCAGCATCGCGAGCGACTGGCGGCTGACCCCGTCGTGTGCGGGGTCCGTCGTGCCGTACAGCCCGGCGTCCGAGGTCCGCGGCTTGTAGGCGGGGGCCTTCGTCGCGCTGTGGCTCGGGTGGGGCGTGGCGGCCGCGGCGCCGCCCGAGGAGAGGGCCAGGCCGCCGCAGAGCAGGGCGGAGGCGGCGAGAGCGGCGGCTACGCGGCGGGCTGCGGAGGTCATGGTGCGGACGCGACTTCCCTGACGGGCGGCGGGGGGACCCGGCCACTGTACCGGGACGCCCGGACCGCGGGCCGCCGCGGGCGGACAGGCCCGGGTGGGCGCCGGGGCTGGTCGCCCGGCCGGAGCGGGTGGCGCGGGACGGGGGCGGCGGTTCATGTCCACCGTGCCCGGCCCAGGCCTCCCCGGAAGGGGGCTGCCGAGGCTCCTCGGAGCTCTCCGGCCCCGGCGAGCGCGGCGCGGGCCGTTCCCGTCCGCCGGGCGTGTCCTGCGGCCGGGGGCCGACAGATCCTTGCTGGTCACGGGGGGTGTGGTGACCGTCGGATATGCGCGGCCTTCGTATCCGGCGCCTGTGCTGCATGCGGTCGCCCTTCGGGTCCGCGGCAGTCGGCCGTCCTGACTGCTCCTTGTCGATCACCCTCGTTCCGTCGGCGTGTCGCCGCGCGCTGGGTGCGCCGATCGTGGGTTTCTCGGCTTTGTGACCCAGATCACAAAACGACCGGGAAATAACTGGGGAGCCCTTCCCCGTTTGCACCTGTGTCCGGGCAAGTGGGGAGGCGATCCCCGTTTACGGATGCATGACAGAGAGTGAACGGCGAGTGGACCCGTCCACGGACGAACCCGGTGCCCACCGGGCCTGACGAAGAAGGCAGACATGAAGACCGCCACCCGACCCGGCACGGAGGCCGAGGCACACCGCGTCACGCGGCCGCGTGCGGACGCCCTGCGCAACAGGGAGCGGATCGTGTCGGCTGCCCGTGAGATGTTCGTGGAGTTCGGCCCCGAAGCGCCGCTGGACGAGATCGCCCGCCGGGCGGGCATCGGCAATGCCACGCTCTACCGGCACTTCCCCGACCGCTCCGCACTCCTCGTCGAGGTGGTGCGCAGCGTCATGTCCCGCGCGGTCGAATCGGCCGAGCGGGTCAGTGCGGAGGAGCCCGATCCGTTCGTCGCCCTGTGCAGGTACGTGCACGAGGCGGCGGACGAGCGGATCGGCGCCCTGTGCACGCTGCTCTCCGGCGACTTCAAGCCGCACCGCGCCGATCTCGACGTGGAGCGACTGAGGCTGACGGAGGCGGTCGAAGCCATGATGGAGCGCGCCCGGCAGGCAGGGCGGCTCCGTCAGGACGTGGGCCACGGCGATCTGATGGTGGCGCTCGCTCAGCTCTCCCGCCCGCTGCCCGGCACGGGCTGCATGGACATCGACCGGTTCACCCACCGGCACCTGCAGCTCTTCCTGGACGGCCTCGAAGCTCCTGCCAGGTCCGCTCTGCCGGGCAGGTCCGCGACTCTGGAGGATCTGCGCCGCGCCAACCCCTGACGCGCCCTGACCCAGACACACAGCGAATCGAAGAAGCGAACCGAACGGGCCCTCCCGGGCCACCCCGACACTCCTGTCCGACACACGGCCCCGTGCCGGTCGGCCCGCGCGACGCGGGCCGCTGCGCACCCGCCCGCGGTCCGAATCCGCAGCGGTGGCCGCGTGTCCGGCACGCCGTGCGCGCATGAGCGCCGACGGCCCACCCCTTACCACTGTCCACACCGAAGACCACGCCACCCACTGACCGGGGTGGCACACCAGGCACCTCGTAAGCGCGGCAGCGTAGCCCGGACTTACGTGCGCTCCCGTCCTTCAGCATCCTTAGGCGGATATTTCCATGTCAAAAACCCTCGAAAGCGGGTCTTCGCGCCCCCTTTCCGACACCGGTGACGCGGCGTCCAACCGGTGGAAGGCGCTCGTCTTCATCGCCCTCGCCCAGCTGATGGTGGTGCTCGACGCGACCATCGTGAACATCGCCCTGCCGCACGCGCAGGTGGACCTGCACATATCCGATGCCAACAAGCAGTGGGTCATCACGGCCTACGCGCTGGCCTTCGGCGGGCTCCTGCTCTTCGGTGGACGCGTCGGTGACCTGTGGGGCCGCAAGCGCGCCTTCGTCATAGGTCTCTTCGGCTTCGCCGCGGCCTCCGCCGTCGGTGGCGCCGCGGTCAACGAGGCCATGCTGCTCAGCTCGCGTGCCGCACAGGGCATCTTCGGCGCCCTGCTGGCGCCCGCGGCCCTGTCGCTGCTGGCCACGACCTTCACGGACCCGAAGGAGCGCGCCAAGGCGTTCGGCATCTTCGGTGCCATCGCGGGTGGCGGCGGCGCCGTCGGCCTGCTGCTCGGCGGCTTCCTCACCGAGTACCTGGACTGGCGCTGGACGTTCTTCGTGAACATCCCCTTCGCGATCATCGCCGCGCTGGGCGCGTTCTTCGTGATCAGGGAGCCGGCGGGCGGCCGCAACCGCAACCCGCTCGACATCCCCGGTGTGTTCCTGGCCACGCTCGGCCTGGTCTCGCTGGTGTACGGCTTCACGCGCGCCGAGTCCGACGGCTGGACCGACCCGGTCACCCTCGGCCTGTTCGTGGCCACCGTGGTCCTGCTGGCCGCCTTCGCGCTCGTCGAGTCGAAGGTCCGCGCGCCGCTCCTGCCCCTGCGTGTGATCACCGACCGCAACCGCGCCGGTGTCTACTCCTCGCTGGGTCTCGCGATCATCGGCATGTTCGGCCTGTTCCTCTTCCTGACCTACTACCTGCAGGTCGTCCAGGGGTACTCCGCCGTCAAGACCGGCTTCGCGTTCCTGCCCATGGTCGCCTCCATGATCACCGGCTCGACGCAGATCGGCGCCCGGCTGATGAACAAGGTGCCCGCCCGGGCCCTGATGGGTCCCGGATTCCTCTTCGCCGCCATCGGCATGCTGCTGCTGACGCGCCTGGAGGTCGGCTCCTCTTACGCGGGTGTGGTCCTGCCCGGCATGATCCTGCTCGGCCTCGGCATGGGTACGGCCTTCATGCCGGCCATGTCCCTCGCCACCCACGGCATCGAGCCGCGTGACGCGGGTGTCGCCTCGGCGATGGTCAACACCTCGCAGCAGGTGGGCGGCGCCATCGGCACCGCGCTCCTGAACACGATCGCGGCCTCCGCCACGGGCACGTTCCTCGCCACGCACCACGCGCCCGCCGCGGCCGGTGCGGTGGGCCAGAAGCTGGTCCAGGCGCAGGGCCTCGTGCACGGCTACACGACTGCCATCTGGGTCGCCGTGGGCATCCTCGCGGTGGCCGCCGCCATCGCCACCACGGCGATCAACGCGGGCCGTCCCGGCACCACCACGGTCAGCTCGACCGGTGCCGGCGAGGACGCCGGGACCGAGGACGAGGTCCAGCTCCCGGTCGCCATGCACTGACCCGTGAGGGGCCACGGGCGGCGGTTTCGGCGGCCGTGCCGTGAGGCCGGGGAGACCGTCCGGCCCGCCGCCCGAATCCCCGGACCACGGGACTGATGTCCGCCACGGCTGATCCGCCCCGGCACCGCGCAGAGCGCGGCCGCCGGGGCGGATCACGTGCGTCCGGGGGCGTTACGAATCCCGTGGGGGAGGACGCATGCGGCGTTGCGCCCTCGCAGGGTCAGCGGCGCCAGGGGAGGTCCGCGCCACGGCTCTCGGGCTCGAGCCCCGCCGTCATCGCGCGCATGATCTCGCCCAGCTGCACCACCTGCTCCGGACTCAGCCGGTCGAAGAGACCCTGCCGTACCGCCGCCACATGGCCGGGCGCCGACTCGCGCAGCTTCGCGAGTCCGCTCTGCGTGAGGCAGGCCAGCTGGCCGCGCCTGTCGGAGGAGCAGTCCTCCCGGCGTACCCAGCCGCTCGCCTCCAGGCGCGAGATGGCGTGGGAGAGCCGCGATCTCGTGATCTTGATGCCCTTTGCCAGCTCCGTCATCCGCAGGGACATGTCCGGAGCGTGGGAGAGGTGGACGAGCAGGGCGTAGTAGATGTGCGGCAGGCCGGCGTCCCGCTGGAGCTGGCGGTCCAGGTGGTCCTCCAGCAGGAGCGTGCCGTGCAGGTACGACTGCCAGACCCGCTGTTCCTCGTCGCTGAGCCACCGCGACCCGTCGTCGCCCTGCGGACTGGATGGCGTGGTCATGGTCAGCACTCTACCTATCCTTGAACGTTTAACCAGTTCGGGCTAATCTCCCAAGGTAATTGCTTGAGACTTCAAAGAAACCGGTGGGCCCGGTGCCGGAGGGGCCCCGGACGCCGGCCGCGGTCGGGGCCGCACGAGGCCCCGTGTCGACGGCATTCGTACCCAGGCACGGGCCCGGCGGCAGCGCGCCGAGCGGGCCCGGCCGCAACCCGCGAGAGGCAGCCCCATGAACGCAGCCGCAGAGCGTATGCCCAGCCTGTACCTGTCCCACGGGGCGCCGCCACTCGCCGACGATCCGCTGTGGACGCGCGAGCTGGCCGCGTGGTCGGCCGGACTGCCCCGGCCCAAGGCGATCCTGATGGTCTCCGCGCACTGGGAGGAGGCTCCGCTCGCGCTCAGCGCCACCACCACGGTCCCCCTGCTCTACGACTTCTGGGGCTTTCCGGAGCACTACTACCGCGTGCAGTACGCCGCCCCCGGCGCCCCCGGGCTCGCCGAGTCCGTCCGCAAGCTGCTGCGCGGCGCCGGGATGCCCGTCCAGGACGTGCCGGACCGCGGTCTCGACCACGGCGCGTACGTCCCTCTCAAGGAGATGTTCCCCGCCGCCGACATACCCGTGCTGCAGATCTCGATGCCGACGCTCGACCCGCGGAAGCTGATGGACGTGGGCCGCAGGCTCGCCCCGCTCCGCGACGAGGGGGTCCTGATCGTCGGCAGCGGGTTCTTCACGCACAACCTGGCCGCCCTGCGGCAGGAAGGCCTTCCCTCCTGGTCGGTCGAGTTCGACGACTGGGGCCACCGGGCGCTGATCGACCAGGACGTCGACGCCCTCCTCGACTTCGAGAACAAGGCCCCGGCGGGCCGGCTGGCCCATCCGAGGACGGAGCACTTCGCGCCGCTGTTCGTCACACTCGGCACCGCCGAGGAGGAGCTCGGCGGCGGCCGCAGCGTCATCGACGGCTTCTGGATGGGCCTGGCGAAGCGCTCGGTGCAGTTCGGCTGAGCCGCGGGGGGCGCCGGCGGGAACGGACGGGCCGGCCCGTCGTGCCCCCGCCCCTCCGCGTCGACCGGCGACCGACCGGATGTGAGGCGCACGGGCCGGGGCCGGCCGGATGAGGCGCGCACCGACGGGGGCCGGGCCCGGCCCGATCCGACCCGCGGCCGCGGGTCGGATCGGGTCTCAGACGGAGGCGGGCGCGGCCGCGCGGGCTCCGCCGAGAGCCTTCTCGTACCAGGCCACGTCCCAGAACCTGCCGAACTTCCGGCCCACCTCCGCGTACGTGCCGACGTGGCGGAAGCCGAAGCGCTCATGCAGTCGTACCGAGGCCTCGTTGGGCTGCGTGACCCCCGCGTACGCGCGGTTGAGGTCCTCGCCCGCCAGTGCCTCGAAGAGGGCCTCGTACAGCAGCGTGCCGACGCCGCGCCCCCGGGCCTCGGGCGCGCAGTAGACGCTCACTTCCACGGACGTCGAGTAGGCGGCCTTCGGGCGGAAGGCGCTGCTGGTTGCGTACCCGAGAACCCGGGCACACGGGACATCCTGAGCAACCAACAGCCGGTGCGGCCCGTCTTCCGGATGGGACCGCAGCCATTCGATCCGCCCGGCGGGAGTGAAAGTGGTGGTGTCGAACGTTATGGGTGTGTCGCGGATGTAGTGGTTGTAGATGTCCACGAGTGCCTGGATGTCGGCCTCGACCCCCGGCCTGACCTGCACCTCTGGTCCCGCGTCGCGCATGATTCCCCTCCTTCGGGAGTCGGTGTGGCCGGACAGGGTACTGCATGATCACGAAAACGGTGGACGGCATGGGAATTCTGTCCGGATTCCACGCGTTCTTACCACCGGAAGCAGGGCACCCGATCGGGTGCCGCGACCTACTCAGTCCAGCAAGGGAGCTCGCATGGCAACCCGTGCCGTCGCCCGTCGCACTGCCTCGCGCGGAACGACCGAGGCGAACAGTGTTCGCGCTACTGGCGGGGAGATCGCCGACCGCGACCTGGTCGGCATGTACCTCGACGAGATCGCGCGGACCCCGCTGCTCGACGCCGCAAGGGAAGTCGAGCTGTCCCAGACCATCGAGGCAGGCGTCTACGCCCGCCAGATCCTCGACGGCGAGATCACGAGCGATGCGGCAGGCGCGTCGCGCGAGGAGCTCGAGGCGCTGGTCGCCGAGGGTGAGCGTGCCAAGGACGTCTTCATCCGGTCCAACCTCCGCCTCGTGGTGGCGGTGGCACGGCGCTACCCGCGCAGCGGCCTCCCCCTGCTCGACCTGATCCAGGAGGGCAATGCGGGACTGGTGCGCGCGGTCGAGAAGTTCGACTACGCGAAGGGCTTCAAGTTCTCCACGTACGCGACGTGGTGGATCCGCCAGGCGATCACGCGGTCGATAGCGGACCAGTCGAGGACGATCCGGCTTCCCGTGCACCTCGTCGAGGAGCTGGGCAGGATCCGCCGCGTGCAGCGGGAGTTCAACCGTGAGAACGGCAGGGATCCTGAGCCCGGCGAGGTCGCGGTCGAGCTGAACACGACACCCGAGCGGGTCAACGACGTGCTGGACTGGGCCCGCGACCCGGTGAGCCTGAACATGTCCGTCGACGACGAGGGCGACACGCAGTTCGGCGACCTCCTGGAGGACACGTCGGCCGTCTCCCCGGAGCAGTCGGTGCTGACCCTGCTGCGCAGCGAGGAGCTGGAGGACCTGATCGGCCGGCTCGACCAGCGCACGGCCTCCATCATCAAGATGCGCTACGGCATCGAGGACGGCCGCGAGCGTACGCTGACAGAGGTGGGCAAGGAGCACGGCCTGACCCGCGAGCGGATCCGCCAGATCGAGAAGCACGCGCTGCTCGAACTCAAGAAGATGGCGAGGGACACGGGCTTCGACGCGGCGGCGTGACGCGCGACCGCATTACCCGTAGGGTCGACCTTGTGAGGGCGATCTTCGCCATCACCCCAGAACGAGCCCCGGTGCCAACCCCCCCAGGCGCCGGGGCTCTCCCCTGTCCGGAACCGGAACAGCGGCCGAATCCCTCTCCCGGCGCCGCCGCGGCGCCAGGAGAGGCGGGTTCGTCGGCCGGTCGGCGGGTCTCGTCCGTTCCTGGCGCGCGATCCGCTCGCGAGCGGCGGTGGCGTTTCCAGCGCCGGCAGAGGCCCTGTGAGCACCCTGGCGGGACGAGGCGGCGGCTGTTGTCGGGGTCGAGACGGCCGCGACGGCGCGTCACGGCCCGGTGCACGGACGCGGCTCCTGGCGGGTGTCTCGGTGGTCGCCCGGGGCGGCTCAGCGCACGCGCGCCCGGAGTTCCAGGGCGGCCCGGGCGGCCGCCTCGTCCGCGTAGACCTCGCACATGTGCCGGCCGTCCGGAGTGGCGGTGTGCTCGACCTCCCAGAGGCTGGCCTCGGCGCCGTCGATCAGCAGGAACGCGTGCTCGTAGAGCATGCATCCCGCGCTCTGGTTCCAGTGGCCGAACACCTGGGCGATGTGGTGCGCGAAGGCGGTACGCAGCAGTGCGGCGGTGTCCTCGCCGGGGCGGTCGGCGTTCTCGGCGCGCCTGAGCACCCTGCGGGCGTGGTCGGAGGAGTTGTCGTTGACGTAGAGCCTGGGCAGCGCGGAGGGCGGAGCCGCGAGTACCTCCTCGGGCGAGACGCGGCAGTCGAGCCCCGAACGTGCGAGATCGTCCAGGTCCAGGCGGGGCTCCTGGCCTAAGAGTTCCGCCGCGGCCACCCGGGCGTCCGCCTCGGAGACGTACAGCTCGTGCAGCGGCGCGCCGTCGCGGCCCGACGTGTGCACGACCTCCCACAGGGTCAGCGCGCTGCTGTCCAGGAGCAGGAACGTGTGCCGGTACGTCTCGCGGTGCTCCCCCTTGCTGTGATGCGCGGAGGACAGCGAACTGGCGTGTGCCAGCGCGGAGTCGAGCCGCCCGATCACGGAGTCGGGCAGTACGAAGGAGTTGAGCGAGCGTTCCAGAAGGCGCTGGACATGCGTCTCGGTCGTCTCGTACGGACCGTTCAAGAGGGATCTCCCCGACATCGCCAGGTGTCACTTTGTGAACGCATACCGTAGCCCCTTGGGCTGAGATCACGTCCAGAGTTTCGGAAAACATGGCGCGATTCGGAGAATTTCATTCGGCTTCCGTCACTGAACCTCCGACACACTGTCAGGCCCGTAAAGGTCCCGGTACGAGGGGAACACGCCGCCCGGGCCCGACACACTCTCGGCGGCGAGGGCCGCCCGCACGATGGCCCGGGTGACGACGTCCGCGGCCGCCGCCAGCACGGGGTTGATCGCCAACGGCCCGGCGCCGAGGCGGCAGCCGCCGGTCGCGAGGGCGAAGACCGTGTCGCCGTCGTTCATCAGGTGCACCGGACGCACCGCCCGCGCGATGCCGTCGTGCGCGGTGCCGGCCATCTTCCGCGCCTGCGCGCGGGTCAAGTCGGCGTCCGTCGCGACCACCACCAGCGTCGTGTTCAGCGGGGGCGTCCCCGCTGCCTCGCGTAGATCGGCCAGCCTCGCCTGCGCCGCCTCGTGGACCTCCACCGGCGGATGGGCCGTACGTCCCTCGTAGTAGCGCCCGTACAGCACGCCCGTGAGGGGGTCGACCGCCGAGCCCGCCGCGTTGGCGACGACGAGCGCCGCGACGGTGATCCCCGACTCCGCGAGCACCGTGCCTGCCGTCCCGACCCCGCCCTTCATGGTCCCGATCAGGGCTCCCACGCCCGCGCCCACGCAGCCCTCGGCGACCTCTGCCCCGTCTCCGCTCGCCGAGGCCGCCTCCACAGCCGCCCGCCCCGTCGCCGCGTCCGGCCGGACGCGCCAGTCGCCGCCCCGTCCGAGGTCGAACACCGCGGCAGCGGGCACCACCGGCACCACGTGCTCCCGGTCGGGAATCCGCACGCCCCTGCCCCGCTCCTCCAGCCACGCCATCACGCCGGAGGCCGCGTCCAGCCCGTACGCACTGCCGCCCGTCAGCACGAGGGCCTCGACGCGCTCCACCAGATTGCGGGGATCGAGCGCGTCCGTCTCCCGCGTGGCGGGACCACCGCCCCGCACGTCGACGGCGGCGGTGACCCCGCCCTCGGGGGCGAGCACGACCGTCGTGCCCGTCAGCGCGAGCTCACCCGTCACCTGCGCATGTCCCACTCGCAGGCCCGCCACGTCCGTGAGCGCGCCGGCCGTCTGTCCGTCAGTCACTCGGAGTTCCTTCCGCTTCCGCCGGCGGCAGCGCTTCCCGCGAGGCGCCACCGGAGACCGGGCCCTCCGGGGTGCCCCGGCCCAGGCCCACACCGACCGCGACGGTGGCCGCGCACACCATTCCCGCGGCGAAGACGGCCCAGTTGCCCGCGAACAGGCAGCACAGGACGGCCGCGGCGGCCAGAGGCAGCACCATCTGCTGGGCAGGTCCCCGCTTGAAGTGCCGCGCGTGCAACAGCCACACCATGATCAGGAAGACCGCCGCCGGCACCGTGACGGCCGCTCCCGCCGCCCTGGCGGAGATGTCCGCGCCACCCACCGTGTATTCGACCGCGACCTCGAGCCCCGCCCCGATCGCCGCGGCCGAGCCGAAGATGGCGTAGTGCCCGTACCCCCAGGGGATGGCCTGCCGGTCGGTCGACAGCCTCTCGTGGGCCGGTGCGGCGAAGTAGATCCACCAGGCCGCGAACACGATGAGCACGCCCCCGCCCGCGATGGGAAGCAGCCGGCCCAGCGCGTCGTGCTCCTCGAGTGCCGACTGCACGGCGACGGTGGCCGCCGACATCGTCTCGCCGAGCACGATCAGCGTGAAGAGGCCGTAGCGCTCCTCGATGTGGTGCGGGTGCCAGGGCGTCTCCTGGCCGTGCTCGGCCACCAGCGGCACCAGCATCTCCGCGACGGCCAGGACCACGAACAGCCACCGCGTCGTCCCCGAGGGGACCACCAGCAGGAAGACCCACGCCGCCTGGCACACCGCGACACCCACCGCGTAGCGCAGGGCGGTCCTCCGGCCGCCGCTGCCCCTGCTCTCGGACGCCGACGCACGCAGCCACTGGGAGGTCATCGCGAGCCGCATGACCAGGTAGCCGATGACGCTCAGCGTCCAGTCGTTGTCCGTGAAGGCCCGCGGAATGCCCGCCGCGAAGATCAGCACCCCGCAGATCTGCACCAGGGTCGTCACGCGGTAGGGCACGTCGTCGTTGTCGTAGGCCGAGGCGAACCAGGTGAAGTTCATCCAGGCCCACCAGATGCCCCAGAACACGAAGAGGTAGCCGCTGACGCCGGCGCCGGCGCGGCCCTCCACGAGGTCGTGCACCAGCTGCCGGCCGGCCTGGGACACCGCGACGACGAAGCAGAGATCGAAGAGGAGCTCCAGGGGAGTCGAGGCGCGGTGCTCCTCGTCTCTCTCGCGCGCGGTCATCCGCCGCACGATGGCTGTCGTCCTTTGTCCGGGGCCCACCGACGTCATGCGCCAAGGACATCAGACTCCGCAGTCGCCGTGGAAGTCGGCACGCCTCGGGGCCGGGCCGCGCGCCGGCACGGCCGCCGTAGGCTTGAGGGATGACCACCGCTTCTGACCCGGCGCCCGAGCCCGAAGGCGCCGGACGGCCGGAACCGGCCGCACCGGCACAGCCGTCGCCGCGGCCGCCCGCCCGTCCCGTTCTCGTCTTCGAGGACCCGCTCGACCAGCGCTCGGCCGACGACAGTGACGACGGGTGGGGCGAGCGGCCGTCGGCGGGAGCCGGTTCGGCCGCCGATCTCGCGCGCTTCCTCGACGAGAAGCCGCCCCACCACATCTGAGGGGACGGCCCGGCCGAGGGCTCTAGCGGCTGCGCGGAACGGTGGTGCCGCTGTCGCTCGGGCCGCGCTGGGAGATGAGTGTGTCGCGGATCTCCTTGAGCACCTCCAGCTCGCTGTCCTGGACGACCTCGTCCACCGGGGCCTGCTCCTTCGCGGCCATGATGCGGGCCCGCCTGGCGAGGAACCTGGACATGGGCAGCACCATCAGGAAGTAGACGACGGCCGCCGTGATCAGGAAGTTCAGGGCGGAGCTGAGGACCGTCCCCCACAGGATCTCGATGCCGTGCGTCGTGCCGTCCTTGGCCGTCGAGCAGGGGTCTTCCCAGCAGTAGCTGTACTTGTCCAGGTCCTGGGTGCCGAAGGCGCCCACCACCGGATTGATCACGCCCTTGACGACCGCGTTCACGATGTTGGTGAACGCCGCGCCAATGACGACCGCGACCGCGAGATCGATCACGTTTCCGCGCATCAGGAAGGCTTTGAAGCCCGCCAGCACGCTCTCCTTCTCCTTGCTCACGCGAGAGCCTTTCTTCGCCCGTGCGGGGGTGGCAGTCCGCTCCGCAACCTACGTCAGGGCAGGGCTGCGCTGTCCAATCCGGGAACCCACCGGGTTGACGTTTCAACGCAACCCGCGGGGTGTCTTCGCTGCGGGTCAGCACACCGTCACCGCCAGCTGGGACGCGACTCCCGCCGATGCCAGATCCGCGGCGACGGCACGGGTCACGGACAGCACGAGCAGTGCTCCCCCCTCGACGCCCGCGTCCGCGGAGGCGTCCGGGATCTCCTGCACGCGGACGCCGGCGGCGACGATCCGCCCAGCGGGCTCCCGCCGGCCGCCCTGCGCGCCGCTCGGCGGGGGGACGGGGGTCGCGATCACGTCGACGCGGTCGCCCGGGCGCAGCAGGCCCACCGTCGCCGCGTCGGAGATGCGCACCGGCGCGAGGACGGTCCGCCCCCTCCCCGACCCCGCCGAGGGCGTGCGTGGGCGCCCTGCCGCTGGAGCGGCGCCCGCCTCCGCGCCCGCGGGGAGCGGATCG
>NZ_JAKGCV010000133.1 GCF_021556455.1 Streptomyces fuscigenes | reverse complement strand
CAGCGCCGACCCGGCGCGCGTGTCGAGGCCGTCCACGCGCACGATGTCCTTCACCCCGACGGCCACCCCGTACAGCGCGGGCCCGTCCCCGGGCGCGGCGCCGAACCGTTCGTCGAGGCCGGCCGCCTCACGGGCCAGCCGCCCGGGCCGGTCCGGCTCCGGGACGAACGCCTGGATCCCCGGGTCCAGGCGCCGCACCGCGTCGAGTGTCCGGGCCGCCGCGGCCGCCGCCGGCGACGCGGCCGGTGCCGCCTCCGTGGTGGCTTCGGCCGCCTCCGCTGCCGTGTTCGTCGTCGCTGCCGTCCCGTCCACGTCCATGCCTCCCGAGTGCCGACGCTCACCGTGCGCCATCCTCGCACGCACACGCGGTGAAGGCCCGGTGCCGGACGGTGGAGCGTCGCGAACGGCGCTCCGTCCGCAGCCCGTTCAGCGACCCCGGACGCCGTCGAGGAGGGAGGCGACCACCAGGTCCGCGGCGCGGCCGGGATCGAGGTCGGTGAAGTCGTGGGCGGCCGTGTCGACGAGGCCGCCGAGCATCGCCATGGCCCAGCCCTCCGGGAGGTCGTCGCGGACGAGCCCCTCGTCGGCGGCGCGCCGGAAGAACGCCGCCAGCCGGGCGCGCTGGCCGTCGGCGCGGGCGAGTGCCTCGGGGTCCTCGTTCATCATGCGCCGGATGTCCAGCGGCCACCGCCGGCTGACCGGGACGATCGACTCCACGTAGCGGTGGAGTGCCACCGCCACGGGCGCCTCGGTCAGACGCGCCTCGTCGAGGACGGCCTCGGACGCGTCGAGTTTCGCCCGGTAGACGGCCGACAGCAGCGCCTCGCGCGTCGAGAAGCGACGGTAGACCGTCCGGCGGTCCACCCCCGCCTCGGCGGCGACCGCCGCGATCGTCGTCGCGGGGTCCTGCGCGAGGAGGCGGGCGCCGGTGCGCAGGACGGCATCCAGATTGCGGGCGGCATCGGCTCTCATGCGGATAAGTGTACCTTCGGTGTGGCAGAACATTGCGGGAAGTGCGGCCCGGCCCGGTCCTGGGCGGTGGGCGTGGGGGAGGGGTGGCGGGGTGGCGGGGGCGGCCTCGGGCGCGCCTCGGACGCGCCCCCGGCAAGGGTCTGCGCGGTTCCGTCGGCGACGGGCTCCTGGGGCCGGGGCCGTGGCGGAGTCCCCTCGACCGAGGCGGACCCGGCCCTGAAGGGCTTCGATGGCCGGGTTCCGTGAGCGCCGAGAACGTTACTGACACTCTCGTGAGGCACTTACTTGCACTTACCGCGTCGGAGTCGTAGCCTTTCCCCATGACATAGATCCGATGCACCACCCCGCGACGGGCCCGTGGCGCGGTTCCCGCATCCGAACGGCGCACGCCGTGGCGACGTCCCGTCCACGCTCGGTGCCGCTGTCTCGCAGGCGGCGCCCGGCCGATCACCAGGTACCGGTCGCCGGGCACTGATCACGTGCCACCTGCCACCTGCCACCTGCCACCTGGCGTCGCCCGTCGTGTGTCTCCGGTCCCCGGACCCACCGGTGGTCCGGCAGGCGCTCCCGGCACCGTCGCGCGGCTCGGCGCCCGTGTCCGCACACACTCCCGGTGTGCACGCCCGGACCTCCGCGTACCGCGTACGCCGCCCGAACCCCGCTCAACCCACCCACGTCCGCCCCGCACGCACCGCGCACGTCCCGACTCCGCACGCACCGCGCACGTCCCCCGTATCGGCGCCGCCCGTTTCCGGTGTGCCCCGGGGCGCCCGTGTGCTCACACCACCCACCGCGCCACCGAACCTCCCCGGCGCAGATCCCGGGGCCACCGGCCTCCCGGCGCGAGAAAGCAGTGACATCATGATCGTCCGCGACAAGCTCTACATCGGCGGCACCTGGAGTGCCCCCAGCAGCCCCGAGCAGCTCGACATCCTCTCCCCGCACGACCAGTCCCTCGTGGGGCGCTCCGTGCAGGCACTGCCCGCCGACGTGGACCGTGCGGTGGCCGCGGCCCGCGCCGCGTTCGACGAGGGACCCTGGCCCCGGACCACACCGGAGCACCGGCAGGAGGTCGTCGCGCGCCTCAACGCACTGCGCGAGGCACGCGCGGAGGAGATCGCCGCGCTCATCACCCTCGAACGCGGCAACCCGCACTGGTTCAACGCGGCGGGGCAGGGCGGCCTGACCCGGCAGGCACTCGGATACCTCAAGGCGGCCCGGGAGTTCGGCTGGGAGGAGACGCTGGAGTCGTCGGTGCCCGACGCGGGGTTCCGCAGTGTGGTGCGGCGGGAGGCGATCGGCGTGGTGGCGGCGGTCATCCCGTGGAACTCCCCGTTCTCCTCCGCACTCGCGAAGCTGATCCCCGCGCTCCTCGCCGGCAACACCGTCGTGCTGAAGGCCTCGCCCGAGAACTCGCTCAGCATCGGGCTGCTCGGGGACATCTTCGCCGAACTCGACCTGCCCGAAGGGGTGGTGAGCATCCTGCCCGCCGGCCGCGAGACCAGTGCCTACCTGGTGGCGCACCCCGGCACGGACAAGGTCGCCTTCACCGGATCGACCCGTGCCGGCCGTTCGATCGCGGCGGTCGCGGGCGAGCAGCTCAAGCGGGTCGGGCTGGAACTCGGCGGGAAGTCGGCCGCGATCCTCCTGCCCGACGCGGATCTGGAACGGGCCGTGCCCTCGCTGAAGTTCTCCTCGCTCGCCAACAACGGCGAGGCCTGCATCGCTCAGACCCGCATCCTCGCCCCGCGCGAGCGCTACGAGGAAGTCGTCGCCGCGCTCAAGGAGTTGCTGGAGGGTCTGAAGGTCGGCGACCCCTCCGACCCCGACACCTTCGTCGGCCCGCTCGTGCGCGCCGACCAGCAGGAGCGGGTGCGCTCGTACATCCGGCTGGGCGTCGAGGAGGGTGCGCGGCTGGTCACCGGGGGCCCTGAGTCGCCCGAGGGCCTGGAGCGCGGCAACTACGTGAAGCCCACGCTCTTCGCCGACGTGGACAACTCCATGCGGATTGCGCAGGAGGAGATCTTCGGGCCGGTCCTCGTCGTCATCCCCTACGACGGTGAGGACGACGCGGTGCGCATCGCCAACGACTCGGAGTACGGCCTCAGCGGCGGCGTGTGGACCGCCGACGCGGCCCACGGGCTGGAGATCGCCCGCCGCGTGCGGACCGGGACGTTCACGGTGAACGGCGCGCCCATCGGCTTCGACGGCCCCTTCGGCGGCTACCGGGCCAGCGGCACGGGCCGCGAGTACGGCGCCGTCGGCCTGGCCGGCTACGTCGAGCACAAGACTGTGACGATTCCGGCCTGACGCCGGCGCGGGTGACCGTACAAGAGGGCTGGTGTCGGGGGGCCGTGACCGGGGGTGCGGCGGGTGAGCCTGCCGCCGGTGCGTGCCGGCGGCCGGGACACGGCCCGGCGAGCCTGTGTCGATGTGTCTCGATGCGCGCCGACACCGGCCCCGCGTCTTTGGCCGCTCGGGGCGCAAGGGCCACGCTGGGGGCATGCGCCCCCTCCGCCCCCGCGGCGTCCTGCCCGCCGCCTCGGCCCTGCTCCTGACCGCGCTGCTCGGCGCCTGCGGCGGCCCGCACCCGCCCGCCGCCTCCGCGAAGGACCCCTCCGCCTCCGCGCGCACCGCGGGCCCTGCCACCTCGGGCACGGGCCCGGGTGCCGCGGCCTCCCCGGGGTCCACGCCGGCGGGCACCCCCGCCGCCGGGACCGTGCCCGTACCGGCGCCGGCCGCCGCGCTCGACGCGCTCCGGCGCCGCTACGGTGCCCGGCTCGGCGTGTACGCCCTGGACACCGGCAGCGGCCGCGAGATCGGCTACCACGCGGACGACCGGTTCGCCTTCGACTCCACGTACAAGGCGCTCGCGGCGGGTGTCCTGCTGCGCCGCGCCTCGGACGCCGACCTGGACCGCGTCCTCACCTACCGCGCCGAGGACCTCCAGAAGTATTCGCCCGTCACCCGGGCGCACGTGTCGACCGGCATGACCCTGCGCGCCCTCCTCGACGCGGCCCTGCGCCACAGCGACAACACGGCGGCCAACCTGCTGCTCGACCGCCTCGGCGGGCCCGCCGGGCTCCAGCGCGCGCTGCGGGGCACGGGCGACGTGACCACGCACGTGGACCGAGCGGAACCGGACGTCAACTCGGCGATCCCCGGCGACGTGAGGGACACGAGCACGCCCCGGACACTCGCCACCGACCTGCGGCGCTTCCTCCTCGGGGATCTCCTGACCGCCCGGAGGCGCGCGCGGCTGACGACCTGGATGCTCCACACCACCACCGGCGGCCCGTACATCCGCGCGGGAGTGCCGGCGGGCTGGCGGGTGGGCGACAAGACGGGCAACGGCGACTACGGCAGCCGCAACGACATCGCCGTGGTGTGGCCGCCGATCGGCGCCCCGGTCGTCCTCGCGATCCTCTCCGCCCGGGGGCACCGCACGTCATCCTCCGACGATGCCCTCATCGCCGACACGACGAAGGCCGTGCTCGCCGCGCTGCGTTGAGTCCGCGCCCCACCGTCGCGGACGGTGGGTGCCCGGTCAAGCGGGACGGACGTACGCCCGCCCCTCGGGTGGCGCGTACGTGCACTGCTCCCGCCGGGCGTTCACCGGTCGACGGCGGGCCCGGCGCCATGGTCGAACGGCCCCTCCTCCGCGAACCGGCGCAGGCCGCGTGCGAAGATCTCGGCCTCGCCGGGCGGCCACGACGCGAGGCTGTCGCCGATCAGCGCTGCCAGGCGCCGGCGCAGCCGCGCCACCGTCCGCTCGCCCGCGTCGGTGAGGACGAGGAGCGCGGCCCGCCGGTCGGACGGATCGGGCTCGCGCCGGACCAGGCCCGCGTCCTCCAGCCGGCTCGCCCGGCGCGTGACGCCCGAGCGGTCGATGCCCGCGTCCGCCGCCAACTGCGCCGCGCTGCACGGGCCCGTCCGCGCGAGTGCGCTCAGCACGGGGTACGTCAGCTCGTCCACCGCCTCGCCCATGCCGTCGGTCAGTGCCCGGTGCAGCCGGGTGCGCGTGGTGCGCCTGAGCAGCAGGCCCAAGGCGTCTGCGATGTCCTGTCCCGTCCCGTCGTCCATGCCCCCACCATAACGTGCGCGACGCACGCAACGGTGTTACGGTGGGGAAAGAGCGTGCGTTGCGCACACATACCCCACTTCTCAAAGGAGACCCCAGTGCACGCCACCGGCATGGCCGCAGCCCTCGACGACCTGATCTTCAACCCCGGCCTCACCGTGGAGGAGGCCGCGGACCGCCACTTCACCCCCGGCTACCGGCAACGCACGGACGGGACCTGGGACGACCGCGCCGGATTCGTCGAGCACATCGGCCACCTGCGCACGGTCGTGGCCGGTGGTCACGTCGTGGTGCACGACGAACTGCGCGACGGCCGGAAGTACGCCGACCGTCACACCGTCCACCTGACGAAGAGGGACGGCTCCGCCCTCCGCGTGGAGGTGTACGCCTTTGGTGACCTCGCGTCCGACGGGCGCTTCAGCCGCGTCGAGGAGACCACCTTGATGATCGAGGGTGCGGAGGCCGACCGGGGCATCGGGAGCGCACGCTGATCCCGTGGACGCCGTCCGTCCGGCCGGGCGGCGGGACGAGCAACGGCATGCCCCCGCAGCGACGTTGCCGCGGCGCGGGTGTCCCAACGCCGTGCCGGCGCCGGTGCCCTGCCGGGGGAGGGGCACCGGGGCGCGGCCCCGGCCCGGGTCTCACGGTGCGTGATCGGGTCGCCGGCGACGACAGCCAGGGCCGGTGCGGGCGCGGAGACTCCCTCGGGTGAGAACCAGTTCTCCCCGGGAGTCTGGGCGGCGCGCGACTGGCCCGACATGGCCGACGGAGAGGGGCCGCTCCCCGGCGTGTGGCGAAGTGGGACAGGACCGGTGGCACCGGATCGCGGGGCGGCGGCGCGGCCGGCGTGTGCGGGGGCCACCGCGCCGGGCGTTCGGGCCGGGACGGCCGGAAGGGGGCGCTCCCGTACGGCGGGCCCGTGGAACGGGGTGGTGTGTTCCGCGTGCCCACAGCGGCGGACTACGCCGAGCCCGAGCGGGGGGCAGGGCGGTTCCGCTCCACCCGTCCACCCGCCGCGGCACGCGCCGGGAGGCGGCGGCGGGGGTACGCGGCACTTCCGGTCATGCCGGCGCGCCCGCCCGCACCCCAGGACCGCCCCCGATCGGAAGGGGCTCGACCGCCCGGTGTGCACTCCCGCCCATGGCAACGTCGTTGAGTCCCGGGCGACCGGCTGCCGGGCCCCGCGGCGACCGCCCTCCTTCCGGAGTGTCGGGGCCGGGGCCGGTAGCACGAGCATCTGCACCGCAAGGTCGTCCCTGGCCGCCCTGCCGCACGAGGGGCTTCGGGGCGCCCGTCTCTCCAGTGCACCTGCCGCCCGGCACCGGTTCGGCCGCCCTCGCGGAGGCGCTGGGGGGTCCGCCCGAGCCCTTCCGTGGGACATCGACTGCCGGGGCGGGGCGCATTCCCCCAGGAGGGTTTCAACGCTCCCGCGTCGCTCCCGCGGCTCCCGCCGCGCTCTCTCCCAGGACGACGTCCCACGCCGAGGAGTTGAGCCCCTCGGGAGTGTCGTCGATGCCGAGCGACTCGAAGCCGCCGTTGAGGTGCAGCACGGTCAGCCCGTGCGCCGTGGCCCACAGGAAGCGGGCCACCTCGTACGAGGGAACGGCGGTGGGCAGCAGCCGTGCGGCCTGGGCCCGCTCGACGTAGTGGATCATCGGGGCGAAGGCCGCGCCGCGGGGGCCGCCCGCCTCCTCGCTGTAGCGCCCGTTGAACATGATCTGGAAGAGCTCGGGGTGGTCGGCGGCGAAGGCCAGGTAGCCGATGCCGAACAGCTTGAGCTGCTCCACCGGGCTGACGCCCGGCTCGACCACCCCTTCGAGCCGCCGCAGCAGCTCCTCGTACCCCTGCGCCGCCACGGCGCCGAGAAGGGCCTCGCGGCTCTCGAAGTGCCGGTACGGCGCGGCGGTGCTGACGCCCACGCGGCGCGCCAGTTCGCTGAGGCTGAAGTTGTCGGGGCCCTTCTCCTTCAGCAGCTCCCGCGCGCCAGCGACGAGCGACTCCTTGAGGGATCCGTGGTGGTAGCTGTCGCGCTGTCTGTCGCCTGGCTCCATGTTGACGACTCTAACATCGAGCCGTATGTTCATGGCGTTCACATTGACTCCTCGCGGCCACCGCGCAGAGGTGGCGACCGCCGTCGCCCCCTGCCCGCCACGCCGTTCTCCGGCATGCGCCGGGTGCCGTGACGTTTCGCCGGTGGACGCAGGACACGGCTTGAGGCAGGAGAAGAATCTTGGACGTCATGGAGTCGACGAGATCCGGCGACGTGAGCGGAGCCCCCGCGGGAGCCCTGCCCCGGTCCGCCTGGCTCGATCTGATGGTGGACGCCGTCGCGACCGCGGCCGTCGAAGAGGCGTGCCCCGAAAGCGCGGGCGGCGCGGCCTTCCGCAACTGCCTGACCGCCCTCGTCAGGGTGCACGTGCAGGTCATGGCCCTCACGGCCTTGTCGTCCGGCGGCCGTGGGGCTGTCGTCGAGGAGCCCGCCCGGCGCCTCGGCCGCTGGCTCGCCGAGCAGCGCGTCCCGGCACCCACGGTGAAGGACCTCTACTGGACGGCCATGCGCCGCATGCTCGACCTGTGGTCCGAGACGCAGTGGCGGGGCCTCGCCGCGGCGGGGGGCGGCGCGGCCGCGTCCGGTGAGCTCGTGACCCGGGCCACCCGCCTGGTCATGGACCTCACCGAGGAGGGCAAGGGCCTCGCGCTGGCGGCGCACGAGGCCGCCACCGCCGACCTCCTGCGCGGCGGCAATCCGAGGCGCCGCGATCTCGTGCTGGAGATCCTCGACGGCCGGCACCCCAAGGCCACGTTCGCGCTGGAGGCGGACCTGGGGCACCGGCTCTCGGGATCCCACCTCTGCGTGCTGATACGCGCCGACGACCTCGCGGGGGCCCAGAAGGTGTTCCGCGCCGCGCAGGCCGCGACGAAGATCCGCGACGGTCTGCTCGTGGCCATCGACGGCACCACCTGGGCCGGGTGGCTCAGCCGGCCCCGCCCCCTTGACGCCGGCGCACTCGGCGCGCTGCGCGAGGCGCTCGCGGGTACGGGGGCACGCACCGCGATCGGCGGCCCGCGAACGGGGCTGGACGGGTTCCGTCGCGCCCACCAGGAGGCCCGGAGAGCCGAGGACATGCGTTCCGTGCTCGCCCTCGACGGTGAACTCTGCCTGAACTTCAACGACTTCGCCCTTGAAACGGTCCTGTTGAGTGACGTCTCGGCCGCGAGTGCCTTCGCGGCGGACGAGTTGGGTGAGCTCGCGGACCGGACCCCGCGGGCCGCCCGCATCCGCGGCACGCTGTTCGCCTGGCTCTCGTCCGGCTCCCAGACCCTCACCGCGTCCCGTCTCGGCATCCACGAGAACACGGTCCGGCTCCGCCTCGCCACCGCGGCCGACGCCCTCGGTCCCGACTTCACCGACCGCCGGATCGAACTGCTCACGGCCCTGCGGCTGCACCGCGCGCTGGGCGCCGACCGCCTGCTGACGGCGGCGGGCCTGGCCACGCCCGACAGCTGAACCACGCGCCGCCCCTCGGCTTCGCGGGCCGGCCGGGCACCGCCCCGGGCACGTCGGTCACGGTCCGAACGCGCGACGGGTGCCCGTGACCTGCCGACCCCTCCGGCGGGCGCCCGCGACCTGCGGCCTGTCGCCCTTCTCCGCCCGTGCCGTCAGGCCGTACCGGTGCCCCGCGTTTCGGGGGCCGCCTCCCTTCCGGCCCCTCCGCCCTCTCCGGCCCTTCAGCTCTCTCCGGCCCCTCCGCCTTTCCCGCTCCTTGCACGTGCCGCCGCGCCTCGATCCCGGCGCCGCGGGCGGGTGCTCCGCGCGTGCGGCGCTTACCGGGCACTGAACATGATCGCGAAGAGCGGGGGGTGTTCGAGGACGAAGCCTGTGCAGCAGGATCCGAACTGCCGCAGCCGTTCCACCGGGCCGCTCCCGTGCCGCGTGGTCTCCCGCAGCCGCTGGGACAGCGGTTCTCAGCAGGAGACGGCAACGGGCGCCGTGTGATCGCCCCCGCGTGAACTCACCTGACGGGGGCCCCGCCGGCCCCCGCAACGCCCGGCCTGCGAGGGCGGGGCCCCTGCCCGCGGGAGGGCGCCGGCGTGCCGGACAGTGCGTCCCGGGATACGGGACCCAGTATCGGCGGCCCGCAGTGTCGTCGCGATACCGCTCTTCGACAGGTGGGCCGCAGCGGGCCTGTGGCCCCGCGACACCCACGACCCGGCGACGGGGCGGCCCCGGGCGGCCTGTGCCGGGGCGACACCGGGAGCGTCCGCACCTGTCGTCGAGGGACACGGCCGGGCCCGCGGGCCGCCCCTAGCGTGGAGCGTGCGGCCCGCCCGGACACCGCCGGGCCCACACCACCACCTCGATCAAGGAGAACCATGCTGTCTCGACGTCTGCTCGCCGCAGCCGCTCTCGCCGTGGCGCTCGTCGGTACCGGCGCAGCCACGGCCACCGCGGCCCAGGCGAGCCCTCAGCAGTCCCAGAGCGTCTGCGACGACCTCCGAGCCCGTTTCGAGCAGGCGCGGGACGCAGCCGTCGCGGCGCGGCAGCAGGGTGCCCCGGCGGACGAGGTCCGGGCCCTCGTGGAGAAGGCCGATGCGGCCGACGCCGCCTACGGCAAAGCCGGTTGCGCCTGAGTCCGTACGACAACGCCGGCTGCGCCTGAGCCCGTACGGCATCGAGACGTGCCCGGCCCGTACCCACACCACGCTGAGGAAAGAGACCATGGACGAGGCCAGTACCCCCGGCAACTACACGACAGCGGTGCTGGAACGGCTGCGGGCGAGAGGGGACCGCGACTCGATCGTGGTCGAGGGCCGGCGGATCAGCGGCAGCGAAGCACACGGCACGGTACTGGAGTTCGCCGCTGCCCTGCGCGCCGCCGGACTCCGGCCCGGCGATGGTGTGGCGCTGTTCGCGCTCAATTCCCCGGAGGCCCTGCTCCTGGAGATCGCCGCACACTTCGTGGGTTGCAGGCTGGTGTTCGTGCCGCTGACCCTCGGCAGGAGCGAACTCGGGGGTCTGATCGGGCGCGCGGAAGTGAAGGTGCTGCTCTTCGATCCCGCCGTGGCGGACCGGGCGCTGCCGGCCGCCGAACAGGTCGGTGTGCCGCGCGTCTTCAGCATCGGGCCGTGCCCGGGAGCGGTGGACTTCCCGACCACGGCGAAGGGCGGGGAGCGCCTCGCGCCCGACGAGGCCGCCCACAGCCGCCACGTCGCGACCCTCTTCTACACCGGCGGCACCACGGGCCGACCCAAACTGGTCGTCCACCGCCACCGCCACTACGAGGAGCTGGTGCGGGACGCGGAAGGCTACCTGTCCACCGCGTCGGACCCCTCGGTCCTGACCAGCGCCGCCGTCACACACGCCAGCGGCCACCGGACCTCACTGGTGTGCATACTGACCGGCCAGACCATCGTGCTGATGAGGTCGTTCGACGCCGGCGCCACGCTGTCCCTGATGGAGAGCGAACAGGTCACCGGTGTGATGCTGGTGACGGGATGGCTGTACGAACTGCTCGACCACCCGGACTGCCTCCCCGGCCGCTTCCCCGCCCTGCAGCGGCTCTTCTACAGCGGCGCGGCCGCCGCCCCGGAGCGCCTGCGCCAGGCGATCGAACGCTTCGGGCCCGTGCTGCACCAGCTGTACGGGGCGTCGGAGACCGGCAGCATCGCCGAGCTCATGCCGTGGGAGCACGACCCGGCCAGGCCCGTGACGCTCTCCGGGTGCGGAAGCCCGTCCAGGGGTGTGGAGGTGCAACTGCGCGACGAGGACGGCAAAACGGTCGCGGCGGGCGAGCCGGGAGAGCTGTACCTGCGCGCCCGCAACGTCATGGAGGGGTACTGGAGGGACCCGGAGCGCACCGCGGAGGTGCTCGACGAGGAAGGCTGGTTCCGCAGTGGCGACATCGCGCGCCAGGACGAGGACGGGCACCTGTACCTGATCGACCGGGCGCGGGACGTCATCGTCTGCGACCGCACGGCAGGCAACGTGTACTCGCGCCTCCTCGACGACTTCCTCGCCGCGTACCCGGGCATCGCCGAGGCCGCGACCGTGGGCCTGCCGGACGGTGAGCGCAAGGAGGCCGTGCACGTGGTGCTGGTCCTCGCGGACCCGGACGCGAAACCGGACCTGCCCACCCTCACCGACCGGATCACCGAGGCGCTCGGCGAGGACTACGCACCCGCCTCGTACTCGTTCGCCCTCTCGCTTCCCCGCACGGCCGTCGGCAAGACCGACAAGAAGGCGCTGCGCGCGTCCCTGGCACCGGCCGGGGTGTGAGCTGCCCGGGCGCCGCGTGGGCGCCCGGGCGGTGCCGTGCCCCGCGGCCTACGGAACCGGCGTGAAGGTCCCCGCCTTCGTGGCGAGGGCCTGCAGCGAGGCCTGGCCGGGGATGCCGTCGGCGTCCGAGCCGTCGTAGCCCAGCGAACGCTGGAACCGGGCGTACGCGTCGACCGTGGCGCTGCCGAACGCCCCGTCCGAGCCGTAAGTCCCCGGCAGGAGGCCCAGCTTGACGAGAGCCGCCTCGACGGGCTTCACGTCGGCGGGGTGGGTGGTGTGACCCTGGGCAGCCTTGGGGTCCGCCTTCGCGGCGGCCACCAGGTTCTTCAGGGACACCTTCGGCCTGACGACGGCCTGCCCGGTGCCGGCCCATGCGCGGAGCTGGTCCGCCGTGCCCTGGTAGACGTTCGTGTCCACGGGGCTGTTGGTGTACTGGTGGAAGGTCCACTTGGCCTTGATCTTCGGCTTTCCCGCCGGGACGCCGTACTCCGCGATCCACAGGAAGTCGCCGTAGTAGCCGGTCTTGTCGATGCCGAGCCACGAGCTGGTGTTCGTGTAGAGGCCGACCTTGTGTCCGGGCCGCAGGGCCTTGATGGCCTTGATCAGGGCGTCCTTGTCGGCGTTGCTCGCCATCGTGCCGCTGCCCGTTCTCTCCCAGTCCACGGCCATCAGGTCGCCCTCGGCGGTCACGGACCTGTCGGCGAACCACTTGGCCTGCGCCTGCACGTCTCCGGGCCACATGAAGTGGTACTGCCCGAAGACGAGCCCCGCGCCTCTGGCCCGGGCCGCGTGCGCGGCCTGGGACGAGTCGACGACGGTGTGCCCCTCGGTGGCCTTGGCGAACACGAACGACAAGCCCGATGTCGACCAGGTGGGTGCCTGGTAGTTGCTGACGTCGATGCCTTTGATCATGGTGCGCTCCTTGCGGACATGAAGAACCCCCACGGTACGAGCCGTTGAAGCCGAAGGAGAGGCTTTGCCCAAGTCCGTGCGGGACGGGACGGGCAGCCCGTACTCTGCGCGCGTCCTTCTCCCCGCCGTGATGGCGTACGGGCGGGGCGGGCGGGATCCCCGCACGTGCGTGAGCGCCGTGGGGCGAGGACCCCGTGACCGGGAGAGGGACGCCTCGAACGGAGTTGCCGCGGCCTCCGGATCACCCGTCCTGCCGGTTGCCGGTGCCGGTTGCCGCCTGCTGCTTGCCGCCTGTCGTTCGGCGTCCGCCGCTTGCCGTCCAGCGGTCGCGGGGCCGGTTCGCGGCCGCCGGGGGCGGCGCGGAGAGCGGCGGCGGGCATCACCAAAAAGGCCCTCTCCGCGTTTCCGCGGAGAGGGCCTTCCATGAAGGGTGAGTGACGGGACTCGAACCCGCGGCCACCTGGACCACAACCAGGTGCTCTACCAACTGAGCTACACCCACCATGACCGGTCCGTTTTCCGACCGGCCGAGAAAAAGTGTACAGGGTCCGCGGGGGTGCTCGCGCCGTCGTTTCCGGTGTCGCCGCGCGCACCGCCGACCTGCGGCGCGGGCCGCGCCGCAGGCGCCGCGGAGCAGGGCGCGACCCGGGCCTCGCGCGGACGTCCGAGGTGGCCCCCGGCGGCCCGG
>NZ_JAKGCV010000132.1 GCF_021556455.1 Streptomyces fuscigenes | reverse complement strand
CGCCGTCCGATGTCCGGTCGCCGGTGCGGCGGCCGCGGTACCGCCCCGCCCGTCCTCGGGCCAGGCGGCCCGTGCGCCCGCGCCGGCGGCGACCAGCACCACGAGCGCCGCCGCCGAACCGATCAGGGCGCGCCGGCGCGAGCGGGAGCGGCGCGTCCCGGCCCCCGGCTCGTCGTCGCCGGACGACGGGCCGAGCACGACGGGGCCGGGATCGGATCGCCCCGCGCCCGGTCGATCCGCACCACCCCAACCGGCTGCACCACCCGACACGGCCTCATCGCCTGTATCGGCTGCACCACCCGACGCCGGCTCATCGCTCACACCGGCCACACCTCCCGAAGCAGCTTCAGCAGCCGAATCGACCGAGCTACCGGACGCACCCGCGTCTCCCGACGCGACCGGCGACACACCCGCCTCTCCGGACGCGTCCGCGCCTCTCGACGCGACCGCGTCCCTCGACGCGTCCGCACCCCCCGGCGCATCCGCACCGTCCGGCGACCCGGGGCCACCGTGCGGCCCCGGAGCGTCCGCCTCCCCCGCCGGACCCGGGCCTGCCGCCCGCCCCCTGCGGCGCGCCTCGTCGGCCAGGATCCAGCGGCGGTGCAACTGCACCTGCTCCTCCGGCGACGCGCCGCACAGCCGCGCCAGCCGCTCGACGGGCGCGTAGTCGGCCGGCACCGCGTCGCCGTTGCAGTAGCGATGGAGCGTGGACGTGCTGACGTGCAGTCTGCGGGCCAGCGCCCCGTAGCTCAGTCCCGAACGGCCCTTCAGTTCCCGCAGTACCGCCGCGAATTCGGCCGTGTCACTCGTCGCCACCGCTGTCGCCTTCCGTCGCCCTGTCCCAGGACGCGTTCCAGGCGGCCACGGTTCCCGCAGCTCAGGGGCCGTTCCGGCGTTCCAGCGTCCCGGATGCGGCGGGGCGTGTTGTCCCACCGGCGGGCCGTCCCGCACCTTGGTGGAGCACCGGCCGTGCAACCGCCCTTCCACCTCCGAACGAACGGGGAACACCACCCATGTCCCGCATCCACTTCCGCAACCACCTCGCCGTCGCCGCGGGCTCCGCCTTCGCCATCGCCCTCACCGTTGCCGGTGCGACCTCGGCCAGTGCCGCGCCCCACGCCGTGAAGGCACCGGCGCGGGCCACCGCCAAGGCCGCCGCCATCGCGCCGTGCACCGGTGCGAACACGAAGGTCACCGCCGCCGCGGTCAGCCGGCCCATCAACCACCTGCTGCTGACGGCGAAGAACACCGGCAAGACGACCTGCGCCGCCTACTACGCCCCGGCCCTGCGCTTCGACGCCGCCCAGTCGGCGACGCAGGTCGACCGCGACAGCATTCCGCAGTCCGTGGTCGTCCTGAAGCCCGGCCAGTCGGCGTACGCGTCGGTCACGCTCAGCGGCGACCGCACCAAGGCGCAGGCGCACGGCCACACCGCCAAGTCGCTGGAGGTGTGGTTCATGCCGCGCAACGAGGACGAGGGCTCGGTCGGCACGGCCGCCCACCCGGCGCTGCCGAAGAACACGTACACCGACGACGACGCCCAGGTCAGCTACTGGCAGAGCACCGCGGCCGACGCGCTGATCTGGTGACGACCGGCACCGCGACCCGCGGCCCGGCCCGCCGGCGCCGCGGCCGCGCCACGGTCCGGTGACACCCGGCCGCGCACCCGCCCGGGCGCCGTGGCCGCCCCGTACCGCCGCGGCGGACGACTGACCAACGCACGCCGCGGCAACCGCCGAGGGCCCGCCGACACCGGTCGGCGGGCCCTCGGGCGTCGCCGGGAGACCCGCTTCCTCCGGACGGGTCGCTCGCCCGGCCGGGTCCCGGCCCCGGCGGGTCCCCGGCCCGGCGGGGCGCGTCACTTCCGGCGCGTGGCCAGGGCGCGGCGCGCCGCCGCCTCCGGATACGGAGTCTTCGGGCTCTCGCGTTCCAGCCGGCCGATGAACTCGGTCACGACCGCCGCGAGAGGGGCGTGGCGTGCCACGAACTCCCGGACCTCGGGCGGGCCACCGGGCAGGGGCGCCCCCGCGGCGCACTCGCGGATCAGCGCCTCCCGCTCATCGCGCCGGTGCCCCCACAGGGCGGCGATCAGGCGGTTCACCAGGAAGCTCAGCGCGTACGCGCGGTCGTAGGCCCGGTGCCGCGCGAAGAAGTCGGCCTCCGCCGGAGTCAGGTCGAAGCCGGAGGAGAGGGCGAGCCCGTAGTCGGCGAAGTGCAGCCGGCGGCCGTCCGTGAGGATGTTGCCGAAGTGGGCGTCGAAGTGCAGCAGGCCGTTGCCGTTCATGAACGCCGTTCCCGCCTCCAGCTCCCGTTCCACCAGGGTGCAGGCCCGGCCGAGCGCGTCGTCGCCGAGGCGTGCCTGCTCGGTGAGCCACGCGTCCAGCGTCACGGGGAGGTACTCAAGGAACAGCACGAGACTCGCCGGGGATGCGGCGAGTTCCTCGATGCGGCGGCGGACCTCCGGCCCGCCTCCCCAGAACGCCACCGCCCGGTCGACGTCGGCGAGTTCCTCCGGCAGCGGCGGTGCCGTGTCCGGCAGGACGCGCCAGTGGTACATGAGCGGGAACCCCTCGTACCGGCCCGAGAGCACCCAGTCGGTCGTCATCGCCTGGGCGGCCCACTCCCGCCACGCCCCGAAGCCGGGCCCGCCGATGTTGTACTGGCAGAAGGACGGCAGGCCGAACAGGTTGGCCGTGGAGCGGAGGCGGCCGGGCACCAGCTCCGTCGCGGTCAGGGGGATCCGCTTCACGAATACGGGTGCTCCCCCGACCCGCAGCAGCGCCGACCGCCCGCCGATGCCGGAGCCGAGCGGCTCGGCGGACCCGACCAGGTCCGCCAGCGCGGCCTCACCGAGCGGTGCCAACGCGCGGCCCACGGCCGTGTGGACGGCCCTGCGCGCGTCCAACGGCGTTCCGCCGTCCCGGCGTTCCGGCTCCCTTGGCACGGTCCCCTCGCTTCCCGTCACGCTGCTGAACGCGGGACGTGTCCGATACTTCGCCTCCCGCCGGCGGACGCACCCGCGCCCCGCGCCACCTGGCCCCCCGTCCGCTCAACCCTGCCCGTCCGGCAGCGTCGTGACCAGCCCCAGCGCCGTCGAGCGCAGCAGCAGGCGCAGCCTCGGGGCGAAGTCCAGGGCCACATGGCCCCATTCCGGAACCTCCTCGTAGAGGGCGGCGAGTGTCGGGGTCGGGTGCGACACCTGCCAGAAGTTCCCCGCGAACGAGAGGGCCGCGGCGACGAGGGCGCCCAGTTGCGCGGTCGTCATGCCGCTCGCGGCCTCCAGGGCGGCCACCAGCGCGTCGTGCGCCGCGAAGGCCTCGGTCTTGTACGCGCGGGCGCGTTCCGTGGAGACGTCCCCTTCGAGGCTGAGCGCCACATGGGTGAGGAGGTCGCAGAAGACGGGCTGCTCGGCGAGGGTGTCGGCGAGCAGCAGACCGGCCTCCTCGGGCGAGAGGCCGGGGCCCGTCGGGGAAGGACCTGGCACCGGAGGATCCGGTGCGGGACGGTCCGTCGCGGCGGCGCACCGCTCCCGTACCGACGCGCTCCAGCGCCGCCAGCCGTCCTCGGCGAGCGCGAGGAGGAGTTCCTCCTTGCTCGCGTAGTAGCGCCGCACGCCGGTGCGGTGCAGCCCGGCCCGCTCCGTGACGCCCGCCAGCGTGACGAAGCGGACACCGCCGCGGGCCCGGGCCTCCGCCTCGGCGGCCGCCAGGAGCTCCTCCGACCTGCGCGCCTTGTCCTCGGCCGACCGGGCTCTCTGCTGCATGCCACCACGTTAACGCGACACCGTTAACGCACCCAAGGATGCGCTAACCCTTCCGGGGGTGTAGCGTCGTTAGCGCATCACGAGGTGCGTTAAATCTGTTCCCTGGGAGTGAGAGCCATGCAGGCCGTACGAGCCACCGCCTTCGGAGCCCCGTCGGTACTCGCTGTCACGGAGGTGCCGACGCCCGAACCCGGACCGGGCCGGATGACCGTCGACGTCACGCACGCCGCGGTCGGCCTCGTCGACGTCTTCCTGCGTCAGGGCCTCTACAAGGACCGGCCCGGGCTGCCCCAGGCACCGTTCGTCCCGGGTCTCGAGGTCGCGGGCACCGTCCGCGCGCTCGGCGACGGCGTGAGCGGCTTCGCGGTGGGTGAGCGGGTCGTGTCCATGTCCGCCGCGGGCGGCACGGGCGGTTACGCCTCCGTCTACCTCACCGACCCGGCCCTCGTCGTCTCGCTCGACGGCTACGACATCGACTCCGCCCTCGCCGTCTCGGTGCTGCCCAACGCCGCCATGGCGCACGCCGCCTTCACGCGCGTCGCCCACCTCGCGAAGGGGGAGAGCGTCCTGGTCCACGGGGCGCTCGGCGGGTTCTCCGCGGCCTTCCCGGGCATCGCCAAGCAGCTCGGCGCCGCCCGGGTCGTCGGCACGGTGCGCGCGGGCAAGCTGGAGGCGGCCGCACGCACCCGGCTGCCGTACGACCGGATCGTCGACTCGGCCGAGATGACCGAGGCCCTGGCAGGAGAGACCTTCGACGTCGTCGTCGACCCCGTCGGCGGAGACGTCCGCACCCGGAGCCTGGACCTGATGGGGCCCGGCGGGCGCCTGCTGGTCGGGGGGAACGCGAGCGGCGACTGGGACCACTCGCTGCGGAGCAACGACCTCTGGTACCGCAGCATCACCGTCTCCGGCTTCAACTCCGGCGCGTACCTGCCCTCGCACCCCGACGCGATCCGCCCCGGACTGGAAGCGGCCCGCGCCGCGCTGGCGGCGGGCCTCGGCGGGACCGAGATCGAGATCCTGCCGTTCTCGCGGGCGGCGGAAGCGCACGAGCGGATGGAGAACCGCTCGCTCGACGGCCGCATCGTCCTCGTCCCGGACGCGGCGGCCTGAGCGGCGCGGCGGCGGGGCGCCCGCGGCGGCTTCGGGGTGACGGGCGGGAATCCTCAGCGGGCCGGCGGCTCCTCCGGCCGCCCGCGCGGGATGCCCCGTCCCGCCCCGCGACCGCCCTCAGCGCGCGAGCTTCCGCGCGACCTCCGTCGCCCAGTACGTGAGGATCATCCCCGCGCCGGCCCGCTTGATACCGGTCAGGGTCTCCATGATCGCCGCGTCCCGGTCGATCCAGCCCTTCTCCGCCGCGGCCTCCACCATCGCGAACTCGCCCGAGATCTGGTAGGCGCACAGCGGCACGTCCACCTCGGCGGCGAAGCGCGCCAGGATGTCCAGGTAGGGGCCCGCGGGCTTGACCATCACCATGTCGGCGCCTTCCTCCAGGTCGAGCGCCAGCTCGCGCATCGACTCGCGGAAGTTCGCCGGGTCCTGCTGGTAGGTCTTGCGGTCCCCCCGCAGCGACGAGCCGACGGCCTCGCGGAACGGCCCGTAGAACGCGGAGGAGTACTTCGCGGTGTACGCGAGGATCGACACGTCCTGCTTGCCGATGGCGTCCAGCGCCTCGCGCACCACGCGGACCTGGCCGTCCATCATGCCGCTCGGACCCACCACGTGGACGCCCGCCTCGGCCTGGACCCGCGCCATCTCGGCGTAGCGCTCCAGCGTCGCGTCGTTGTCGACGCGGCCGTCGGCGGTGAGGACCCCGCAGTGCCCGTGGTCGGTGTACTCGTCGAGGCACAGGTCCGACATGACGATCAGGTCGTCGCCGGTCTCCGCCTTCACCACGCGGATCGCCTGCTGGAGGATGCCGTCGGGGTCGGTGCCCGCCGTGCCGGCCCCGTCCTTCTTCCCGTCCTCGGGGACGCCGAAGAGCATGATGCCCGAGACCCCCGCGGCCACGGCGTCGGCCGCCGCCTTGCGGATGGTCTCCAGGGTGTGCTGGACGACGCCGGGCATCGCGGCGAGCGGGACGGGCGCGTCGACGCCCTCGCGGACGAACGCGGGCAGGATCAGGTCCGCCGCGTGCAGCCGCGTCTCGGCGACCATCCGCCGCATGGCGGGCGTGGTGCGCAGCCGCCGGGGGCGGGAGCCGGGGAACGGTCCGTACACAGTCATGAGCAGTCGCCTCGTGCGAAGTCGAGTCCGATGGTGGGTCCGACGGTGCCCTCGCCGGGCCCGCGCGGGGCTCCGGCGGCGGTGCGCGGCCGGCACGGGCCGCGCCGTCCTCTCCACGCTACGCCCGGCGGAGCAGGGCATTTGCCGACGTGCCGTCGGCGCGGGAGGCGCGGGCGCCGCTCCGGCCCGGGACCTGCGGCACGCCGGGCCAACAGCCCCGCCGGGCCGGCCCCGGGGTGACGAACGACGCACCGCCGGGCGGCGGCCCGCCACGCACGAAGGGCGCGGAACGCCTTCGCGTCCGCGCCCTTCGTCGTGGTTCCTCGGCCCGTGGCCCCGGTCAGGTGGTGCGCCGTCTGCGCGCCCCCGGCCTGCGCTCGCTGGGACGGGTGACCGGGTCGCCCGCCTCCAGCGCGGCCGTGCGGCGGGCCGCGCCGAACGCCGCGAGGGCCTCGGCCAGCTTGTGCACCGACGGCTCCGGGGACAGGACGTCGACCCGCAGGCCGTGCTCCTCCGCGGTCTTCGCCGTGGCGGGGCCGATGCACGCGATCACCGTGACGTTGTGCGGCTTGCCGGCGATCCCGACCAGGTTGCGCACCGTGGAGGACGAGGTGAACAGCACGGCGTCGAAGCCGCCGCCCTTGATCGCCTCGCGGGTCTCCGCCGGCGGCGGCGACGCGCGCACCGTCCGGTACGCGGTGACGTCGTCGACCTCCCAGCCCAGCTCGATCAGCCCGGCGACCAGGGTCTCCGTGGCGATGTCGGCGCGCGGCAGGAACACCCGGTCGATCGGGTCGAAGACCGGGTCGTAGGGCGGCCAGTCCTCCAGCAGCCCGGCGGCGGACTGCTCGCCGCTCGGCACGAGGTCCGGCTTGACGCCGAAGTCGACGAGCGACGCCGCCGTGGCCTCGCCGACCGCGGCCACCTTGATGCCCGCGAAGGCGCGGGCGTCGAGCCCGTACTCCTCGAACTTCTCGCGCACGGCCTTCACAGCGTTGACGGACGTGAACGCGATCCACTCGTAGCGGCCCGTGACCAGGCCCTTGACCGCGCGCTCCATCTGCTGGGGCGTGCGCGGGGGTTCGACCGCGATCGTCGGCACCTCGTGCGGCACCGCGCCGTACGAGCGGAGCTGGTCGGACAGCGACGCCGCCTGCTCCTTGGTGCGCGGCACGAGCACCTTCCACCCGAACAGCGGCTTCGACTCGAACCAGGCGAGCTGGTCGCGCTGCGCGGGCGCGCTGCGCTCGCCGACGACGGCTATGACGGGCTGGTGCCCGTCCGGCGACGGCAGCACCTTGGCCTGCTTGAGGGTGCCCGCGATGGTGCCGAGGGTCGCCGTCCAGGTGCGCTGGCGCGTCGTCGTGCCGGCGACGGTGACGGTCATCGGGGTGTCCGGCTTGCGGCCCGCCGCGACGAGTTCGCCCGCCGCGGCGGCGACCGTGTCGAGCGTCGTGGAGACGACGGCGGTCGCGTCGCTGGCGCCGACCTCGGTCCAGCACCGGTCGCTCGCGGTGCGCGCGTCGACGAACCGGACGTCGGTGCCGTGCGCGTCGCGCAGCGGAACACCCGCGTAGGCGGGCACCCCGACCGCGGCCGCGATGCCTGGCACGACCTCGAAGCGGATGCCCGCGTTGGCGCAGGCGAGCATCTCGCGGCCGGCGTCGCCGTCGAGCCCCGGGTCCCCGGAGACCGCACGGACGACCCGCTTGCCGCCCCGCGCGGCCTCCATGACAAGATTGGCGGCATCCCTGATCGCGGGGATACCGGCGGCTGTTGATGCGTCATCAACAACCGTCAGCGCGGGCGTGCTCACAGTGTCGCGGGCGTGCGCGCGCACGACGTCGAGCACATCCGGCTCGGCGATCAGCACGTCCGCCCCCGCGAGCGCCTCCACGGCGCGCAGAGTCAGCAAACCCGGGTCTCCGGGTCCGGCACCGAGGAAGGTGACGTACCCCGATGCGGAGTGGGCCGGAAGGTCAGTGGTGGTGGGGCTCAAAGTGCTCGCTCCCCCATAAGACCGGCCGCACCCTTGGCAAGCATCTCGGACGCGAGTTCGCGCCCGAGCGCGACAGCGTGCTGGTGCGACGCGGGTACGGGACCGGTGGTGGACAGCTGCACGAGCGTCGAGCCGTCGGCGGTGCCGACGACGCCGCGCAGGCGCATTTCGTTGACAATCTGCCCGTCGGCCAGCAGGTCGGCGAAGGCTCCCACGGGAGCACTGCAGCCGGCCTCCAGGGCGGCGAGCAGGGACCGCTCGGCGGTCACGGCGGCCCGGGTGACCGGGTCGTCGAGCTCGGCGAGCAAAGCGGCGAGGTCTACGTTGACCGCGGCGCACTCTACAGCGAGCGCTCCCTGGCCGGGAGCGGGCAGGACGGTGTCGGCCGACAGGACGTCGGTGACCTCGCCGCTTCTGCCGAGGCGGTTCAGGCCCGCGGCGGCGAGCACGACGGCGTCGAGCTCCCCCTCGCGGACGTACCCGATCCGGGTGTCGATGTTTCCCCTGACCGGCACGATCTGTATGGCGCGGCCGTGCTCGCGGGCGTGTGCGAGCAGTTGCGCGGAGCGGCGCGCCGAGCCGGTGCCCACGCGGGCACCGTCCGGGAGCGCGGCGAAGGTGAGGCCGTCGCGGGCGATCAGCACGTCGCGCGGGTCCTCGCGGAGCGGGGTCGCCGCGATGACCAGCTCGTCGGGCTGGCCCGTCGGCAGGTCCTTCAGCGAGTGCACGGCGAAGTCCACGTCACCGCGCAGCAGCGCGTCGCGCAGGGCGGTGACGAAGATGCCCGTGCCGCCGATCCGCGTGACGAGCTCGCGGGAGGTGTCGCCGCGCGTGGTGATCTCCACCAGCTCGACGGGCCGGCCGGAGCGTGCCGCGACCTCGTCGGCGACCAGCCGGGACTGCGCCTTCGCGAGGGGGCTGCGGCGGGTGCCCAGGCGCAGCGGCCGGTCGGGGCCGCCGGGCGCCGGGGACGTCGTGGCTTCGCTCATGACCGGCCCCGGTCGGCCTGGCTGACGGCGGCGACCGTCTGCGGGTCCAGGTCGAACAGCTCGCGCAGCGCGTCCGCGTACCCGGCGCCGCCGGGCTCCGCGGCGAGCTGCTTGACGCGCACGGTCGGCGCGTGGAGGAGCTTGTCCACGACGCGCCGCACGGTACGGGTGATCTCGGCGCGCTCCTTGTCGTCCAGGCCGGGGAGCCTGCTGTCGAGGCGCGCGATCTCGCCGGCGACGACGTCGGCCGCCATGGCCCGCAGCGCGACGACGGTGGGCGTGATGTGCGCGGCGCGCTGGGCCGCGCCGAAGGCGGCGACCTCCTCGGAGACGATGCCGCGGACCTTGTCGACGTCGGCGGCCATCGGGGCGTCCGCGGACGCCTCCGCGAGGGTCTCGATGTCGGCGAAGGAGACGCCGTCGACGCGGTGCGCCTCGGCGTCGATGTCGCGCGGCATGGCGAGGTCGAGCAGCGCGAGCGGCGATCCGGCCGGGCGGCCGGCTGCCGCGGCGCGGACCGCGTCGCCGGTCAGGACCAGGCCGGTGGCTCCGGTGCAGGACACGGCGATGTCCGCCGAGGCCAGCTCGGCGTCGACGGCGTCCATGCCGACGGCGCGGGCGCGCACCCCGGTGCCGCCGGGCTGCTGGAGGATCTCGGCCAGCCGCTCGGCGCGGGCGGCCGTGCGGTTGGCGATCACGATCTCGGCGACGCCGGCCCGGGCGAGGGTCGCGGCGGCCAGCGAGGACATCGAACCCGCGCCGACGATCAGGGCCCGCTTCCCGGCGGCCCAGGTGTCGACGGAGTCCGTCCCGGCGAGCTGCTGGAGGCCGAAGGTCACGAGGGACTGGCCGGCCCGGTCGATGCCGGTCTCGCTGTGGGCGCGCTTGCCCACGCGCAGCGCCTGCTGGAACAGGTCGTTGAGCATGCGGCCCGCGGTGTGCAGGTCCTGCCCGAGCGCGAGGGCGTCCTTGATCTGGCCGAGGATCTGCCCCTCGCCCACGACCATCGAGTCCAGTCCGCAGGCCACCGACAGCAGGTGGTGGACGGCGCGGTCCTCGTAGTGCACGTAGAGGTGGGGCGTCAGCTCGTCCAGGCCGACGCCGCTGTGCCGGGCGAGCAGCGTGGAGAGCTCGGCGACGCCGGCGTGGAACTTGTCGACGTCCGCGTACAGCTCGATGCGGTTGCAGGTGGCGAGCACGGCGCCCTCGGTGGCGGGTTCCGCGGCGAGGGTGTCCTGCAACAGCTTGACCTGCGCGTCCGCGGGGAGCGAGGCGCGCTCCAGCACGCTGACGGGTGCGCTGCGGTGGCTCAGGCCCACGACCAGGAGGCTCATGCCGGCATCACCGCGGGCAGCTCGTCGTCGGGGCCCTTGCGCCCGCGCCGGGCGGGGGCCGCGCCGTCCCCGGGCGCGCCGCCCTCGGGCGCGGCGGGCGCGGTCGCGGGGGTGCCCGGGTGCTCGGCGCCGTCCTGCGCGACGGTCGTCGGCGGCGGCGGAGGTACGTCGGGGGCGTCCTCGCCGGCCTTGCGCTGCTCGTGGAAGGCGAGGATCTGCAGCTCGATGGAGAGGTCGACCTTGCGGACGTCCACGCCGTCGGGAACGGTCAGGACGGTCGGCGCGAAGTTGAGGATCGACGTGACCCCGGCGGCCACGAGCCGGTCGCACACCTGCTGGGCCGCGCCGGCCGGGGTGGCGATGACCCCGATGGAGACACCGTTGTCCCGGATGATGTCCTCGAGCTGGTCCGAGTGGCGCACCGGGATGCCCGCGACGGGCTTGCCCGCCATGGCGGGGTCGGCGTCTATGAGGGCCGCGACCCGGAATCCGCGGGACGCGAACCCGCCGTAGTTGGCGAGGGCCGCGCCGAGGTTGCCGATACCGACGATGACGACGGGCCAGTCCTGGGTCAGGCCGAGTTCGCGCGAGATCTGGTAGACGAGGTACTCGACGTCGTAGCCGACGCCCCGGGTCCCGTAGGAGCCCAGGTACGAGAAGTCCTTGCGCAGCTTCGCCGAGTTGACCCCGGCGGCGGCGGCCAGCTCCTCGGAGGAGACCGTGGGCACCGAGCGCTCGGACAGTCCGGTGAGGGCCCGCAGATACAGCGGGAGCCTGGCGACGGTGGCCTCGGGAATGCCTCGGCTGCGAGTCGCCGGTCGGTGCGTTCGGCCAGTTGCCACGGTGCTCCTGCGGGATGAGCGGGGTTGCAGGCGGTCGTGCGTTTCGTGGCCGCCCCGTCGAATGCAGGCTATGTCTTTGTGAACGCGTGCACAAAGATGGTGTCCGTTTTGTCCGACCAAAGTGATCGGGGTCACGCGCTCGGATCCCGCGGACACGGAACCAACCACGAGGTCGGACCGTTGCCTCACGCCGGGGCGCATATCGGCACACACCTCTCAGCCACTACGCCCCCGTCGGATCGGCACCGGCAAAACACCCGCGATCGTAGCCCTCTTTCCCATGTGTCCCGTCCGTCGCGGACGGGAGGCGGCAGGGGGCGGGAGCGGACACCGACACGGTCAGGAGGCGAGCGCGCGGCGGAGCCTGGCCTCGTCCACCCGCCAGAAGGTGTGCTGCTCGCCGTCGACGAGGACGACCGGGATCTGCTCCCAGTAGGCGTCGCGCAACGCGTCGTCGCCCGTGATGTCCTTCTCCTCCAGGCTCGCGCCCGTCTCGGCGCACACCCGCTCCAGCACCGAACGGGCGTCGTCGCACAGGTGGCAGCCCGGTTTCGCGATGAGCGTCACGCGTCGCGGTCCCTTCGCCGCCGCGCCGCCGGCAGCCGCCTCGCGCGCCGGCTCCCGGCCCGCCCCGTCCTTCTTCGTACGCCGCAGCAGTGGGGTCATGCGGCCCATTCTCCGCCCACCGCGCGGCCGGGATCCGCCGTTGTCCACAGCAGCGTGGCGATCGTCATGTGTGCCGATTAACACACTGGTCGGCGAGTGTTCACACCCGGGGCGCCCCTGCGGGCCGGGAAGGCCGAACGGACTGGCTATGCTCACCACATGGCCGCATTGGGATGGCTCTCTCCACGCAGGCGCTCCGCGACACCCCGGAGCGTGCTGGCGGGCGAGGCAGCAGCCGAGGCAGCGCGCAGGTCCGCCGCCGACGTCGGCCTCGCCGAGCGCGACCGGGACGGCGCGGGCGCGGAGGCCGACGCGGCCCCCGCCGAACGGATCCCCGACTTCCCGGTCTTCGGCGACGAGCGCGCGGCCGCGTTCTTCGACCTCGACAACACCGTCATGCAGGGCGCCGCGATCTTCCACCTCAGCAGGGGCCTGTACAAGCGGAAGTTCTTCCAGCGCCGCGAGCTGGCCCGCTTCGCCTGGCAGCAGGCCTGGTTCCGGCTCGCGGGCGTCGAGGACCCGGACCACATGCAGGACGTGCGCGACTCCGCCCTGTCCATCGTCAAGGGCCACCGCGTCGCCGAGCTGATGTCCATCAGCGACGAGATCTACGACGAGTACATGGCCGACCGCATCTGGGCCGGCACCCGCGCGCTCGCCCAGGCCCACCTGGACGCCGGCCAGCAGGTGTGGCTGGTGACGGCCGCCCCCGTCGAGACCGCCACGATCATCGCCCGCAGGCTCGGCCTGACCGGCGCGCTCGGCACCGTCGCCGAGTCCGTGGACGGCGTCTACACCGGCCGCCTGGTCGGCGAGCCGCTGCACGGGCCCGCGAAGGCGGAGGCCGTACGGGCGCTCGCCGCGTCCGAGGGCTTCGACCTCGTGCGCTGCGCCGCCTACAGCGACTCGCACAACGACATCCCCATGCTCTCGCTGGTCGGCCACCCGCACGCGATCAACCCCGACGCCAAGCTCCGCGCGTACGCACGTGAGCGCGGCTGGCGGCTGCGCGACTACCGCACCGGCCGCAAGGCCGTGAAGGTCGGCATCCCGGCCGCGGCCGGCGTCGGCGCGCTCGCGGGGGGCACGGCGGCCGCCGTCGCCCTGCACCGCCGCC
>NZ_JAKGCV010000131.1 GCF_021556455.1 Streptomyces fuscigenes | reverse complement strand
TCGGTTGCGCGGGCACGCGGGCCGCGGGGGCGCCGTCGGCGCCCGCGCTCCCGCCGGAGGGGCCCGTGGCTCCTCCGGGGCCCCCGGCGACGGCAGCCGCCAGGGGACGTCCCGGCGGTACGGCGGGCGCCGCCCCGGCCGCGAGCCCCGGGTGGCCCACCCGTTCGTCGGGCCGGCCGATCAGCCAGTCCCGGCTGGGCACGACCAGTCCGGCCGGCGTGAAGGCGATCTTGCGCAGTTCGGCGTGGCTGCCCGAGTCCTTCTTCCACAGGCCGCCGACGATGTCGACGGCCTCCTCGGGCGTGGCCGCGAACTCCAGGCCCGCGTACACCGGCGCGCAGGCGTCCAGCCCGAGGTCCTGCGTCGACAGGCGGCGCCCCAGCCGGCGCGTGAACACCTCGGCGATCAGGGCGGGCGTGGTGCCCCTCGGCTGCTGGCCGCGCAGCCACCGCGTCACCGACGTCTTGTCGTACCGGAGGTCCAGCCCGTGCTCCAGGCCGAGCTGGTCGACCCGGCGGGCGAGGCCCGCGTGGGAGAAACCCGCCTCGGCGATGAGCGCGGCGAGCCTGCGGTTGGGATTGCGCTGCGGAGGTCGTTCCGACATCAGCTGTACGGTCTCCTGCCTTCCGGGCCCCGGGGCAGTCCCATACCATCGGCCCCTCACGATCGGCGTGAATTTAGCGTTGCCGACCGGCCCCACAGGGGCTTTCACCCTGGGTTCATCCGATCGTGTGAGGATCGCGGCGACGGCTGGAAAGCGTGCCCAGAAACTGCGTCAGGCACATGCACGGGCCCCTCCGCGGCCGCTCCCGGTGTCGTCTCCGCCACCTCCCGGACCGCTCGCTCCCCCGCCGCCGTACAGTTGCGAGAGCGCCACAAAGGCAGGAAACGCCTCGGTGCACCGATAGCTCTAAGGAGGCACTGCCGTGGGTGAGCTGCGGTACGTCCGTCTGGGATTCGGCGAGAACGCCGTCGAGTACCTGACGGCATGGGAGGAGCAGCGCCGCGTGCACGCCGCGCGGGTCGCGGACGAGGTGCCGGACACCTGCCTGCTGCTCGAACACCCGCCCGTGTACACGGCCGGCCGCCGCACCCGGGACGACGAGCGCCCGCTCGACGGCACCCCGGTGGTCGACGTCGACCGCGGCGGCAAGATCACCTGGCACGGCCCCGGGCAGCTCGTCGGCTACCCGATCCTCAAGCTGCCGAACCCGGTCGACGTGATCGCGCACGTCCGCCGCCTCGAGGAGGCGCTGATCCGCACGGCCGCGGAGTTCGGGCTGGAGACGACCCGCGTCGAGGGCCGCAGCGGGGTGTGGGTGCTCGGCGACACCGCCGACGCCCGTCCGGCCGCTACGGGCCTCGTCCTCGACTTCGACCCGCAGGTGCGGACCGACGAGTTCGACCCCCGTCTCAAGGGCCCCGAGTACGCGCCCTCCAACGCGGGCCAGCGCGGCGAGGACCGCAAACTCGCCGCGATCGGCATCCGCGTGGCGAAGGGCGTCACGATGCACGGCTTCTCGCTGAACGTGAACCCCGACAACACGTTCTTCGACCGCATCGTGCCGTGCGGCATCCGGGACGCGGGCGTCACGTCGCTGGCGTACGAGCTGGGGCGCGACGTGGCCGTCGAGGAGGTGCTGCCCGTGGTCGAGCGCCACCTGCGCGACGTCCTCGCGGAGGAGGCCCCGGCGCAGGCAGCCGCGGACGACGCGGGTCGGACGCGGCCCGTGACGGACGCCACGGACGCCACGGACGGCACGGACGCGGCGGCGCGGGCCGGGGAAGCGGCCGCCCTGGAGCGCGCGAGCGTCTGAGACCCCCGGCGGCCGGGCCCGCGCTCCGTTCCCCGCTTCCGCGCCCCGTTCTCGCCCCTGTCCCCGAAGCCACCGGATCCCGCGATCCCCTCCCCTTCGACTCCCCGTCGACTCCCTTCGACTCCCGTCGACTCCCCTCGACCGGCCCCGCGGTCCCCGAGACCCGGCGCCCGGTCCCCCCGTCCCGCCGACCACTGGCGGGCGGCCCGAGAGACCACGCAATTCACGGGCGTAACCTGGTATCCGCCGAAGAATCGAATGCCGCGCCAGCCCAGAAAGAGGTGCCGGACGTGTCCGCTGTCGCACCCGACGGACGCAAGATGCTGCGTCTGGAGGTCCGGAACAGTCAGACGCCCATCGAGCGCAAGCCCGAGTGGATCAAGACCCGGGCGAAGATGGGTCCCGAGTACAACCAGTTGCAGAAACTCGTGAAGAGCGAGGGCCTGCACACGGTCTGCCAGGAGGCCGGCTGCCCCAACATCTTCGAGTGCTGGGAAGACCGTGAGGCGACCTTCCTCATCGGCGGCGACCAGTGCACCCGGCGCTGCGACTTCTGCCAGATCGACACAGGCAAGCCCGAGGCCCTCGACCGCGACGAGCCCCGCCGCGTCGGCGAGTCCGTCGTCACGATGGACCTGAACTACGCCACCATCACCGGCGTCGCCCGCGACGACCTGGAGGACGGCGGCGCCTGGCTGTACGCGGAGACCGTGCGCCGGATCCACGCCATGACCGCCGCCCGCGAGTCCGGCGCGACCAAGGTCGAGCTGCTGATCCCCGACTTCAACGCCGTGCCGGAGCAGCTCGCCGAGGTCTTCTCCGCTCGGCCCGAGGTCCTCGCGCACAACGTCGAGACCGTCCCGCGGATCTTCAAGCGCATCCGCCCCGGCTTCCGCTACGAGCGCTCCCTGGAGGTCATCACCAGGGCCCGCGAGGCCGGGCTGATCACCAAGTCCAACCTGATCCTGGGCATGGGCGAGGAGCGCGCCGAGGTCAGCGAGGCCCTGCGCCAGCTGCACGAGGCGGGCTGCGAGCTGATCACCATCACGCAGTACCTGCGCCCCTCCGTGCGCCACCACCCGGTCGAACGCTGGGTCAAGCCCGACGAGTTCGTCGAGCTGAAGGAGGAGGCCGAGCAGATCGGCTTCTCCGGCGTCATGTCGGGTCCCCTCGTGCGCTCGTCCTACCGCGCGGGCCGCCTCTTCCAGCAGGCGATGGAGCGCCGCGGCGCCGGCCTCGCGGGAGTCGGCGCCACCGCGGGCACGGCCGCGGCGGTACCTCCGGCTGTGTGAATCCGGGCACAAGCGGCTACCGGCGAGTAAAGACAGGAGCGGGCGCGGTCCCCGCACATCCCCCAGGTGAGGGGCGTGCGGGGGTCGCGCCCGCCGTCGTGCGCGGCCGGGCCCGCGGCGAACCGTGTTTCACCGCGGTTTGACCGCCGGGTCACGCGCTGGTAACACCGGTGAGTGACGCTGGATGCACACAGTGCGCACCCGCGCGCCCGTCTGCCGCCGCCGTCCCGTACCGCACGCGCCCCGCACACCGCGCCGGGCCGCCCTCGCACCGCCGTCCCCGTCCGTCTCGCCTCTTTCAGGGAGATCGCCATCATGCAGGCCGCACCGGTCCACCCGAGTGTCCGCCCGCTGGCAGCCGCGCGGTTCGCGCTGCGCGCTGTCGAAACGTTGCTGCTGAGTGCGGGGCAGCGCACGGCCCGGCGTAATGCCTGGTCGGCCGTCCAGGAGGACCGCCGGGCGGCGCGCGACCGGGCCGAGGCGCTCTCCGCGATCGAGGCTGTGTCGGGCCGGTCCTCCCAAGCCACGTAAACTTTCCTACATGGCGAGGAAGGACAACGCAGACTCTGCTGCGAACCAGGGGCGACTGAAGCAGATCGCTCTTACCTACAAGATGACCCGACGGGTCGATTCCAAGGTCGGTCTTGTCGTCGCGGGCGTGGGAATCGTCACCTTCGGTGTCTTCCTCGCCATCGGTTTCGTGATCGGCCACCCGCTCTATCTGGGCATCCTGGGCTTCATCCTGGCGTTCCTGGCGATGGCGGTCATCTTCGGCCGCCGTGCCGAGCGCGCCGCCTTCGGGCAGATGGAGGGCCAGCCCGGTGCGGCCGCGGCCGTCCTGGAGAACGTGGGCCGCGGCTGGACCACGACGCCGGCCGTCGCGATGAACCGCAACCAGGACGTCGTGCACCGGGCGGTGAGCCGCGCCGGCATCGTGCTGGTCGCCGAGGGCAACCCGAACCGGCTGAAGTCGCTGCTCGCGGCCGAGAAGCGGAAGATGGCGCGCGTCGTCGTCGACGTGCCGGTCCAGGACATCATCGTGGGCGAAGGCGAGGGCCAGGTGCCGCTGAAGAAGGTGCGGGCCACGCTGCTGAAGCTGCCGCGCGTGGTCGACGGCCCGACGGTCACGGCGACCAACGACCGGCTGCGCGCGATGGGCGACCTGATGAGCAACATGCCGGTGCCGAAGGGCCCCATGCCCGGGCGCGGTCTTCGCGGCCGCTCGCCCCGCGGCTGAGTCCCGGCCCGACGCCCACCTGCCCCTCCTCCTCGGTGGGAGCCGCCCGGCGGAGCCCCCGGAGGGCCTCGACGCCCTCCGGAAGGCTCCCGGCACGCTCCCACCGACCGGACCTCCTCCGGGCGTTGCCCGGACCGAACCGGTCCCGATCGTGCCCGCACCTGTCCTTTCTTGACCGTGCGCGGCGGTTCCTGGCGGGTCCGTGGCCGACCGTCGCCTCGTGGCCGCCGCCCGGCTGAAGGCGGAGCCGCCCGGCGAGAGCGGGGAAGCCGAGATCGATCCCGCCTTCGCTGCCACTCCGGCACCCGCCACTCCGGCACCCGCCACTCGCCGGCACCCGGCACCCGGCACCCGGCATCTGAACCCTCCCGGCCGATCGGCCGGGCGACGATCCCAGAGGGCGCGCCGCCCTCCCGGCCGTCCCACGGCGTGCCGCCCTCTTGGGCGTCCCTCTCCGAAACCCCTTGGTCAGCGCTGCGGCACCCGTGGTAGACCGAAGGGCCCGCTCCCCCGGTTCCGGAGATCTTCATGCGCCGCATCGCCGTCTTCCTCGCCTCGTCCGACGGACACGACCCCGCGCACGCCGCGCTGGCGGCCGACGTCGGTGCCGAACTGGCCCGGCGCGGAATCGGCCTGGTCTACGGCGGTGGCCGCCGGGGGCTGATGGGGGTAATCGCGGACAGCGTGCTGGCGGCCGGCGGCGAGGTCGTCGGCGTGATGCCGCGCAGCATGGTCGAGCGGGAGTGGGCGCACGAGGGGGTGACCGAGCTGGTCATGTGCGACTCGATGCACGAGCGCAAGGCGATCATGGCCGATCGCTCCGACGCCTTCATCGCCCTGCCCGGTGGACTCGGCACGCTGGAGGAGATCTTCGAGGCGTGGTCCTGGCGCCAGCTCGGCTTCCACGGCAAGCCCGTGGGCCTCCTGGACGCGGGAGGCTTCTGGACGCCGCTGCTGGACGCCCTGCGCGGACTGGTCGACGCCGGCTTCCTGCCCGCTCCCACTCTCGACGACCTCGCCGTCGCCCCCGACCTGACCGGTCTGCTGGAGTCCCTGGACCGGCGGCTGCACAGCGTCCCGCAGCCCGCGCACGGACAGGATCTGCGCTGAGGCCCGGTGCGGCCCCGCAACCGGACGAAGGAGCGCGGGCAGCCGGGGGACGTCCGGCGCACGCGCGGACGGCCGGGGACCTCGCCGACCCGCGGTCCGCGCAGGTGGCGGCGTGTGTTCCGGACGGCTCCCGGACGGACGCGGCGACCCGGCGGCCGCCGCGTCACCGCCGCCGCGTCACGGTCACCGGGTCACCGCCGCCGCGTCAGGGGCGCCGCGGCTCGCGATCCAGCACCCGCAGACCGTCGACGGACCGGACGATCAGCAGCACACCGAGGAGCCCCGCGAAGACCTCCACGGCCGTCTGGAACGAGAGTTCGTACGTCACCAGGAAGTAGACGCTCTGCACGGTCAAGAGGACGCCCGCCACGAGCGACAGCCAACCGGACGCCCTGTTGCGCGGGACGAACCGCCACCAGGGCCCCTCCGCGGGACGTCCCCACTCATGTCCGGAACCCGTGTTGCTCATCATTGCCTCCGCGCGATGAAGTCGCCCTGTCTCTGGGGTTCTTGTGCTCCGAGATCCGGAAGTCACACGTTCCGGTCCGGCGCGGCGCGGCGCGGCCTTTCAGGCGTCCCGCGCGGGCACCGCGGCCCCGGCCGGGCCGCCCCGACCAGGGTGCGGGCAACGCGCCCGGCACCTGTCGCTCGACGACCGGCTCAGGGCGCCGCCTTCCGGCCGAGGAGGGCGGCGAGCCGGACGATGGCCGGTGCGTCCGGGGCGACCGGCTGGGGGGCCGCGAACCGGCGCAGGGACGGCGGCACCTTCGGGCTCATCATCCGCGCGAAGTCGACGGTCCGGGCCGCGGTCTCCTCCTCGAAGGCCGGGGGCCGTCCGACGGCCTGCCCGAGATCCCAGCCGTGCGCCAGCAGTTCCATCGTCAGGATGTGCAGCAGCGTCAGGCCGGTGATGTCGCCCAAGCGGTCCGGGACGACGCGTTCGAGTGCGCCGTCCTCCGAGAAGGCGGTCACCAGCATCTCCGCGTTCTCCCGGAAAGTCGGCCGCGACCGGACGGGCTGCCCCACCAGGTTGGCGTGGAACCGCCGCTGCACGTCGAGAAGGTGGTCGACGACGTCCCGCACGTCCCAGTCCTCGCACGGCGTGGAGGCGTGCCACTCCCGCTCGTCGAGCGATTCGACCAGCCCCGCGACCTGATCGACCACGGCGGCGAGCTCCCCGACTGCTCCCACCGGCTGCTCCTTGCTGGTCATGGCGTCCTCGTCGGTCATGGCGTCCTCTCCCCGTTCTTCCCTGCACGTGGCATGCCGAAGGGCGCTTCGCCCGTGCCGCCGCGGACGCCGTCGGACCTTCGACAAACGGCTCCCGGGCGGAGGTGCGCCGACCGAGGCACACGGGTCGACGTGCGAGCCGGCCCGATCGCCGCGGGCAGCGGCGCTCGCGCGTCGCCCGGTCGGCCCCGCCCGCTGCGGCAGCGGCTCGTACCGGCCGCCTCTCCCGTCGCCTGCCCCTGACTCATGGCCGGGGCGCCGGGCCGAAGTCCACCGCGCCGAGGCCGGCGGCGAGCCCGGCCGCCGTCTCCATGATGCGGGCCCCCAGGCCGACGGCGTCCGGCTGCTCGACCCAGCGCTCGAACGCGGTGCGGAAGACGGCGACCCCCACCTCGGCCAGCAGGGTCGCCTCCGGCTCCTCGGCGCCCCGCTCCCGCAGCGCTTCGGCCGCCGCCTCGCCCGCAGCGGCGAACTTGGTCCGCCCCCGTTCCTGCAGTTCCGGGCTGGTCCGCACGACGGCACGCCGTTGAGCGGCGAGCCGGGCGTCACCGGCCAGGGGCCCGGCGACCTCCACGAGGGCGGCCAAGAGGGCCTCGAAGGGCATCAGATCGGCGTCGGCCTCCCGGACGGAACGGGCGAGGGCGACCGGGAGTCGGTCGGATCCCGCGAACAGCACGTCCCTCTTGTCCGCGAAGTAGCGCGAGAAGGAGCGCCGGGTCAGGCCGGCGCGCTCGGTGATCTCCGCGACGGTGACGTTCTCGTAGCCGCGGTCGAGGAAGAGTTCCAGCGCCGCTTCGCGGAGCCGGTCCTCGGCGCGGGGATCCCATCGTGGCATGCCCCTCAGCCTAGCAGTGATGACTCATCGAGTCGTCATGGTGCTAGCCTTCATGACTCAGTGAGTCATCACTTTCGCGATCACAGAGGTGGACACCATGGATCTTTCCGCTCAGCGTGTCGTCGTCATAGGCGGCAGTTCGGGGATGGGGCTGGCCACGGCCCGCGCCGCGGCGGCCGCAGGGGCCGCCGTCACCATCGCGTCGAGCGACCGGACGCGGCTGGAGTCCGCGCTCGCGCATCTGCCGGGCGCCTGCGAGGGGGCCGTCCTCGACACCCGCGACGAAGACGCGGTCGCGGCCCTGTTCGCGCGTCTCGGAGAGCTGGACCACGTCGTGTACACGGCCGGTGACGCCGTGCGCCCGCTGCCGCTCGACGATCTGCCACTCGACGACGCCCGCCGCCTGTTCGACGTCCGCTTCTGGGGGGCTGTCGCCACCGTCAAACACGCGGCGCGACGCGTACGACCGGGCGGCTCGATCGCGCTGACCTCCGGCACGGTCGCCGTCCGCCCCGTACCGGGCGCCGCACTCGCCGCCGCCGGAGCCGCCGCCACCGAGGGCCTGACGCGGGGGCTGGCAGCCGAACTCGCCCCGATCCGCGTCAACGCGGTGCGAGCCGGAGTCATCCGGACACCGCTGTGGGACGCGGTCCCGGAGCCCCAGCGAGAGGCGCTGCTCGCCTCCCTCGCCGACAGGACGCTCACGAAATCGACGGGAACGGCGGATCAGATCGCCGCCGCGCACCTTTACCTGATGGGCAACCAGTTCGTCACCGGAACAGTGCTCACCGTCGACGGCGGCGCGGTCGTCGCGGGAAGCTAGGCCACGTGTCCGGCACGGCGGCCCGTTTCGTTCCGGGCGGGCCTGCGGCCGACTCCCCCGCAGTGACGCGCACGGCGGGGGAGTCGGCCGACACGGGGCGTACGCGACCGCCGAAGCCCCGCGCGGCCGGCCGGCACCCGTCCACACCGCCGGGGATGGTCCGTCGCCGGGGCGGCACCGGGCCCGGCCCCTCCTGCCGGGCCGCAGGGCCCGCCACGGCCCGGCCGGCCTCGGTCGGGTACCGCGGCGGGCCCCGCGGACGCTCTCGGCCCCGCCCGCCGTACCGATTGCCGATCTCCCTCTCCCCCGAGGCCGGAATACCGGCGGATCTCGCGCGATCGGCCAATGGGCACGCGCAAGGGCGCACCCGGCAGGAGATCGTTATCCACGCTCAGGTGAAAGGCGCGGCACGGTTTGCGCACGCGGGGAGGACGAGCGCGCATTCATTCACCTGCCGTGCAGGATGTCCGCACACCTCCGCCGTTTTCCGCATCACGCCGGGATGCCCCGCCTCACCGGTCACGACCAGTTCATAGAAGCGCTTTCCCGCCGCGGCGGGAATAGGTACGACGCTTCCGGCCGGTATCTCGCTGTCGGATCAAGTGGCCAGTACAGCAGGGCTGTTCATGATAGATTTCTCAGTAATTCGGGGTTGCGGCACGGAGAAAGAGAGAGACATGAACACCAAGAAAATCACGGCTCGGCGTCTTACGGCGGAGGACGTCGCACAGCTGGGCGTCGCCGACCAGATCTTCGTTTCCGCGTCGACGGAAGACCTTTCTTTCGAATGCCACGCTCCGGCCTCCCTCACGCGGCCGGGCAAGGATTTCGAAGGGGGGTCCTTCGTCGCGAAGACGGTTTTCGGTGAGACCGTGCACGTCCTGCCCGACAGCGAGGAGGAGCCGGGCGTCTGGGTCGAGGACGGCAAGGGGGAGGAGATCGAGGTTCTGGAGAGCGCCGGCGTGCTCCTGGACCTCGCGCTCTTCGTGCCCGGCGGGGACGCCGAGTCCCTGGGCAAGCTCTACGCGGCCGCGCGGAAGGCGTTCGGCGAGGGCGTCGTGCAGCGGTGGAGCGAGGACTCCGTCGCCGTGCCCGACGTGAAGATCGACCTCTTCGAGGAGCGTGCGCGGGGGCGGAAGAGCGCGAGTTCCGAGCGGGACCGCCGCTTCGTGGACATCTACCCCACGCGCGCCAAGTACCTGGAGCCCTCCGACGGATGGCGGTTCGTCCAGGAGCTGCACAAGCCGGTCGTGGACGACACACCGACCATCTGACCCTCCGGGCCTCCCGCGCGGACCCGCCCGGCCCCGGCCCGCGCGGCGGGGGCTCCCCGGGGCCGCCGGGGCCGCCTTCCCGGGCGGCCTCCGCGCTCACGCCTGGTGGCGGCGGCCCGTCCCGCGTCGAGCATCGAGACGGGCGGGCAGGCACCCGGAGCGGGTACGGGGCCCGGGCACGCACGACGAGAGGGGGCGGCCGGACCACCGGCCGCCCCCTCTCGTCGTCTCCCGCCCTGGTCCCGTGCCTTCCGGCTCCACGCCCTCCGGGCTCGCGCCGTCCCGGGCCCGCGTCGCATCCGTACGCCCGATGCGCGGCGTCGGACGAGCGCACCGGATGCCGGCCGCGGGATGCCTGCGCCGACCGGGCGGCGTGCGTCAGATGCGGACCTGTACGGCGCGTGCGAGGCGGTCGTGCAGGCCGCGGCCGTCGCGGTCCCAGATGAGGGCCGGGATGGCGATGCACAGCAGGACGCTGCGGATCAGGACGCGCACGACGCCGAGCCGTCCGCCGTCCTCGGCGACGACCCGGAGCCGGAAGAGGCGCTTCCCGGGCGTGGAGCCGACGGTGCCGACGGTCAGGACGCTGAGTACGAAGAAGACGACGAGCGCCCAGTTCTCGACGCTGTGGGCGCTGCTGTGCGTGATCAGGCCGTAGACGATGACGACGCACAGCGCCCAGTCGACGAGGATGGCGCCGAGGCGCCGACCGAAGCGCGCGACCGAGCCGGGACCGTACTGCGGCAGGCCGAGCCGCTCCCCGCGGTACCCGAAGTCGACGCCCATGTCCTCGGCCGCCGCGCGGGGACCGGAGAGCCACGACCCGATTGCATCCCTGTTGTCCACACCGCAACGGTACGCGGCCCGAAGCGGTCCCCCGAGAGGTACCCCCCGACGCCGGTGCCCTGCGCCCGGCGTGCCGGTTAACGTGGACGAAACAAACGGGTCATGCTGGAGAAATGGCGGAAACATAAGGTCACGAACACGATGTGCCCTTGAGCACGGGCCGAGGGACCCCGGCCCGATCGCCCGCTCGCAGCCGAGTTTCAAGCCCCGCCCCTCCCGGAGCGGGAGGAGGAGGAGCTGGATGTTCCAGAACGCCGACGAGGCCAAGAAATTCATCTCGGACGAGGACGTCAAGTTCGTCGACGTGCGCTTTTGCGACCTGCCCGGCGTGATGCAGCACTTCACCGTGCCGGCGAAGTCGTTCGACCCGACGGAGGAGCTCGCGTTCGACGGCTCGTCGATCCGCGGTTTCCAGGCGATCCACGAGTCGGACATGGCGCTGCGCGCCGACCTGGCGACGGCGCGTCTCGACCCGTTCCGCCGGGACAAGACGCTGAACATCAACTTCTTCATCCACGACCCGATCACGGGCGAGCAGTACAGCCGCGACCCGCGCAACATCGCGAAGAAGGCCGAGACGTACCTCGCCTCGACGGGCATCGCGGACACCGCGTTCTTCGGCCCCGAGGCCGAGTTCTACGTCTTCGACAGCGTGCGCTTCAACACGACGTCGAACGAGGGCTTCTACCACATCGACTCCGAGGCCGGCGCCTGGAACACGGGCTCCACCGAGGACAACCGCGGTTACAAGGTCCGCTACAAGGGCGGCTACTTCCCGGCCCCGCCGGTGGACCACTTCGCGGACCTGCGGGCCGAGATCTCCCTGGAGCTGGAGCGGGCGGGCCTCGAGGTCGAGCGCCAGCACCACGAGGTCGGCACGGCGGGCCAGGCCGAGATCAACTACAAGTTCAACACGCTGCTGCACGCGGCCGACGACCTGATGCTGTTCAAGTACATCGTCAAGAACGTCGCCTGGCGCAACAACAAGACGGCGACCTTCATGCCGAAGCCGATCTTCGGCGACAACGGCTCGGGCATGCACGTCCACCAGTCGCTGTGGCAGTCGGGTACGCCGCTGTTCTACGACGAGCAGGGCTACGCGGGCCTGTCGGACACCGCCCGCTACTACATCGGCGGCATCCTGAAGCACGCCCCGTCGCTGCTCGCGTTCACGAACCCGACGGTGAACTCGTACCACCGCCTGGTCCCCGGCTTCGAGGCCCCGGTCAACCTGGTGTACTCGCAGCGCAACCGCTCCGCGGCCATGCGCATCCCGATCACCGGCTCGAACCCGAAGGCCAAGCGCGTCGAGTTCCGCGCGCCGGACCCGTCGTCCAACCCGTACCTGGCCTTCTCGGCCCTGCTGCTCGCGGGCCTCGACGGCATCAAGAACAAGATCGAGCCCGCCGAGCCGATCGACAAGGACCTCTACGAGCTCGCTCCCGAGGAGCACGCCGGCGTCCCCCAGGTCCCGACGTCCCTGCCGGCCGTCCTGGACGCCCTGGAGGAGGACAACGAGTACCTGCAGGCGGGCGGCGTCTTCACGTCGGACCTGATCGAGACGTGGATCGACTACAAGCGCACCAAGGAAATCGCGCCGATCCAGCTGCGGCCGCACCCGCACGAGTTCGAGCTGTACTTCGACATCTAGGATCGCGGCCGGTCAGCGCGGGGTTCTCCCGCGCCGGGCCGTCGCCGGGCCGCCGGTGGTGCGTCTCCCCCTCCCGGGAGGCGCACCACCGGCGGCTCCTTTTCGTTTCCCCGGGGTGTCCGCTTGCTCCCCGGGGTGTCCGCGCGACGGATGGACAGGCGTCGCCCGCGCGGCACACTGGCGGCATGACCGCCACAGATGCCAGATCCGATCTGCACTTCTACCTGCAGTCCGCCCGTGACGCCCTGCTGTGGAAGCTCGAAGGGCTCTCGGAGTACGAGATACGCCGGCCGTCGACGCCGACCGGCACGAACCTGCTCGGGCTGGTGAAGCATGCGGCCAGTGTGGAGCTCGGCTATCTCGGCGACACCTTCGGACGGCCGTCCGGCGAAGCGCTGCCGTGGCTCGACGACGGAGCCGAGCCCAACGCGGACATGTGGGCCACGGCCGACGAGTCGCGCTCGTTCGTGGTGGGCCTCTACCGGCGGGCGTGGGACCACGCGGACGCGACACTCGACGCGCTGCCGCTGGACACGGTGGGCAGGGTGCCGTGGTGGCCCGAGGGCCGCGACGAGGTGACGTTGCACCATGCCGTGGTGCGCGTGGTCGCGGACACGCAGCGGCACGCCGGCCACGCGGACATCATCCGCGAACTCATGGACGGTGCCGTGGGGATGAACGAGAGCAACGACGGCATGGCGCCGGGCGACGCGGCCTGGTGGGAGGGGCAGTGCGACCGGATGGAGCGGGCGGCCCGGGAGGCGGAGCGGCGGGCGGCCGCGGAGCGGCGCGACTGAACCGGCCCGGCGCGGACGGCCACCGAGCGGCGGTGGCGGCAGGCCGGCTCTCGCGTCGGGACGCCCGGTCC
>NZ_JAKGCV010000130.1 GCF_021556455.1 Streptomyces fuscigenes | reverse complement strand
TGACGCGGGCGAAGCCGTCCCCGCGGCGCACGGTCGCCGAACTCACGCTCCTGGTGCTCGCGGTGGGTGCCGTCGTGGCGCTGCGCAGGCGCGGCGCGGACGCCGGCGGCCAGGTGGACCAGCTGGTGAGCCTCGCGCCCGTACTGGTCGGGGTGATCGCCGCGCTGGTGCTCGGCCGCCTCCACCCGCTGCCGCTACGGCTCGCGGCGCTGCCCGCGGCCCGCGGGCGCGGCGCGACCGGCTTCCTGTCGCTGGCGCGTGCGGGCCGCTCCCACGCGACGGCCGCCCTGCCGCTGCTCGGGCTGCTGATCGCGCTGACGACCGCCGCGTTCGGCGGCTCGGTCCTCACCGGCGTCACGGCCGCGCGCGAGGACGCCGCGCTGACGGCGGTGGGCGCGGACGCCTCGGTGACCGCCGCGGAGAACCTGCCGAAGGGGCTCGCGCAGGCGGTGCGCCGGGTGCCGGGCGTGACGGACGTGGCGCCGGTGGAGCAGCGCGACGACCTCGACGTGCTGGACGCGGGCACCGTGGCCGACGCCGGGACCCACCTGACGCTCCTGGCCGTCGACCCCGCGTCGTACGCGCGGCTGGCGCGGCGCACCGGCCGGGGCGCGTTCGACGCCCGCGTCCTGACGGCGCGCGCGGGGCACGGCGACGGCGCCGGGGTCCTGCCGGCGATCGCGTCCCCGGGGGCCGCTGAGCGCCTGGGCTCCGGGGTGACGGAGATCGACGAGCCGGCCCGCAGCTTCCGGGTCCGCGTCGCCGCCGTACGCTCCGCGACGCCGGCCCTGCCCGGGGGCGACTACCTGGTGGTGGACGGCTCCCGGCTGCCAGGCCACGCCGACACGTCACTGCTGGTGACGGGTGCCTCGCTGGACGCCGCGGCGCTGAGGGCCCGCGTCCACGCGGCGGGCGGGGACCTCGGGGTGCGGGTGCGCACGCAGGTGCGGGCGTCGTTCACGGACTCCCCGCTCCAGACGGGCGCCGAGCGCGTCTATCTGACCGCGGTCGCGGCGAGCGCCGGCTACGCCGTGCTGGCGCTGCTGCTCGGCGTCGTGCAGGCCGCGCCCGAACGCATCGCGCTGCTGGCCCGGTTGCGCACCCTCGGCATGACCCGGCGCCAGGGCCGTCGCCTGCTGATCCTGGAGGCACTGCCGCAGGCGCTGCTCGCCGCGCTCGGCGGCGCGCTCGTCGGCTGGGCCGCGATCGCGCTGCTCGCGCCCGGCCTGGACCTGACACGGCTCGCCCTGTCCGACGCGACGCAGAGCGCGCCGGTACGGCTGCGGCTCGACCCCTGGTCACTGCTGGTGCCCGCGATCGCCGTCGTCGTCGTGGCTGCGGGCGTGGCCGCGATCCAGGCATGGCTGTCCACGCGCCGCCGCGCGGTGCGGGAACTGAGGGCGGGAGGCCCGACATGAGCGACACGTCCCCCGGTGGCACCTCCCCGGAGGGGGCGCCGCCGGGCGGCGCGCCCGACGGCGGCCGTGCCCCGGACGAAGGGTCCGCGCAGGAGGTGCCCGTGAGCGACGGCCCGGTGGGGACGCCGCCGGGCGCGGCCCTTCGCGCCGGCACGTCCCTCGACGAACTGGAGCGGCGGGCGGCGGCCCGGCGCGACAGGCCCGAGTACGGGCACGACGCACTGATCACCTGCGACCGGCTCGTACGGGTCTTCACGACGGACGGCGTGGAGGTGCAGGCCCTCCAGGGCCTCGACCTGCTGGTGCGGGAGGGCGAGTTGATGGCCCTGGTGGGCGCGTCGGGCAGCGGCAAGTCCACGCTGATGAACATCCTCGCGGGGCTGGACGAGCCGACCGCCGGGGCGGCGCGGGTCGCCGGCCGCGACCTGCTCGCCATGGGCGCCGCGCAGCGCCTCGCCTACCGGCGCGAAGTCGTCGGCTTCGTCTGGCAGCAGACGGCGCGCAATCTGATGCCGTTCCTGACGACCGCGCAGAACATCGCCCTGCCCATGCAGCTGAAGGGCCCCGGCGGCCGCCGGGCCCGCGCGCACCGGGCCGAGCGCACCGGGATGCTGCTGGACCTGCTGGAGGTCTCCGACTGCCGGGACCGGACGCCCCAGCAGATGTCGGGCGGCCAGCAGCAGCGGGTCGCGATAGCGGTGGCACTGGCCAACGAGCCCTCGGTGCTCCTCGCGGACGAGCCGACCGGCGAGCTGGACTCCGCGACGGGCGAGCAGATCTTCGCCGCGTTCCGCGCGGCGAACGAGCGGCTCGGCACGACCATCGTCATCGTCACGCACGACCAGAAGGTCGCCACGGAGGTGCGCCGCACCGTCGCGATCCGCGACGGCCGCACGTCCTCCGAGGTCCTGCGCCGCACCGAGGTCGACGCGGCGACGGGCCAGGAGTCCCAGGTCGCCAGGGAGTACGCGATGCTGGACCGCGCGGGCCGCCTCCAACTGCCGCAGGAATACACGGAGGCGCTGCACATGGAGCACCGCGTCCTGCTGGAGCTGGCCCCCGACCACATCGAGGTGCGGCCGGACGACGCCGGTCACGCCTGAACGTCCCGTGGCCGCGTACCGCCCGGGCCGAGCGCCGGCCCGGGCGCGGACGGCGCTCGGACCGCGCGGACGCCACGCCTTCCGCCCGGCGGCCTGCCCCCGGTCCGGCCACGGCCCCTTAGGTCCCTCTAGCGGGCCAGACGCCTGAGCCAGTCGTGCAGGAGCGCTGTCTCGACGGGGCGCAGCGGGATGGCGGCCGGATCGGCTTCGCCGAGGCCGGCGTCGAGCGCGAGCGCGCGAGCGGCGAGGGTGGGGCCCGGTGCCGGGGCGCTGTCGGTGGTCAGGGAGCTGATCAGCGTGTCCCGCATGCGTGGTGAGACCTCGGGGTCGCGGTCGTCCTCGGGGACGCCGATCAGGGAAAGCGTGACGCCGGTCACCGCGGCGAAGAGGAGGTCGGCGGCCAGGGCAGGCGGTACCCGCAGACGGCCGTGGGCGGCGGCTCGACGGAGGAAGGCCATGAGGAGTTCCTGAGCCTCCCGCGCGACAGGTGGACGGCGGCCGGGGCGGTCGGTGCCGTACATCAGCAGGTAGAAGGCGGGGTGCTCCAGACCGAAGTCCACGTGCACGTCCCATCCGCGGCGCATGTCGTCGACCGGATCGCCACTCGGAGTCAGATTCTGCTTCCGCGCCACGTACACGTCGAAGGCGTGGACGGCCAGTGCCGACAGAAGTCCGTCCTTGTCGCCGAAGTGCTGGTAGAGAGAGGCCGCCCGGATGCCCGCGGCCGCCGCGACCGAGCGTGTCGAGAGCGCCTGGGCCCCCTCCCGTTCCAGTAGTTCGGCTGCCACTTCCAGGATCCGCCGACGGTTCCGGGTCTTCGCGTCGTCCACGGTTGCAATGATACGCGATGCGGCGTATCACTGCTCCAGCACTGATACGCCCCATCGCGTATCGTCGTTAGGCAGGAGGATCTGATGAATCGTCTGGGCTACGGCGCCATGCAGCTCGCGGGCCCGAGGGTGTGGGGACTCCCGGAGGATCCGGCGGCGGCACGGCGGATGCTGCGCCTGGCCGTGGAGCTGGGCGTGACCTTCTTCGACACCGCGAACGCCTACGGTCCGCGAACGGTGAACCAGCTGATCGGCCAGGCCCTGAGACCGATCCCCGAGGGTGTGATCGTGGGCAACAAGGTCGGCGGGGATCGCGGCCCGGACAAGTCCTGGGTCGTCGACGGCCGCCCGGAGACGATCCGGCGGCAGGTCACCGAGGCGCTGACCGACCTGGGAACGGACGCAAGCGAGCTGACCTACCTCCGGCTGGCCGGTGACACCGCCGGCACGCACGTGGACGTGCCGCTGGAGGAGTCACTCGGCACGCTGGCCGGGCTCCGCGACCAGGGACTGATCCGCCGGATCGGCCTGTCCGGCGCATCCCCGCAGATGCTGGCGCGGGCACAGAAGGTGACCCCCATCGCGGCGGTGCAGAACCGCTTCAACCTGCTCGACCGCAGCGGCGTCCAGGTTCTCGCCGACTGCGAGGCCCAGGGCATCCTGTTCGTCCCCTACTTCCCGCTGGCGGCCGGCAGGCTCGTCGACCACGAGGAACTCGTCGACCCGGCGGAGCGGCTCGGCTCCACGCCCGCCCAGATCGCGCTGGCTTGGCTACTGCGCCGCTCACCCTGCGTGGTCGTCATTCCCGGGACAGGCAGACCCGATCACCTCCGGTCCAACGTCGAGGCCTCCGCGGTCGCCGAGCAACTGCGCGATCACGAGGTCGCGCGTCTGACCGGACTGGTCGACGAGTCGAAAGCGACTCTCGGCGGGCCTGCACCCGGCGCTCAGCGCCACCGGTGACCACGCTCCCGGGCGCCCGCCGGACACGTCCCCGGCCCGTCCGGCGCTGGGACCGCGCGGACGCCACGTCATCCGCCCGGGGGACTACGCCCGTACGACGCTCAGACCGGGCAGTGCGGCGAGGCCGGCCTCGCCGACCCGGACCGCGACGGACCCGTAGGCGGTGCGCAGCCGCAGCCAGGCGCCCGAGGCGAACAGCGCCGGCTCGGCCGCGCCCGGCGCGGCCCCCGGCGGGCGCAGGAAGCCGACGGAGCGGGCCGCGTGCACCGCGCGCAGCGGCAGGGTCGTCTCGCCCACGGTCCGCGACCAGATCTCCCGGCCGATGCGGTCGCGCTCGTCGCGGGTACGCCGGTCCTGCGGCAACTCCTCGTCCCTGCGCCGGAATTCGGCGACCGCACCCGCGAGCGAGCGGGCCATCTGACCGAGTCCCGGCAGGCCGGGCACCGGGCGCCAGCCGCCGCGGGGCGGCAGGACGCCGGCCCAGGGCGGTCCGGTCACGGGGTCGGGAACAGTCACCTCGGCCCGGTCCTCGGCGACACCCTCCAGCAGGTCCCCCGCGGAGACGGTCACATCGATCCGGACTGTCGCGCGCGCGGGGCCCGTGCCGGCGGCTCCGGCGGCGTCCGGCCCACCGGGGGCGCGCAGCCGGACCGTACGGATCGCCACGACCTCGAACGAGGGCGGCCGTCCGAACACCGCGAGCACGCCGTCGCCCGCCTGGAGCCGCACGGCCGCGGCCCGGTCGTAGTGCAGCAGTCTGCCGAGGAAGGCCGCGAGGTCGGCCGCCTCGCCCGCGTCGGCCAGGGGCAGCACCGACCGCGCCGCCTCCGTGGACTTGTCACCGGGTGCTCCCACGAGGAACCCCCACCCCGTCCCTACTCGTCGTCGGTCGTGCGCCGGGTCCCGCGGGCCGTGTGCCGTCGCCGGCCGGTGACCGCGGGCCCGTGCTCACTCGTCGTCCAGGTACTTCTGCAGGAAGTACTTCTCCTCGGCCGTGATCCGGCGGGGACGCCGCGCGTCGAGGTCGTAGGGCACGACGACCGTCGACGCCCGCACGTACACCTGCTCCGGCGCGTCCTCCGTCGCCTCGTCCTTGACCTCGTACGCGACCGTCAGCGAGGCCGCCTTGACGTCGGTCACCCACAGCTCGACGGTCACCGGCTCGTAGCGGTGGACGAGAGGCAGCTTGTAGTCGATCTCGTGCCGGGCCACGACGGACCCGCCGGAGAACGAGGCCGAGCCGTCGCCCGGCGCCAGGCGGAACATGAAGTCGATGCGGGCCTCCTCCAGGTAGCGGAGGAAGACCACGTTGTTGACGTGCCCGAAGGCGTCCATGTCCGCCCAGCGCAGGGGGCAGCGATACAGGAAGCGGGCCATGTCAGTCGCGCGTCAGCTTCTTGTAGGAGGCGCGGTGCGGCCGGGCCGCGTCGGCACCGAGCCGCTCGATCTTGTTCTTCTCGTACGACTCGAAGTTGCCCTCGAACCAGAACCACTTCGACTCGCCCTCGTACGCGAGGATGTGCGTCGCGACGCGGTCGAGGAACCACCGGTCGTGGGAGACCACGACGGCGCAGCCGGGGAAGTCCAGCAGCGCGTTCTCCAGGGAGGACAGCGTCTCGACGTCGAGGTCGTTGGTCGGTTCGTCGAGGAGCAGCAGGTTGCCGCCCTGCTTCAGGGTGAGCGCGAGGTTCAGGCGGTTGCGCTCACCGCCGGAGAGCACGCCGGCCGGCTTCTGCTGGTCGGGGCCCTTGAAGCCGAACGCCGACACGTAGGCGCGCGAGGGCATCTCGACCTGGCCGACGTTGATGTAGTCGAGCTCGTCCGAGACGACCGCCCAGAGCGTCTTCTTCGGGTCGATGTTCTCGCGGCCCTGGTCGACGTAGCTGATCTTGACCGTGTCGCCGATCTTGATCGAGCCGGAGTCGGGGGTCTCCAGGCCCTGGATCATCTTGAACAGCGTGGTCTTGCCGGCGCCGTTGGGGCCGATCACGCCGACGATGCCGTTGCGCGGGAGCGTGAACGACAGGTCGTCGATGAGGAACTTCTCGCCGAACGACTTCGACAGGTGCTCGACCTCGACGACGACGCTGCCCAGGCGCGGGCCCGGCGGGATCTGGATCTCCTCGAAGTCCAGCTTCCGCATCTTGTCCGCCTCGGCGGCCATCTCCTCGTAGCGGGCGAGACGGGCCTTCGACTTGGCCTGGCGGCCCTTGGCGTTGGAGCGGACCCACTCCAGTTCTTCCTTCAGGCGCTTGGCGCGCTTCGCGTCCTTCGCGCCCTCGACCTTGAGACGGGTCTGCTTGGTCTCCAGGTAGGTGGAGTAGTTGCCCTCGTAGCCGATGGCGTGGCCGCGGTCGAGCTCCAGGATCCAGCCCGCGACGTTGTCGAGGAAGTACCGGTCGTGGGTGACGGCGACGACGGTGCCTGCGTACTTGGCGAGGTGCTGCTCCAGCCACTGCACGGACTCGGCGTCCAGGTGGTTGGTGGGCTCGTCGAGCAGCAGCAGGTCGGGGGCCTCCAGCAGCAGCCGGCACAGCGCGACCCGGCGGCGCTCACCGCCGGAGAGGTTGGTGACGGGCCAGTCGCCGGGCGGGCAGCCCAGCGCGTCCATCGCCTGCTCGAGCTGCGTGTCCAGGTCCCACGCGTTGGCGTGGTCGAGGTCCTCCTGGAGCTTGCCCATCTCCTCCATGAGGGCGTCGGAGTAGTCCGTCGCCATCAGCTCGGCCACCTCGTTGAAGCGGTGGAGCTTGCCCATGATCTCGGCGGCGCCCATCTGGACGTTCTCCAGGACCGTCTTCGACTCGTCCAGCGGCGGCTCCTGGAGCAGCATGCCGACGGTGTAGCCCGGCGAGAGGAACGCGTCGCCGTTGGACGGCTGCTCGAGGCCCGCCATGATCTTCAGGACGGTGGACTTGCCGGCGCCGTTCGGACCGACCACACCGATCTTGGCGCCCGGCAGGAAGCTCAGCGTCACGTCATCGAGGATGACCTTGTCGCCGTGCGCCTTGCGCGCCTTGCGCATCGTGTAGATGTACTCAGCCAAGAGAAACCGTCCGGCAGATCGAGAAGGGCCAATGTGCGGCACCGCCGCGTGAGGGCGGATACACCCCATCTTGCCAGCCGTCCAGCCCGGGGCGAAAACCCATCCGCCCCATGCGCTGTGACCTGCCCGTTCGCACGGGCGGTCCGCCGGTTGTCCGGCCACCTTCCGGCGACGCCGGTCACCGCCGAGAGCCCGTGCGCGGCCCCGAGAAGGCCCGGAGAAGGCCCGGAGAGAGCCCGGAGAGGGCCCGAGGACGATCACTCGGGCCGGGGGCGTACCGTCCGACCCTCGCCGATGGCTGTGGGCCGCGGGCCGGACGGCCGCGCTCGCGCCCGTGCCCGCGAGGTCGGACCCCGCGCCGGCCGGCTCGCTGTCATGCCGGCACGCCGGTGAGGCCGCGGGCGGACCCGCCCGCTGTCGCGTCCACGGGCGGACAGCGGAAACGGGTGGCCCCGCCAGGCCACCCGTCCCGACCACAAGTACGTAGGGGGAGGGCATCCGCGTTCAACGTCCGCGAAGTTTTTTTCGCCCGGTCCCCGGAGCCCCGGGAGGGCACGGTCCCGGCAACCGGGCCGCCACCCCGCCGAGGCCCCTCGGACGCGCCGGGAACGGCGCTCTCCAGGGCCCGTGATCCCCGAGTGTCCGGGGATCCGGGGTTGGCAGGCCCGGGACCCGCAGCCCATGATCCCCGGGCCACCGGGTTCGCCGGCCCGGGACTCGCATGCCGGGACTTGCAGCCCGGGACTCGCAGCCCGGAATCGCGGGGGAAGGGGAGAGACCCACCGGGCCGGGGCCCGCGGGGGGGACCCATCGGGCCGGGGCTCAGCGTCCCGGGGCCCCGTGTCCCTCGGTCTCCGTGTCCGGAGACCGCACGGGGCGCACGGGGGGCACGGGGGCACCGGGCGCATGCGGCCCCGGCGGCTCAGCCCTCCGCGCCCGGTGCACCCTTCCTGGTGCGGAACACGAAGATCACGCCGCCGCCGATGATCACGAGCGCGATGGCGACGCCCGCCACCACCGGGGTGGCGCTGGACGAACCGGTCTCGGCGAGGTCGCTGCCCGCCAGGTCCGTGACGTCACCGCCGGAAGGGCCGCCGACGGAGGCCGCGCTCAGACTGGTGACGTCCTGGTCGCTGCCGGGATCGGCGCTCGTCGTACGGCAGTCGAGCGTGCCGAAGAAGCGCTGCCGGAAGCCGTTGTCGCCGGTGACCGTGAAGTCGTACGGCTGGTCCTCGGAGACCGGCACCGTGATCGTCTTCGCCGTGCCGGGCGCCACGGCCTGGGTCTCGTCCGCGAGATCGAAGCGGAACGCGCCCTCGCCGCTGTTGGTCGCCGTGACGTCGATGCCGCCCTTGTCACAGTTCTTCTGCGCGGTGAGCGTCGCGACCGCGCCCGACGGCGCCCAGGTGCCCGTGGCCGTCGCGGAGACGGTGGAGTCGCTGGACCCGGCGAGGATCTGGGTCTGGCTCTTGCTGACGCCCGCGAACGCCCGCCCGACCGGGACCGGGGCCGTGGCCTGCACGGTCATCCGCGCCGTGCCCGAGGCAGGGCCGCCGGGGCCCGAACTGCCCGGCACGTCGAAGTACAGCTTGCTGCCGTTCTTCGCCGTCGTGAGCGGCTTGCCCTCGGCGTCGGTGATGCGCACCCCGCTCTGGGCCGCGTCGGCGGGCGGCTGGACCGTCACGCTCTGCGCGCCGGTGTGGACCGTGACCGGCCCGACCCGCTCGCCGGCCTGCCCGGTCACGGTGCCGGGGGTGAGGCTGAGGGAGGCCTGGGGCTCGGCGGCCGTGCGGGCGTTGCGCCCGAGCCAGTCGGCCAGCCGCTCCGCCTGGGGGTCGGTCGCGTCCACGTCGGCCTTGTCGGTCAGGCGCCAGATGGCCACCTGGGTACCGGCCGCTGCGGTCCCCGGCGTGAGGGCGCCGGTGCGGGCGGCCCCGGCGAGCGCCGAGAGGTCGTCGACCTGGGGGTAGGAGTGGTGCAGGATCCAGAGGACCTTGCCCGCGTCCCGGTTCGCGCCCAGCGAGGTTCCCGCCCAGGGCGTCTCCACGTACCGGGCCTCGTCCTGCACGGGGTTGTCGATGTCGACGCAGTACGTCTTGAGCTTGCCGCCGCCGTCCACGTTCATCTCGAACAGTCCGGCGTCCAGTTGCTCGTCCGAGCTGTGCCCGTCGGCGTCCTTCGTGTGCAGCACGGCGCCGCCGTGCACGTCCAGGCCGTCGAGCACGGCCGTGGCACCGCCCGCGCGCTGCGGCATCGAGTCGTCGGCCGAGGCGGTACCCGCGCCCGCCGCGACTCCCAGGGCCAGCAGGCCGAAGACCGCGGCCGCGGACGCAGCACGCACCGCGCCGCGCCCGGCGGGACACGGCTTCCGCCGCTCCCGGTCGGAGCCGGACGACCGCACGGAGACCGCCGATATCACTGAAAGCACCGAATTCCCCTTCGCCCGGAACCCCTTTGAGCGGGCTCGTGGACAACAGGAATCCTAGGGAGGCCAGATGTGACGCATGACCACCGCATGCTCGGACGGCCGTACCGAATCGCAATCGTTATCGGCGAAAGGGCATGTCACAGGAATACCACCACCCCTGGACACTCACTTTGTCGACAAGGCCTTCCGCCGGGCGGCCTCGTTCGCACGCCGTGACACCCCGTCGGCCCACCGCCTCGTCGGCCCGTCACAACGTCGGCCCACCGCCCAGTCGGCCGCCGCCCCGCCTTCCGTCGCGCCATCCCCTGCCGTGCGTCGCCCCGCAGGCCATCGCCCGGCCGCCCGACGCGACGGCACCGGCACCAGCACCGGCGGGAGGCCGTCACGGTCAGCGCATCGTCATCTCCGGCTCCCCCTCGCCCGCCCTCTCCCTTCGCCCGGCCCTCTCCCTTCGCCCAGCCTCCTGCTCCTTCACCCGGACGCCCGGCCTCCCGCTCTCCCGCTCTCCTGCCCCTACACCCCTTCCGACTCCTGGCTCCCCCGTGCTGCCTTGCCCGCCCGGGTCCGGCTCCGGCCTCCTCCGCCGCTCCTGACGCCGTCCCCGCCGCTCGCACCCGCCGCGGCCGTCTCCAGCGCGACCGGCTCCGTCTCCGCCTCGGGAGCTGCTGCCGCCGGAGCCTGAACGGGCCCCTGCCGCGGCCGGCGTGAACGGTCCTGGACCGGGACCGCCCACAGGTCACCGTCCCGCTCCCGCCCGACGTCGCCACCCGCCCCCGCCACCGCCGCGGCCTCCTCCTGCCGCACCGGCGTCCGCACCGGGCCCCGCGCGACCCGGCGGAACGCCGAGGTCCCCCGTGTCAGGTCGTGGCCCGCCGCTGCGGCCTCGATGTCCACGAACGTGCGGCGGCCGCCGTCGCGCTCCTCCTCCCTGACCCGCAACCGGCCGCGGATCACGAGAGGTTCCCCCACGGACACGGACGCGGCGAGATTGGCCGCGAGCGCCCGCCAGGCCCAGACCGTGTAGAAACTCGTCGGGCCGTCCGTCCAGTCCGCCTTCGCCCTGTCCCACCTCCGGGCGGGGACGGCGAAGCGGAAACGCGCCACCCCGCCCGTCGGCGACTCCTTGAATTCGACGCCGGTCGCCACATTCCCCACCAGCGTCACCATCGTCTCCGTCATCGCGGCCCTCCCCGCCGTCGGTTCATGGACCCAGAGTGGCCCACCTCGCCGCACCCCGCTCGGGCCTGTGGACAGACCGGCGGCCGGCCACCCCGGGCGGCCGGCCGCTGTGAACAACTCCCTCACCCGAGCGAGTGAGAACCCGTCCCCGAGAAGGCCGCCGAGCCGCCGGAGCCGCGTCCCGCGGCGCCCTGGCCCGTGATGACGCTCCCGGGCAGCCTGCCGGGCCCCGAGACGGTGGCGAACTGCTCGCGCACCTCCCGGTAGCGCATCAGCTCCGCCGAGATGGGATCGAGCACCCTCGCCCGGCCGCAGCCGGCGGCGGTCTCGCGCAGCCGCCGCTCGACGTCCTGCCCGTAGCGACGGGCGGGGCCCCTGGCCGCCGCGGCGCACGCCCACTCCACCACCGGCCCGCCGACGATGCCCGCGAGCATCACCGTCGCGGGCGGCAGCAGGCCCGGCGGCACGACGCTGAAGATCTGGCCCAGCAGCCACAGCGCGCCGAAGATCTGAAGGAGGGTCATCGCCGCCTGCACCAGCACGGCGGCGGGCCACCAGGCGGGCCGCGGCGGGCGGGCGCTCGGCGACGCGGCCGTGGCCGCGAGGTCGTCGAGCGACTCCGGGAGGCCCTCGGCGCCCCGGACGGCCGCCTCGCGCACCGCGTGCGCCCAGGGCGCCGGGAGCCCCGCGGACGCCTCGTCCGCGACGGTGCGCACCGCCTGTTCGACCTGCTGCCGCGCGGTGGCCTCCTCCTCCACCACCAGCGGCTCCTGGGGCTGCTCGGCGCCGGGCGTGCGTGTGCGCTCGTACCAGCGCCACAGCCGCAGCCAGGGGGTGCCGCAGGCGCGTCCCGCGTTCCTGCGCCACTCGCGCTCGGCCGCCTCGCCGGCCGCGACCGCGCCGACGGCCCAGGCGAGCCGGTCGGCGAACTCCTCGCGCGCCTGCTCCCCGAGCCCGGGCCTGCCCTGTGCGAGGTAGGCCGGGCGCAGGCGGTCGGCGGCCGCGGCGACGTCGGCCGCGAGCCGCCGCTCCGCCGCCGTGCGCTCCTGGACGAAGCGGCCGAGCAGTTCGCGCAGTTCGCCGATGCCCTGGCCGCCGAGCGCGGACACGGCGAGCACCGTCGCGCCCGGCTCCTCGTACTCGCCGAGAGCCATCCCGTCCTCGTCCAGCAGCCTGCGCAGGTCGTCGAGGACCTGTTCGGCGGCCTCGCCGGGCAGCCGGTCGACCTGGTTGAGCACGACGAAGGTGACCTCGGCGTGCCCTGCCAGGGGGCGCAGATAGCGCTCGTGGAGGGCGGCGTCGGCGTACTTCTCGGGGTCGACGACCCAGATCACCGCGTCCACCAGGCCGAGCACCCGGTCGACCTGGTCGCGGTGGGCCGTCACCGCCGAGTCGTGGTCGGGCAGGTCGACGAGGACGAGACCGTGCAGTTCCTCGTCGCCGTCGCCGCCCGCGAGCGGCTTGCGGCGCAGCCTGCCGGGGATGGCGAGCCGGTCGAGCAGTCCCGCCGCGCCGTCCGACCAGACGCACGCGATGGGCGCGGACGTGGTGGGGCGGCGCAGACCCGTCTCCGAGATGGGCACGCCGGCCAGCGCGTTGAACAGCGTCGACTTCCCGCTGCCCGTGGCGCCCGCGATCCCGACGACGGTGTGCCGCGAGGAGAGGCGCTGGCGGGTCGACGCCTCGTCAAGCACCTGTCCCGCCTCGGCGAGCACCGCGGCGTCCACCCTCGTACGCGACAGGCCCACAAGCTCGCCGAGGGCGTCCAGCCGGGCCCGGAGCGGTCCCGCGTACGCGCTGCCGATGGGGGTGTGCCCGCCGCCGCCGTTCAGGAGGTTGTCCGGTCCGCCCTCCGGGGAGCGGGTACGGGCGCGGCGGGCGATCAGCCCGTCGTCCCAGCCGGGCGTCCCGGGCCCGTACCCGCTCCCCCTGCGCCCGGCGGCGCGGCCGCCGTACGGGGCACCCCGGCCGTCCACGGCGCCACGGCGGTCGCCCGGATCGCGTGCGTCACGGGCGCCCCTGCCGTCGCG
>NZ_JAKGCV010000012.1 GCF_021556455.1 Streptomyces fuscigenes | reverse complement strand
GCGATGGTCGCGGTGGCGGTGGGAGCCGTCTGCGTGGTCGTGCAGATCCTGCGCACCGCCCGGTCCGAGGGGCGGGACAGGCGGGCCCACCGCAGCGCCTACCGCGCCTTCATGCGCACGCAGTACGCGGCGAACATCGCCATGCTGCTCGCGCTGTTCCTGCACGGGGCGCTGTGACGATGCGCCGTCCGCCGGACAGGGCGACGTCCCGGCGGCGGCGCGCGGCACGCCGGCCGCCCGCCCCGACCGGGACGTCTTCGCAGGAGGGCCCCGGGGCCCGCACCCGCGCCCGCCGCGCAGGCTCAGACGCGCCCGAAGGCCTTGTTGACGGCCTCGATGCGCGATCCCGCCTGGAGCTTCCCGTAGATGTTGCTGAGGTGCCGCTTCACCGTCGCCGTCTCGATTCCGAGCTCACGCGCGATCTGCACGTTGCTGCGCGCCATGGCGACCCTCTCCAGGACCTCCTTCTCCCGCCGGGAGAGGTCCCCGCACGTCGGCGTCCCGAGCGCGGCGACGCCCTTCTCCGTGCGGCCGCCGGCGAAGCCGGCCACGGGGCCCGCCCCGGCGCCGGTGTGCACGAGCTCGCGGGGAGCGCGCTGGGAGACGTCGGCGTAGGCCCTGGCTCCCGCGTACAGGCGGCTTCCCGTGCTCGACCAGAACGCGGTGTTGATCAGCAGCAGCGCGGAGGTCCGCCGCGCCGCCGCCTCGTACTGCACCGCGGTGCGCAGGGCGGGCTGCATCGCGCTCCACAGGATGTCCACGGCGCGCACCGACTCCGCCACCGCGATGCCCTGCGCGGCGCGGTCGGCGCCCACGAGACGCGAGTAGTCCCGGGCCTCCGCCAGTTCGGCGGGTGGTTCTCCCAGCAGCGCCCTGATGCAGTCCTCGACGATCGACTGTGCCTGGTCACGGCATCTCGGCCATGCCTCCTTGTGCGTCACCAGCGGGCTGCGGACCGCCCGCAGCCCGTTCTTGTAGGAGCCGATGATGTCTGGAATTGCTGTGCGCAGAAACTGCGCCGCAACCGCATAATGCATTCTTCCCCCTTGTTCACGCGCCTTCCCCGAAGGAGCGCTGTGGTCGCGCCGAACAGCGCGGCACCCCGGCCCGGCGTGCGGACCGGGAGCACCAACGCCCCAAGCTAGCCGGGTGGTCGGCCTCCCAGCAGGCCCCACTTGGCTAAATCAGCGGGAGTTCGCCGGCAGGACGCGCACACGGGCGCACGATCGAAGAACACCGCCGACGACTTCGGCAGGTCGCACTGTCGCCGGAGCGGGTTCCGCGTTCCGCGGTCCTCGTTTCCGGGAGGGGGGAACGGGCCGCTGCACCCTTGGGTGCAACGGGCGGCGAAGGCGCCGGGTGGGAACGTCAACTGCTCTAGTCTCCAAGGGTGATGGAGAGCACGACGGAATTACCGAGCGCGAGTCGCAGCGTCGCGACATCCCTCGCCGTCCGTGCGGAGCGCACCTAGGAAGCGCGGGACCATTTCCCCGGCTCCGCTCTTCATCGTCCTGATCACGAATCGCGCGCAGAGACGCAGGAACGACACGTACTGCTGAGCGCGGACGGCCGCGCCGAGACGAGGTTGACCAAGCGATGAGCACGTATCAGTCCGGGGGATTGGGCAGCCTGACGATCCCTCGTCCGTCTTCGGTCGACGTTTCGCTCCGATGGGGCGACGTCGATTCCTACGGCCACGTCAACAACTGCGAGATCGTGCGGATCATCGAGGAGGCCCGCATGAGATGGCTCATGTCGGCCGGCGTCTTCGAGGGGGAGACCGCGGTTGTCGCCTCCCACGAGATCGGCTACCTGCGACCGCTCCACTATTCGCTCGAACCGGTCAGCGTCGAGGTGTGGACGTCGAACATCAAGCGTTCCAGCTTCGAGTTCAACTTCCAGATCCTCGACGCATCGAAACGCGTCAGTGTGAAGGCCGTGAGCCGCATGGTGATGTTCGACCTCGCCAAGCAGGAGAGCTACCTCATCGGCCCCGCGCTGCGCGACCACCTGAGCGGTTTCGCCGGCGAACGCCTGTGAAGCGCACCGCACACGAAAAACCATGACGAGAGGAAGTTGTCCATGCAACTCGATGTGAAGCGGCTGTCCGCCCTCGGCGAGTACTTCGACCGGCTGGTCGCCGACGGCAAGGTCTCGGGCTGGACCGGCATGGTCTCCCAGCACGGCGAGGTGAAGTACGCCTCGGCCGGCGGCATGGCGGACATCGCCGGCAGCGCCCCGATGAAGACGGACAGCATCTTCCGGGCCTGGTCGCTGAGCAAAGCCATGACCTCCGTGGCCTTCATGACGCTCGTCGAGAAGGGCCTGGTCTCACTCAACGACCCCGTGGCCGACTATCTTCCGTCCTACGGCGACCTGCGTGTCTACCGCGCCGGCATGGCCGAGGCGCCGATCACCGAGGGGCTCCTGGAGCCCATGAGGATCTGGCACCTGCTGACCCACACCTCCGGGCTGGGCTACGGCTCCCACCAGTCCCACGCCGTCGACAGCCTGTACGTGGCCGCCGGCTACGCGCTGGGCGTGCCGCAGGGCGTGGACCTCGCCGGCGCCACCGAGGCATGGGGATCGTTCCCCCTGCGGTTCCAGCCGGGCACGGCCTGGAACTACGGCGTCAGCACGGACGTACTCGGACGGATCAGCGAGATCGTGTCCGGCAAGCGCCTCGACGTCCACCTCAAGGAGTCCCTCTTCGAGCCGCTCGGCCTGAAGGACACCGGATTCCACGTCGATCCGGCCCAGCAGCACCGCTACGCGGAGATCTACGCCCACGCCGAGGACGGCGAGGGCCTGAACCCGCTCGGCATACCCGCCGACACCGAAGTGCCCGCCTTCCTTTCGGGCGGCGGCGGGATCTACACGTCGGCGGAGGACTACATCACCTTCCTCGGCATGCTCGTCAACGGCGGCCGCATCGCGGGGACCTCCGACTACGTGGTCTCCCCCATGACCGTCGAGTCGATGCGCAGCAACCACCTCCCCGGCCAGGCGGTGCTGGGATCGGGGTACGGCCACTGGCCCGTGCCCGCCATCAACGAGGTGATGAAGTCCGTCGGCTTCGGGCTCGGATTCATGACCATGCAGGCGCCCGGCGAGAGCCACCTCCTGACGCGCGCCGGCGAGTTCTCCTGGCTCTCCGCGAGCAGTTCCAATTTCTTCGTCGACCCGTCGACCGGCGTCGCGGCGCTCATCGTTCCGCAGCTCTTCCCGTCCCGCACGCTCCCGATCATGAATCGGCTGCGCCAGTTCGTCTACCAGTCCTACCGCTGACGAGCGACCCCCCCACCTGAATGCAAGAAGGGAATCCTCCGTGTCGAGTGTAGACACCAAAGCACCGCCGAACGCTGTGACGCATTCGGAATTCAGCCCCCTCGGGCAGGTGACGCTGCTGATGGCGGCCGCCCTGACGACCGTCGACGCCTTCATCGTCAACGTCGCCCTGCCCTCGATCCAGAACACCTTCGGCGTCTCGGCATCGACCTCCCAGTTCGTCGTGAGCTTCTACGGCATCACCTATGCCGTGCTGCTCGTCCTCGGCGGCAGGTTCGGTGACCGGTTCGGACGCCGGAAGATCATCCAGATCGGTATCAGCAGCTTCACCATCGCCTCCCTGATCTGCGGCATCGCGCCGAACATCCAGCTCCTGATCGCCGCCCGCGTCGTGCAGGGCGCGGCCGCGGCGCTGCTGCTGCCGCAGGTCCTCTCCACGATCCAGGCCGCTCTCCAGGAACCGGCGAAGACACGCGCCGTCAGCTACTACGGTGCGATCGGCGGACTGTCCGCGGCCGTCGGCCAGCTCCTGGGCGGCCTGTTCGTCTGGGCCGACATCGCCGGCCTCGGCTGGCGCCCGATCTTCCTGGTGAACGTACCGCTCGGCATCCTGGCCGTGATCGGCACGCAGTTGCGGGTGCCCGAGACCAGGGCGGCACAGCCGCAGGGAGCGGACCTCGGGGGCACGGCGCTCTTCGGGACCGCGGTCCTCGCCCTGCTGATCCCGCTCAGCCTCGGCCGGCAGACACATTGGCCGGTGTGGACGTGGGTCCTGCTCGTGGTCGCCGTCGCCGGTGCTGTCGTGCTGTGGAGCTACGAGCGCAAGGTCGAGGCGGCCGGTGTCGCGCCGCTGATCGCGCCGTCGCTGCTGCGGCAGGGCGCCATGCAGCGGGGTCTGCTCGTCCTCGGCAGTGGGTTCCTGGCGTTCGGAGGTTTCATCTTCGTCTTCGCTCTCGCGGCGCAGGGCGGGAACGGGATGAGCGCGTTCGAGTCGGGCCTGTCCATGGCGCCGATGGCGGTGGGCCAGTTCCTCGCGGCCATGCGGGCACCGAAGCTCATCGGCAGAGTGGGCACCCGCACCCTCCAGATCGGTGGCGTCCTCCAGGCGGTGGGACTGGTCTGCCTGATTGTGCCTGCCCTGCTGTGGTGGCCGCATCTGCACTTCTACGAGCTCATGGTCGGCATGTTCCTCATCGGCGCCGGCAACGGGCTGTTTGTCCCCACCGTCTACCGCACGGTTCTCTCCTCGATCCCGCCGCAGCAGATCGGCACGGGCAGCGGCATCGTGACGACGACGCAGCAGACCACGCTCGCCCTCGGTGTGGCCCTGCTGGGCGCCGTGTTCGTCGGCGTCTCCGGCACCAGCCACATGCGTCTCGGCTTCATCGTCGTCTCGGCGGTCTTCCTGGGCGTCGCCGCCTTGTTCGCCCTGTTCGGCAAGCACCTCCAGGAAGAGCGGAGCACCCGGTGAACGCGGAAGGACAACCGACCACATGCTGATCGACGGCCTTTACCTCAACGGCTGCACGGTCGAGTACCCCGACAGGCGCGTCCCCGTCTCCGAGGCGCTGGCACAGGGGCGCGTCCGCGACTTCGACGAGACCATCGGCAACCCCGACGTGCCGGTCTTCGACACGGGACGGCCCGCCGCCGACCTGGCGGTCGAAGCGCTGGCCAAAGCCCTCAAGTCCGCCGGGACGGACGCCTCGGAGGTGGGATGGCTGTTCCACTGCGGATGGTGGCACCAGGGCTTCGACATCTGGAGCGCCGCACACTACGTCGCACACCGCACGGACGCACTCGGTGCGCTGCCGGTCAACCTGTCGCAGGGCTGCAACGCCCCCATGGCGGCGCTCGAACTGGCCGCCCGCGCCATGCTCGCCGACCCGTCGATCAGGGCGGCAGCCGTGACGGCCGCGGACGCGATGCAGGAGCCGCAGGTCGACCGGTGGAACCTGAACTACGGGTGCGTGCACGGCGACGCGGGAACGGCCATGGTGATCGCCCGCGAGCCCGCCCCGGGCAGCTCCTTCAGGATCCTCTCCATGGCGAGCAGCGCCGCGCCGGAACTGGAGGAGATGAACCGCTACGGGTACGAGCCGACGCCGGGACCCGCTTTGCGCGACGGCGGCAAGGTCGACCTCAAGGCGGCCAAGAAGGCGTACCTGGCCGAGTACGGCATCGAGCACTTCGCGCGCCGGTCGCGGGAATCCCTGACCGGCTGCGTCCGCGGGGCCCTTCGTGACGCGGGTCTGTCGGGAGCGGAGGAACGCGTGCGCGCGGTGGCCGTCCCGCGGCTGAGCGCAAAGATCTTCGAGACCGTCTACCGACCCCAACTCGCGCCGCTCTTCGGTGCCGAGAAGCTGGTCTGGCACGGCGGGCGGACCGCGCATCTCGGGGTCGCCGACGTCGGTGCGAACATCGCCGACCTCCACGAGGAGCAGGACCTGCGGCCGGGCGACGTGTGCGTGATCGTCAACGCCGGCGGCGGATACACCTGGTCCTGCCTGGTCCTGGAGCTGATGTGACGGACGTACTGATCGCCGGTGCGGGACCGACCGGGCTCACGGCCGGGTGCGTGCTGGCCCGCCGGGGCCTCTCGGTCCGCATCGTACGAAAACACCGGCCGTTCACCGGCCACTCACGGGCTTCCGTCATCTGGCCGCGTGCCCTGCACGTCATGGAGTCGATCGGCGCCGTCGACCCGCTGGTGGCGATCGGCAGCCGGGTGACCAAAGTGGGCTACTACTCGTCGGGCGAGTCCATCGGCCGCTTCGAACTCGGCCGCCTCCGCAACACCAGGTTCACGTTCGCGCTCGGTGTCTCCCAGCACGAGACCGAGGCCGTCCTGGAATCGGTGTTCCGCGCGGCGGGCGGCGAGATCGCCGATGCGGAGATCGTCGGACTGGAGCAGGACGACCGGCAGGTGACCGCTCGTCTGGTCGAGCTCGGCCGGGAGACGCGGTGGTCCGGCCGCTGGCTGGTCGGGGCGGACGGCGCGAACAGCACCGTGCGCGACCTGCTCGGCATCACGATGGACGACGTGGGCCCGGGGGTCTCGTTCAGGATCGCCGACGCCGTCGTCGGCGGGCTGCCCGAGGACGAGGCCAGCTACTGCTGGACCCCGGGCGGCGGCATGGCCATCGGCCCGCACGACCGCCGCGCCTACCGTCTCGCGTACCGCCTCACCCCGGACGCCCCCGACGCGTCGCCGGACTCCTTCCAGCGTCTGCTCGACGCACGGGGCCCGAAGAGGTCGCGCGGGGTCGTGCGGGAGCTGGTTTCCACGGCCGATTTCCAGGCGCGATTCGCCGTGGCGCGGAATTTCAGCGCCGGCCGCTGCCATCTCGCGGGCGATTCCGCACACGTGATGGCGCCGGCCGGCGGTCAGGGAATGAATTCCGGAATTCTTGACGCGGACGCACTCGCCCGGCGTATGGTGGAATCACGCCGGAACGGTGCGTCGGAAAACCGACTCGCCGGATACGGCGCCGAGCGCCGGGACGCCATCGGGAAGATCATGGCAACGGCCGTCGAACACGCCCGGGACGGCGGACTCCGTTCGGACTCCGACATCGCCGCGCGCGACCGGCGCTACCGCGGAATGTGGAACGATTCCGCGCTTCACAGGGATCGCATGGCCAGGTTGAGCCAGCTCGATGTCGATCCGATCCGCACCGAAGGTGCAATCACCGCCTGAAATGGGCGCACGCAAGAATGCGGCCCGGCTGTTCAAATGAAATGTCCGGCCGGGCCGTGCTGTCCAAAAATCCAGTGAAATGGAAGAGAAAATGACTGCTGCGGTAATCACCGACGAGGCTGTCCTCGAGACCACTCTGGACATCATCGTCGACGAGCTCGAACTGGACGTCGAGCCCGACGAGGTCGACGTACGCGCCGACCTGATCGACTTCTACGGGGCCGACTCCCTCGGCCTGATCCAGGTCCTGGCGCGGGTCAACAAGCAGATGTCCATCCGGGTGCCCCGCGAGCTCGCCGTCGACCTGCGCACCGTCGAGCTGCTGGTGCGGCAGATCATCCGCATACGCGACGGCAAGGACGGCGGCCGGTGAGCGGCGCCCGACGGGTCGTGGTGACCGGCCTGGGATGTGTCAGCAGCATCGGCACCGGGGTCGAGGCCTTCACGGCAGGCATCAAGGCCGGCCGCAGCGGCGTCTCGGAGATCCGGAGCTTCGACAGCGGTGACTTCCCGGCCCACCTCGCCGGGGAGGTCACCGACTTCGACCCCGCCTCCCTCGTCCGCGTCATCGACGTGGACTCCTGGGGACGTACCGCCCACTTCGCGGCCGCCGCGGCCCGCCTCGCGGTGGAGGACTCGGGGATCGAGTTCACCGAGGCCACCCGCGCGACGACGGGAGCCATCATCGGCACCACCAACGGCGAGGCGCCCTCGGTGGACGCCCTGACCCGGCAGTGGCTGGACGGCGGCCCCAGCACCCTGTCCGCCGACAACGTCCGCAAGATCCCCGCGGGCAACATCGCGGCGGCCGTGTCGGTGGAACTGGACCTGCACGGCGAGACCGTGGTCATCCCCACGGCATGCTCCGCGGCCAACTACGCCATCGGCAGCGCGGCCGACAAGATCATCGCGGGTGAGTCCGAGGTGATGCTGGCCGGCGGAGCCGACAGTGTCAACCGCTTCACCCACGCGGGATTCCTCAGCCTCGGTGCGGTCGCCGACGGTGTCCCGCGGCCCTTCGACCGCGACCGCACGGGCATCGTCACCGCCGAGGGCGGCGCGGTACTGCTCCTGGAGGAACTCGGGCACGCCCTGCGCCGCGGCGCGCACATCCACGCCGAACTCCTCGGCTACGGACTGAGCTGCGACGCCCACCACATCGTCCACCCGGACGCGGAGAGCATCGCCGAGTGCATCCGACGGGCGCACGCCAACTCGGGCATCGAGGCCGGTGACGTCGACTACGTCTGCGCGCACGGCACGGGCACGCCGACCAACGACATCACCGAAATCACCGCCACCCGCCTGGTGTTCGGCGACGACCACCCGCCCATCAGCTCCATCAAGTCGATGCTCGGCCACACCATGGGCGCCGCGAGCGGGTTCGGCGCGATCGCCTGCTGCAAGGCGATCGAGGACTCCTTCCTGCCGCCCACCAGCAACCTGAGCACGGTGGACCCGGCCTTCGGGGACGGCATCGACGTCGTCGGCTCGGGCGCCCGGCCCGCCGACGTGCGGGTCGCGCAGAACCACGGGTTCGCGTTCGGCGGCAACAACGCCATCACCATATTCGGCGCCTACCGCGACCGCGAGCCGGTCGGCGGGGGAGGGGAACGGCGATGAAACCGACCGAGGAACTCCAGATCTCATGGGTGTCGGTGCTGTCCGCGGCCGGTGTCGGCCTGGACGCCCTGCGCGAGGGGCTGCGCGGGCCGGCCGGCCCGCCGGCGGCCCGCGAGCCCGCCGACGCCCACCGCTACGCCGGCCTGCCGGGCCGCGTCGCGGCCGTGCCGGACTTCGACATCACCGACTACGTGCCCAGGAAGGGGACGAAGAACCTCGACCGCACGACGAAACTGGGCCTCGCCGCCAGCACACTGCTCAAGCGCGAACTGAGCGAGCGTGCCGAGATCTCCGACTCGTCCTGGCAGTCCACGGGGATCGCGATGGGCACCGTCGTCGGCAGCCTGAGCAGCAGCGTGGAGCTGGATGCCGACATCATCAACGGCAAGGGCATCGACCTGGTCAACCCCGCCGTCTTTCCCAACACCACGATGAACTGCTGCGCCAGCCAGATCGCGATCTGGCACCGGTTGCGCGGCCCCAACTCCACGCTCGCCAACGGATCGGTCAGCGCCCTGTCCGCACTGCGCTACGGCGCACGGCTCATCCGCTGCGGCCATGCCCGCCGGATGCTCGTGGGCGGTGTGGAGGAGCTGTCGCCCCACACGGCGTGGGGCATCCGGCTGAAGAAGGACGTGGACGAGTCCGTCGTCATCGGGGAGGGCGCGGCGATGGTCGCGCTGGAGCCGGCTGGGCCCGGCGCGCCGCCCGGCCTCGCCACGCTGACGGCGTGCGAGGTGATGTTCGCGCCGCGCCGGACCCGTGCCGGATACGCCGAGGCGCTGCGGCGCGCCGTCGCCCGCGCGCTGGAGGCCGCCGCCGGCGTCGACGTGCGGCTCGTACTGCCCGGGGCCGTCGGCACCGTCCTCGAAGGCAGTGAACAGGCCGCTCTTGAACCGCTCGACGCCGAACGCGTGGACGTGCGCGTCGCGGTCGGCGAATGCGGCGGCGCCCTGGGCGCCATGCAGATGGCGGCCGCGGCGGCCCTCGGCCGGCCCGGCACGGGAGTGCTGATCACCGGCATCGACGACTCCGGTGCCGTGGCCGCGGCCGTGCTCACCATGGGGAGCGGATCGTGACCGCCGCGGCCCCGGTCCGCGTGGCGCGGGACCTGGTCCACCGCGCCAGCGAACAGGAGATCCTCGTCTCCCCGCCCAGGCGGGGGACGGGGAGCGGGTACGCCGGCACGACCGTGACCGCCGGGCTCAGCCCGTACTACCGGGACCATCCGGGTCCGTACTGGCTGGACGCGCTGCTGCTCGTCGAGGCGTGCCGGCAGGCGGCGCTCAGCGCCGCGCACGAATACGAGGGCCTCTCCCGCGACATCGCGTTCTTCTTCAATTCGATCGACCTGGAGATCACCGACGCAGGGGCCCTCGCGGACCTCGACGGCGAGCTCACACTGCACACCGAGTTCGACGAACTTCGGCTGCGCGCCGACGGGGCACCGAAGCGGATCGCCTGCACCCAGTGGGCCGGCGACCGCGCCGGCCGGAGCCTGGTGCGGACGAGGATGGTGGTGCAGGGAGTCCCCAAGGGCCGCTACGGCGAGCTGCGGGCGTACCAGCGCGACGGCTCCGCCGCCCCGACCACGGCCGCACTGGGCCCCGACGACGGGCGCCGTGCCGGACTGGTCGCGCCGCGGACCGTCGCACGCACCCGGCCCGCCAACGTGGCGATCGCCCGCATCCGGGACGAGGACGGGGCCGTCAGCGCGGCCCTGGCCCCGGACTTCTCCAACGCCAGCCTGTTCGACCACGACTACGACCACTACCCGGCGATGGTGCTCATCGAGGCCGGCCGCCAGCTGGCGCTGGCCCGGAGGGCGGAGCACGCCCCCCACACGGTGACGGCGGTGACCGCGACGTTCGAGCACTTCGCCGAACTCGACCGCCCGGCTCGCCTGGTGGCCCGGCACGGCGAACACCGGGTCGACGTGGAATGCGTGCAGGACGGCCTGGTGGTGACGCGGATGTCGTTCGGGACGGCCCCGGTGCGTACGCGGAAGGGGGCGGCATGAGCCGGCCCGCGATCTGGACCGACTTCCGCGGAGTTCTCACACCGCCGCTGCGGGAAGGCCTGCGCACGTACTGCGAGGGCAGGGAGTTCAGCCCCGACCAGCTCGGCGGGTGCCTGCGTGCGATCGCCGAGCGGCACGGCTGCCCGGACGGGATGGCCGTGCTGGACTCCGGGATCCTCGACGAACGCGCGTGGACCGGCGAGATCGAGGCGGAGCTGTCCGCCCGCTACGGCCTCGACGCCGACCTCTCCGGTCTCGGACCCGAGTGGTGGAGCGACCGCAGGCTCGACACGGCCTGGCTGGACGCCCTGCGGACCTGGCGGGAGGCGGGCGCCTTCGTCGGGATGATCTCCAACCTCCCCGTCGACTGGCGCGGCCACTTCGCCGGATTCGCGCCCTGGGGCGACCTGTTCGACGAGGTCCTCCTGTCCTGCGACGCCGGCGCCCGCAAGCCCGACACCGCGATGTTCCGGCTGGCCGAGTCCCGTTCCGGCCTGCCGGCCGGAGACAACGTCCTCGTCGACGACCTCGGCGACAACGTCGCCGGGGCGCGGGCGGCGGGCTGGAGCGCGCTGCTCGGCGGCGGCGGTCACACGCGGGCCGCCATCGAACACATCGACTCGATCGTGCGCGTCGGCGCACCACACCAAGGAGCAGGACGTTGACTCGACGCTCGGTTTTCATCACCGGAGCAAGCCGCGGCATCGGGGCCGCCGTCGCGAGGGAGCTCAACAAGGAGGGCTACCGCGTGGTGGGCACCGCCCGCACCACGCGACCGGACATCGAAGGCGTCTCGTTCGTCCAGTGCGACGTGCGGGACCCCCAGTCGGTCGCCACAGCGGTCGAGCAGGCGCGGGAGATCCTCGGCGAGATCGACATCGTCGTCAACTGCGCCGGGATCATGAACGACGGGCCCCTGCTCACCCAGAGCCACCAGGGCGTCCAGGACGTACTCGACACCAACCTCAGCGGCTCCATCAACGTGGCACGGGAGACCGTGTCGGACATGATGGCGAACAAGTGGGGACGGCTCGTGTTCGTCTCCTCCATCGTGGCGCTGTGGGGGTCGCCGGGCCAGGTCAACTACGCCGCCTCCAAGAGCGGCCTGATCGGCCTGGCCCGCTCCCTGTCCTGGGAGCTCGGGCGCGCCGGCATCACGTCCAACGTCGTGCTGCCCGGCCTGATCGAGACCGACATGATCGCCGACCTCTCGAAGCGCCGACGCGACGAGATCGTGGCCCAGACGGCGCTGCGCCGCACCGGACGGCCCGAGGAGGTGGCCGCGCTCGTCGCCTTCCTCGTGTCCGAGGAGGCGGGATTCATCACCGGCTCCTCCATTCCCATCGGCGGCGGCGTCGGCATGGGCGTGTGACCGGTGACTCGCGTGGGTCATCCCCTCTCCGACAACGCCCGCCGGCTGCCGCTCCTGGCCGTGGACACCATCCGGGGGAGCGAGGAGGGCTTCGTCGGCCGCAAGAAGATCGTCGCCGACGACCCCTACCTCGCCGGGCACTTCCCCTCGCTGACGGTGTACCCCGGGGTGTTCCTGGTCGAGAGCCTGCAGCAGATGCTCGAACTCCACATCGACGGGGCCCTGGGCGGCATCGACCTGGTGGAGCTCGGCTCGGTCCGGTTCAGCCGGCCCGCGCTCGCCGGCGACGAGCTGGTGTTCGACACGGCGGTCGCCGGTGACCGCACACACCTGGTCACCAGGGCGAACTGCACCATCGACGGGCAGCGCTGCGCCCGCATCACCGCGACGTGGAGGTGCCGCACATGACGACCACACCCGCCGCGCCGGCGACCGTCCGGCCCGACCCCGGAGACCTGCTGCCCTACGGCCACCCGGCACTCCAGGTCGACCGGATCGTGCGGTACACGGCGAACACACTGACGGCGACGAAGGCCGTGACGTATCACGAACTCGACGCCCACACGGGCCGCTCCAGACCGGGCGAGTTCCCCGCCAGCCTGCTGCTGGAATCGTTCCTGCAGGCCTGCGGGCTGCTCGTCCTCCTCGACTCCGGGGACGACGCGCGCCGGCTGCTGATCTTCGGGTCGGCCCGGGGCGTACGGGTGACGGGCGCGGTACGTGCGGGAGAACTGCTGGAGCACTCGGTCGAGTTGGTCGACCGCGACGAGGAGACGGCCACGTTCAGCGGAGTGGCACGGGCGGGGGACGGCCGGCTCGTGATGGAAGTGGAACGAGCCATCACACTGCTGCGCCCCGCCGACTCGCTCACGAGGACGAAGGAGGGGATGTGAATGTCCGGGAGTGAGGAGCAGGCGCGCTACCGGTATGTTGTCACCGCGCCCGGGCAGGGAGTGCAGCGGGCCGGAATGCTCGATCCCTGGCTGGAGGCGGTTCCCGGGGCACCCGAACTCGTCGACCGCTGGTCACGGGCCGCCGGGTTCGACATCGAGTCGGCGGGCCGTGACGCGACGCTCCTGGCGGACACGGCCTTCGCCCAGCCGCTGATCGTCGCCGCATCCCTGCTGTCGCTCCGACTGCTGTGCGGCGAGCTGGCGTTGGACGCCGGAGACGTGCTCTACGCCGGACATTCCGTCGGCGAACTCGCCGCCGCGGCCGGCGCCGGCTGTCTCGACGCCTCGGCGGCGGTCGGCCTCGCCCGGGTGCGGGGTGCCCGGATGTCGGCGGCGTGCGCGGCGGCGCCGACCGGCATGGCGGCGGTGATGCCGACCAGGAAGGGCGGCGCCGGGGACGAGGAGCTCACCGCCGCGGTCACCGCGGCGGGTCTCACCGTGGCCAACTGGAACGGCAGCCACCAGTTCGTCGCGGCGGGTCCGGCGGAACGAGTCCAGGCCCTCGCCGAGTCGCCCGCACCCGGGATGCGGGTGGCGCCGCTGGCCGTCGCGGGCGCCTTCCACACCGGGGCGATGGCCCCGGCCGTCCCCGGGTTCGCCCGGGCCGCCCGGGAGGCCGGATTCACGCGGCCCGCCTCGGCGATGGTGGCCAACGGGGACGGCGCGCTGATCTCCGGCCCGGACGACCTGCGGCGACGGCTGGTCGCGCAGATCACCTCACCGGTCCGGTGGGACCTGTGCGGGCGGACGATCGAACGGCTCGCCCCGGACGCCCTGCACATCGAACTGGCCCCGGCGGGCCCCTTGACCCGCCTGCTGCAACGCTCCCGCCCGGACGCACGGGCCGTCGCGCTGGCGACTCCCGAGGATGTCGGCCGCGCGGTCGAGCAGGCCCGGGCCGCGCACGAGGAACGGCTGCGGGAGCCGGCGCCGGCCGGCGCCCGATGACGTCGGCCCGGTGCGCCACGGCTGCCGCCGTCCGGCGGCAGCCGTGGCAGCCACGACCGGGCCGCCACGACCACGGAACGCAAGGGGGACGAACATGCACAGCGCAGTCGAGGAACTGACAGCTCTCAAAAGGGAGATCGCCGAGGGGGCCGACGCGGCCGCCACCCGGCGGCAGCGTGACCGGGGCAAGCTGACGGTGCGCGAGCGCATCGGCCACCTCCTGGACCCGGGCTCGTTCCAGGAGGTCGAGCCCCTGCGCCGGCACCGGGCGAGCGGCTTCGGCCTGGAGCGCCGCAAACCCCACACCGACGGTGTGGTCACCGGATGGGGAACGGTCGACGGCCGGACCGTGTTCGTGTACGCGCACGACTTCCGGATCTTCGGCGGTGCGCTGGGCGAGGCGCACGCGGAGAAGATCCACAAGATCATGGACATGGCCATCGCGGCCGGCGCTCCGCTGGTCTCGCTGAACGACGGCGCGGGCGCGCGCATCCAGGAGGGCGTCACCGCCCTGGCGGGCTACGGCGGTATCTTCACCCGCAACACGAAGGCGTCGGGTGTGATCCCGCAGATCTCCGTCATGCTCGGGCCGTGCGCTGGCGGCGCCGCGTACAGCCCCGCGCTGACCGACTTCGTGTTCATGGTCCGCGAGACGTCCCAGATGTTCATCACCGGGCCGGACGTCGTGAAGGCCGTCACCGGCGAGGAGATCACCCACAACGGCCTGGGCGGCGCGGACGTGCACGCCGAGACGTCCGGGGTGTGCCACTTCGCCTACGACGACGAGGAGACGTGCCTCGCCGAGGTCCGCTACCTGCTCTCCCTCCTCCCGCAGAACAACCGCGAGACGCCTCCCGCCGAGGTGCCCGACGACCCGGCCGACCGCTGCTGCGAGGAACTGCTGGACCTCGTCCCCGCCGACGGCAACCGGCCCTACGACATGCGCGCGGTCGTGGAGTCCCTCGTCGACGACGGCGACTACCTGGAGATCCACGAGCGCTGGGCCACCAACGTGATGGTCGCGCTCGCCCGCCTGGACGGCCGGGCCGTCGGCATCGTCGCCAACCAGCCCCGGTCGCTGGCGGGGGTTCTCGACATCAGCGCCTCCGAGAAGGCGGCCCGCTTCGTCCAGATGTGCGACGCGTTCAACATCCCGCTGGTCACCCTCCTCGACGTGCCCGGCTTCCTGCCGGGGGTCGAGCAGGAGCACGGCGGGATCATCCGGCACGGCGCGAAGCTGCTGTACGCGTACTGCAACGCCACCGTCCCGCGCATCCAGGTCATCCTGCGCAAGGCCTACGGCGGCGCCTACATCGTCATGGACTCCCGCTCCGTGGGCGCCGACCTCTCCTTCGCGTGGCCGACCAACGAGATCGCGGTCATGGGCGCGGAAGGCGCGGCGAACGTCATCTTCCGGCGCCGGATCGCCGCGGCAGAGGATCCCGAATCCACGCGGAGCCACCTGGTCAAGGAGTACCGGGCCGAGCTGATGCACCCGTACTACGCGGCCGAACGCGGCCTCGTCGACGACGTGATCGACCCCGCGGACACCCGCCACGTACTGATCAGGTCGCTGGAGATGCTGCGTACCAAGCACGCCGAACTGCCGTCCCGCAAGCACGGCAACCCGCCCCAGTGAACGCGACGCGACGAACGGAGACGACCGGTATGGCAACCGCAGCCGACCCCGGGGCCACAGCCCCGCTGGTACGCGTCGAACGGGGAGGACGGCTCACGGACGACGAGCTCGCCGCGCTCACCGTCGTGCTGCTCTCCCGCGGCGCCGCCCCGCGTGCGGACGGCGAGGACCGGCGCGCTGCCCGGACGGCCCCCCGGTGGGAGCGCCCCGAGCGGCACGTCCCGTACCGGCCGGCGGGCAGCTGGCACGGTGGGGCACGTCCACAGAGCTGACGGCCCTCGCAGGGCCGCGAACACCTGACGAGGAGGAGACGGATGGACAGCACGCAGGATCCGGAGACGACGCGGGCCGGGTCGGGGCCCGGCACCGAGTCGCCCTGGCCGACCAACGCCCTGCTGGCCGGGGAGGAAGGACGCGATGACGAACCGCACATCCACCGCGGGATCGACTGAGCCGCGCACGCCGTAGGGATCGGCCACCGGGACGCGACACCGTCGGCGCGTCGGCCGCGACGAGGCGACGGCCCGGCACCGCCCTCCGGCACGACCCCGTGGCCGGCGCGAGAGGCCGGGCGGGGATGTCGGCCCGGGGAGTCGGGCGCGGCGGTGACGGCGATCCGCGCCGCGACGGAGTGCGCCGGTGACGGCAGTCTCGACAGGGGGACGGGGGACGGGGGACGGGGGACGGGAAAGGGAGGGGCCGCGGGGCCGGGAGCGCGACGAGCCGCAGGGCGGGGGACGGGCGGCGGACCGGGGGCCGGCACCCGTCCGACCGCCCGGTGGGCCACCGCGTCCCCGCCCGTTCCGTGGCGCGACTCCCCGCCGGGATGCCAGGGCCCCCGGACGGAGCATCCGTGGGGGAGAACGCCGCAGGAGCGGCCGCTTCCCCGGACTACGCCTCGGCCTCGCTCTTCACCCCGGACAGCGTCGTCTCGATCCCGCTGCGCAGCCGCGCCATCCGGCCGGCCACGATCTGCTCCTCCTGTGCCGGATGCCGCTGGACGATGTCCTGCAGGGGCCCCCGGGCCGGGCCGATGCGCATGCCGTGCCGCAACCGGGTCCGGCGGCCGTCCGCGACGGGATCCAGCCGATAGGTCCACACGGCAAGCGGCTCGCCGCTCGCGCGGTCGTTGTAGTGGACGACCTCCCATCGGAAGGTCGTCGGCACCGTCATCTCCGCCACACGGCTGACGGTCCGCCACTCGCCCAGGCCCTGGTTGCGGTTGCGGCCCGCGAAGCAGGCGCCCACGGCGGCCTCCCGGGCCCCGTCCAGCCACTGCACCTCCTGCAGTTCCGGACTGTGCTTGACCGAGGTGTTGATGTCGGACACCAGTCTCCACACCTCCTCCGGTGAAGCGGCGATCTCGATCTCGCACTCCACCTGGGGACCATCGGCAAGACGCATCGTGTCGACCTCCAAGAGGCAATCGGCGGGGGCCGCGCGCGAGCCGGATCCGCTCGCGGCTCCGGGGACGGCTTCCGCGGTGTGTGCGCGAAGTTAGTCGGCGTCACCCGCGCGTCGCCGCCGCGGCGGCCCGGATGCACCGAAGTGTGCAGGAAACCGGTCCGACCGGGTGCCGTACCGCCCGGAGGCACACCGGCTTCCCGGGTGTGTGCCGGCTTCCCTGGCGTGCGGGGGCCGAGGGCGGGGCGCTGCCGTCGGGGCGCTCCGCTCCGTGAACGAGCCCTGTGACCACGGGCGGCGTCCTCGGCATGCGTTTCGCGAACTCGGCGCTCAGCCCGGCGCGTTCACCAGGCGTAGGCCTCGGGTGCCGGCTTCGCGCCGTTGGGCGCGGGCGCCGGGAAGATCTCGTCGAGCCTGGCGAGCGTGCCCTCGTCGAGAGTGATCCCCAGGGCGCGGATCGAGCCGTCGACCTGTTCGACCGTCCGGGGGCCGATGACCGGTCCGGTCACACCGTCCTGGGCGAGGAGCCATGCCAGTCCGACGTGCGCCGGGTCCTCGCCCAGGTCGGCGCACAGCTTCTCGTACTCCTCGACCGACGCGCGCCGTTCGGCGAAAGCGGCGGCCCACACTCCCGAGCCGCTGCGTACGGCCCCGCCCTCGCGCTGCTTGCGCAGGACGCCGCTGAGCACGCCGCCGTGCAGAGGCGAGTACGGGATCACGCCGAGCCCGTAGTGCCGTGCGGCGGGCAGTACTTCCAGTTCGGCCCAGCGCGACATGAGGTTGTAGATCGCCTGCTCGCTGACCAGCCCGAGGAAATGCCGGGACCGTGCGGCTTCCTGGGCCTGCGCGATGTGCCAGCCGGCGAAGTTGGACGAGCCGAAGTACAGCACCTTTCCTTGCCGGTGCAGGACGCCGAAGGCCTCCCAGATCTCGTCCCACGGCGTGTTCCGGTCGATGTGGTGCATCTGGTACAGGTCGATGTAGTCGGTCCGCAGGCGCTTGAGCGAGCCCTCGACCGCGCGCCGGATGTGCAGCGCGGAGAGCCCTCCGTCGTTGGGTCCCTGTCCCGTCGACTGGTAGACCTTGGTGGCCAGGACGGTCTTCTCGCGCCGTCCGCCGCCGGTGGCGAACCACTTGCCGATGATCGACTCCGTGACGCCCTCGCCCGGCCGGCCTCCGTACGCGTCGGCGGTGTCGAACATGGTGACGCCTTGCTCGTGGGCACGGTCCATGACCGCGTGGCTGTCGGTTTCGGAGGTCTGCGATCCGAAGTTCATGGTGCCCAGGACGAGCCGGGACACCGACAGGCCGCTGCGGCCGAGGCGGATGTACTCCATGGTTTCCAACCCTTCAGTCGAAGCGACTGTGGCGTCGATCGTGATGCGGTGAAGCTATAACATGCAACATGAGTGATGCAATTCCCTGTGTAGTCGGGACGCTGCTGTAGGATGTTCGTATGACGACACGGCGGCAGACGACTCCAGGCGGCGCGCGCCCGCGGCGCGTGGATGCCGAGCGGACGATGACGGCGATCCTGGAGGCCGCCGAACGCACACTCGGCCGGGATCCCGCGGCGACGATGGAGCAGATCGCCGAGGCCGCCGGTGTCGCCCGCACCACCGTGCACCGGCGCTTCGCCACGCGCGAGGCACTCGTCGCGACCCTGGCGGTGTGGGCGACCGAGCGGTTCGCCGCGGCGGTCGAGGCCGCCCGTCCGGACACCGCCCCACCGCTGGTGGCCCTGTACCAGACGACGGTGAACGTCCTCAGCGTCAAGGCGGACTGGGGTTTCGCGATGGGCGAGGCGGCCGACCCGGAGGCCGAGCGCATCCTCGCCGCCGTGCGGGACACCTGCGAGCGGCTGCTGCGCCGCGCCCAGACAGCGGGTGTCCTGCGCGAGGACGTCGATGTGGAGTGGACCCGCGGCGTCTACTACGCCCTGATCCACCAGGCCGCGCAGAGCAGGGACGGCCGGGACACCGGCGCGCTGGCGACGCTCGTCGTGGACACCCTGCTCCGCGGCGCGGGCACCGGCCGACCGGACCGCTTGTGACGCGGGTTCGCGCCGGCTCCGCCTCGGTCCCTCGCCGGGACCGCTGATCCGTCGCGCGGTGGTGCGGGCCCCGGCGGAAACGGGGACCGGGCACTCGGCGGCAGGCGGCGCCCGCCTCGTCGCGCACGCCCCGCGCGGGCGTTCGGGCAGCTCCTCGCGCCCTTCGCGACAGGGGAGTGCCACCCGGCGGCGGCAGACCGCGAAGACGTCCGAAGGCCGCGGGTTTCGGGGGGTTACTCGTCGTCGGCGGGCCGTCCGCCACCGAGCAGGCGGTGCAGACGGTCCAGGCGGTTCACGGTCTCCGTGCCCCGGACGGGCTGGAGCATGAGGAGGCGCTGGCGGGAGGCCGGGCTGCTGAGGAAGACGCAGTCCAGGTCCAGGCGCCCCACCTGGTCGTGGAAGACGATCTTCGTCGGGCAGTGCAGTGTCGCCACCCGGTGCTGGTCCCACATGCCCGCGAACTCCGCGCTGGCCGCCCGCAGGTCGCGGATCAGTGTCGTGGCGGCGCCGTCGTGGCCGCGCTGGGCGAGTGTGGCCCTGAGGTCGGCCACGTACGACAGGCTGGTCTCCTCCTCCTCCTCCAGCGGGGAGAGCGAGCGCAGTACGGAACGCCAGTGCGGTGAGGTGAACCAGACCCAGGTCAGGTTCCCCTCGTGGCCCGGCCGACCGGTGAACGAGCCGAAGAGGGCGAGGTTCATGGGGCTTTGGGCGACGACGTTGGCAAGGTCGTCGGTGATGAGCGAGGGCGTCGTGGGCGCGAGCGCGTTCAGTGTGTACAGCAGCGCGGGATCCACGTAGCCGGGCGGCTCGACCGGCGCCGGAGGCGCCTGCCCCGCCAGCAGGTACAGGTGGGAGCGCTCGTCCGGCGTCAGCCGCAGCGCCGTCGCGATGCCTGCCAGCATCGAGGCGGAGGGCTGGGGACCGCGCGCCTGCTCCAGGCTCTCGTAGTAGGCCGTGGACATGTTGGCCAGCGCCGCCACCTCGTCGCGCCGCAGCCCCGGAGTCCGGCGCCGGGTGCCGGGGTCGAGGCCGACGTCGCGGGGGAGCAGGCCGGCCCGGCGACGGCGCAGGAAGTCCCCGAACCGGCCCCGGTCCCCCGCCCGGGTCCCCGGGGTGGGCCGCCAGTCCGGGGCGCTGCCGGCGCTCTCACCGCGGGCCGTGTCCGGAGGGTGCTTCATGCCCTGCATCGTCGCACTCCGCCCGCCCGCCTCGGGCCCGAGCGGCCCGGGGCACGAGCGTTCCGTCCGCTTTATCCACCCATCGTTTCTACGAGGCTGAGGGCGTATCCCACCCTTCCCGCACGTCTACGGTCGTGTTGAGCCGCCCACAGCTGCGGCCCGTGGGTCCGATCCACCGGCGGGTCCGGTCCGCCGGTGCGTTCGGTCCCTTCCGTGTTCGACCCACGGACGGGTTCGGCCCCGACCCACCGACGGGTTCGGCCCGACTCTCGGACGGGTTCGGCCCAGTGGCGGGTCCGATCCGCCCGAGGACGTGATCCGCCGGTCGAGCAGAGACGAAAGACGAGAGAGAAGCATGAAAACCACAACCCCCGTCGTCCTCGTGCACGGCTTCTGGCACGGAAGCTGGTGCTGGAGCCTGGTCGGCGAGCATCTCGCCGCCCGGGGCGTCGCCTCGGTCGCCGTCGATCTGGACGGCCACGGCCTCAAGAGCCGCTCGCCCCGGTCGCGGTGGCACCGCCCGTTCGACCCCTCCGCCTTCGCCGCGGAGCCCTCGCCCGTGGCCGCGATCACGGCGTCGTCCGCCGCCGCGAGCCTGGTGGAGCAGCTGCGCCGGATCGGTGGAGGCCGGCCGTGCCTGGTCGTGGCACACAGCATGGGCGGCGCGGTGGCCACCGCCGCGGCGGAGCGGGCGCCGGAACTCTTCGCGGAGTTGATGTACGTGACGGCGTTCGCCCCCGTGAGCGGGATGCCGGCGGCCCAGTACACCACTCTGCCGCACAACGCGGGAGAGCTGGTGGGAAGCGGTCTCGCCGCCGACCCTGCCTCCGTCGGCGCGCTGCGTTTCGATACCGGTGACGACACCCGGCGGCGCACCGTCCGGGAGGCGTTCTACAACGGCGACGTCGACGAGGCGACCGCCGAAGCCGCTCTCTCCCTGCTGACACCGGACGCACCGGCCGGCATCGCAGCCGAGTCGATCACGGTGACCGCCGAGCGGTACGGTGCCATACCGCACACCTATGTCGTCTGCACCAGGGACAACGCGATCCGCCCCGACCTGCAGCGCCTCATGGTCCGGGAGATCGATGCGGTGTCGGGCACACCGACGCGGGTGGTGGAGTTGGAGTCCTCCCACTCGCCGTTCCTCTCGCAGCCCGCCGCCCTCGCGGATGCCATCCAGGAGTCGCACGCGGCGGCGCACCGGCGCGAGGGGGCCCGGGTCGCCGCCGTGTGACGCGGTCCCGGCACGTCCTGGGCTCACGTCAATGGCCGTCGTCAGCAGCGGAGTTCGGTCCGGTCCGGCGACCGGAGGGGCCGTGCTGGATCGGGGCGGACGCCATACGGTCCCCGGCTCGGCGCCCGCCCGGGCCCAGGCCTGTCGCGGCGCCCGGACGCCGTACCGGCCAGCTGCCCGCACGGTTCGCTGAACGCCTCTTCCCCACCCCGGCGCGACCGCCGTGCTCAGTGTGCGCGCAGCGAGGTGACCGTGTAGCGGACGGCCGAACTGGGAACCGTCCCGTTGCAGGTCAGCCGCTCCGGGGCCGTGCGGTCGGCGCGCACCTCGACGTCGAAGACCGGGCCGTCCGGCGGGCGTCCGGCCACCCGGACCCGCCAGCGGTCGCCGACGCGCAGCGTCTCCACCACCGCGTAGTCGTGCCGGCCGGCCGGGCCGTGGGCGCGCAGTACGGCGGCTGTCGCGGCCTGCTGCGGGGGATTGAGGTTCGTGTATCCGCGCAGGTGGTCCGCGCGGATGCGGCCCGCCAGGTGTTCCTCGACGGCCAGGAGGGCGGACGAGGAGTCGAGCCCGCCGTAGTAGACGCCGTCCGGCAGGACGACGACGTTGGCGGCGAACCTGTCGCCGCCGACGTGTGTGCACTCCCACACCAGGTCCGGCCGGGCCTCGCTCAGGACCCGGCCCGCGGGCCTGCCGCGCACGGCGCAGCACGCGTCGTGCACACCGTGTGCGCAGACGAGGACGAGAGGGCGGCTGTCCGGTTCGCCGGGGGCGCCGAGGGCCCCGACGATCTCCCGCAGGTCCTCGTCGCGGTTCCAGACGCCCCACTGCTGCCGGTGGGCGCCGTCGTTCCCGTACCGCAGGACGGCCCAGCGCGGAGGGCCTTCGGGCAGCCGGCGCCCGTGCCGCCGCACCAGCAGCACACGTGCCCGCACCGCCTGCGCGGCGGCGAAGACGACCCTCTTGGTCTCCGGGTCGAGGTCGAGCCCCTCGAAACCGTTGTGCGGCCAGCCTCCCCGGTACTCGACGAGGATCCACACCACGCCGTACGGGGCGGTCCCGGCCAGTGCGTCCCCGCGCGCCCGGGCGGCGTCCGCGCAGAAGAATCGCTCCCTCACCGGGCACCGTACCCCTTCAAGGGCCGACCGGGACCAGTACGCCCGCCCGCAGGAGCCTTTCGGCCAGCCCGGCGCCCAGATCGCCGGCGGCGTGGACCTCACCTTCGAGCAGGCTCTTCACCCGGGGCAGCTCCTCCTCGGAGAAGTCGAGCCAGCCGACGCGCGTGGTCAGCCGGGTGCCCTCCAGGCGCGCCTCCAGCGCGCCGCGCAGGCGTACGGGCGAGTCCGGGGCCTGCGTGTCGACGGCGGCGAGCTGGGCGAGCGGCCCCAGCGGCTCCGGGCGGGCCTGGCCGCGCCGGGCGCGGTGGAAGCGGGGCGCGGGATCGGCCTCGGCGAGCGCGGCGGCCAGCCGTTCCCGGACCGCAGCGAGTTCGTCCCCGGGGCCGTCGGCGCCGAGCGGCAGGGAGGCGCGCATCTCGGGTTCGTCGCGCAACAGGTCCAGTGCGGAAGCGACCAGTTGCTCGGCGAGGGAGTGCCGTGTCCAGGTGTGGACGCCGAGCGTCAGGTGGATGGACACCGCGCCCTGCGCCTCGGCGGCGTGGAGCCAGCCGCGCGGGAGGTAGAGGACGTCGCCCGGCTCCAGGACGGTGTCGAGGAAGGCCGGTTCCCCGGCCGCCGCGGAGATGGCGGAGGCGTACTCGTTCCACGGCTGGTCGCGCAGCGGGTCGCGGTGGACGGGCTCGTGGACGATCCAGCGCTTCGTTCCCTCGATCTGCAGGACGAAGACGTCGTGCACGTCGTAGTGGTCGTCGAAGCCGCGATTCTGCGGCGGCGTCACATAGGCGTTGGCCTGGACCGGGTGCCCGAGTTCCGAGGCGAGCGCCGACGTGAGCGCGCCGACGGGCGCCCAGGTGCGCTGCAGCGCCTGGAGCACGAGTGTGCTTCCCCCGGCGAAGCTCCGCCACAGGGCGGTGTCGTCGAGCTGGTCGCCGATCGTCGCCCCGACACCGCCGGAGGAGGTGAAGGACGAATCGGGGAGGGTGGCTCCCTCCTTGGCGACGCGGAGGAAGGGCGTTCGCAGCCCCCGCCGGGAGATCAGCTCGTCCACCGCGTCCGCGGAGAACAGGTCGGTGAAGTCGCTCGCCCGGCGGGTGAGCAGGGGCCTGCGGGCCCAGACGTCACGGGCGAATTCCTCGCGGGTCGAGCCGACCAGGCGGGACTCCAGGACACCGGCGCCCGACGCGGCACCGGTGTCCGGAAGCGGGGTCCGACGAGTGCTCAAGCCCCGGCTCCGCCGTCCGCTCCGCCGTCGTGGACGCCGGGGGTGCCGGCCGCGCCGCCGTCTGCGGGGCCTTCGGCTCCGCCGTCCGCTCCGCCGTCGTGGACGCCGGGGGTGCCGGCCGCGCCGCCGTCCGCGGGGCCTTCGGCTCCGCCGTCCGCCCCGCCGTCGTGGACGCCGGGGCTGCCCGCCGCGCCGCCGTCCGCGGGGCCCTCCTGGCGGTTCGGGTCCTGGTCTGAACTCATCATGTCTCCTCCTGAGGTCGCGGCGAAGTGCCGCACCGGCGGTCCCGCACCCCGCGGCAGCGCCGCCTGGTCACGGGACGTGACGGGAACGGAACCCGATCACCGGCGGGCCGGGTACCCGGGAAATTCGGCGGCGAACCCCGCACGGAGGCCTTTCGCCCGCTCGGAGCACACCCGCGGCACCTGCGCGGCACCCGCCGGGCGCCGGCGGCCGGGCGGGGGACACCGGCCATCGACCGGAGTGTCCTCGTGCCGACGGCTGCGCGTGGCCGCCGGTGGCTGCCGGCCGGTGCCCCCGGTGACGGCTGGCGCGGGGTTCAGCCGTCCGGCCGCAGAAGGCCGCGCTCGTACGCCTTCCTCAGGTGCTGGGGCACCAGATGGATGCTTCCGTCGACGGTGACGGGGACGAGCACCGGCGCGCTCGCCCGCCACTGGGCACGGCGGTGACGGGTGTTGCTGCGGGACATCTTGCGCTTGGGAACAGCCATGACGGTCCTTTCGTCGTACGGGAGCCCGTGGGGAGGCCGTGGGGCGCCCGGAGGTCAGCGGGTGGAGTAGGGGAGGAGCGCCATCTCGCGGGCGTTCTTGACGGCCCGGGCGAGCCGGCGCTGCTGCTGCCGGGTCACGCGGGTGACCCGTCGGCTGCGGATCTTGCCCCGGTCGGAGATGAACCGCCGCAGCAGGTCGGTGTCCTTGTAGTCGATGTACGTGATGCCGGCGGCGTCGAGCGGGTTCGGGCGGGGCGTGCGGGCGGGGGCGCCCTTCGCGGATCGGGGCACGGGAGCTTCCTCGGTCGTGTGGTGGGACGCGTCGGTGGTGTGGTGGCGGACGTGTCAGTGGTGTGGCGGGACAGGGCGGGACAGGGCGGGGCGGGTCAGGGGAGCGGGGCGAGCAGTTCGTCGAAGCCGCTGGGGTCGGCCCAGGCGCCGGGCCCGGACGCCACCTCCTCGTCGGTGAGCAGGCAGGCGTCGAGCAGCGCGAGCAGTCCCGCCCGGTCGAGGCCGGGCGAGGTGAAGACGAGGTGCTGACAGCGGTCGCCGTGCTCGGCGTGCCAGTCCAGCGCGGCAGCGGTGCGGCGCTCGGCGGGCATCAACTCCCAGGCGGCGTCCGGGAGGGCCGCCATCCACGGCCCCGCGTTCTCCACGCACAGCGCTCCGCCCGCCGCCTCCCAGGCGAGCAGGCTGTCGGGCCGGTCCGCGAGCCAGAACCTGCCCCGGCTGCGTGCCGCGGCACAGCACAGATCCTCCAGCGCTTCGTAGAGGCGGCCAGCGTGGAAGGGGCGGCGCCGCCGCCACACGAGTGTGCTGATGCCCTCCGCGTCGCAGTCGTGGGGGAGCCTCGCACAGGCCGGATGCTGGGCGGCGGCCGCGGCGGCCACGTCGAAACCCGCGACGGCGGCCGCGCCCAACCCGCCGGAAGCGAGGGGGACATGGAGCGCGGTCGGATGCAACTGCCGCAGGAGCGCGAGATCGTCGAGTCCGGCGTCCGGGCTGTCGGCCACGGCGAGGACGGGGGCGTACTCCAACTGCCGTGCGAAGGTGTCGCCGACCGTGCGCCGGTCCCTGGCGGCCGCGGCCAGTCCGGCCTCCGCCAGGTCGTCGGCGTTGGACAGGCAGTCCAGGACGAGGGAAGGGTCCACGGCGGTCATCACACCGGTGAGCCGGAAGGCGCCGCCGCCGTGGGCGGCGACGACCTCGGCCATACCGCTCGGCTCGACGGAGTCCCACAGCTCGACGACCGCGAGACGTGTCGTGCCCGCGTGGGCCAGCCGGCGCAGCTCGGGAACGAGGTCCTCCCGCAGGGCGCAGCAGGCGCAGTCGTCGACCAGGGGTGTCCGCCCCCGTCTCGCCGGTGGCGTCGCGGACGCTGCGCCGTACGGTACCCGCGGGGCCGGCGGACAGGTCGTGGTGCAGGGCGACGCTGCCGGGCACCTCGCGCAGCAGCCGGTCGACGGTGGCGCGGCGGGCGTCGGCGTGCAGTCCGCCCACCAGCACCACGGGCATCGGTCCCGCGGCGGTCACCGCCGTCCTCCGCCCTGTCCCTCGCGGCGCCCGAACCGGTCGGCCCGCGCGGCGCTGTCCCGTACGCGGGGAGTCTGGGTGCCGACGGGGTGGCCCTCCGAGGGCGTCTCGATGCCGGCCACCGGGGGGATGCGGCCGTCGTGCCGCCCGGTGGGCGCGGTCGGTTCGGGCCCGTTCGTCGTGCGGTCGCCGGTTGTCGTCGAACGGGTCGGGAGGGCGGAGCCGCCCGGTCTGCCGCGTTGGACGACCGGGCGGTGGGCGGGGTGGGTTTCGGGCTTCATGCTGTCTGTTCCCTGCGTCGGGGTGGGGTGGGGTGGAGCGGGGCGGCCGTGGGGGCGGTGCGCGGTCAGCGCTCCTCGCGGAATTCGACGTGGCGGCGCGCCACCGGGTCGAACTTGCGAAGGACCAGCCGGTCCGGGTTGTTCCGGCGGTTCTTGCGGGTCACGTACGTGTAGCCGGTTCCGGCGGTGGAGCGGAGCTTGACGATCGGACGTACCTCGTTGCGAGCCATGGCGGGTAGCATACGACAATGATTTCCATTATCGATAACCTCGGTGAAGAGAGAGGCAGCCTCCGTATGTCCGCCCACTGCCAGCTGACCGGCGCCCGACCGGTGTTCGGCAAGAAGGTCTCCCACTCCCACCGGCGCACCTCGCGCCGCTTCGACCCCAACATCCAGACCAGGCGCTACTGGCTGCCCGGCGAGGGGCGGTACGTCCGGCTGAGGCTCAGCGCGCGCGCCGTCAAGACCGTCGACATCAGCGGGGTCGAGGCCGTCGTGGCCCGGATCCGCGCCCGCGGGGAGCGGGTCTGATGGCGAAGAGGAGCAAGATCGCGAAGAACGAGAGGCGCAAGCTGATCGTGGCCCGCTACGCGCAGCGGCGCGCCGAACTCAAGGGGATCCTGAGGTCGCCGCGGAGCACGATCGGGGAGAAGGCCGCCGCCCGGGCGGAACTGGACCGCCAGCCCCGCGACGCGAGCGCCACCCGCGTGCGCAACCGCGACAGCACGGACGGCCGCCCCCGCGGCCACCTCCGCAAGTTCGGCCTCTCCCGGGTGAACGTGCGCACGCAGGCCCATGCCGGAAACCTCCCCGGGGTGACGAAGTCCTCCTGGTGACCGTCCGCGGGGGCCGGGCACGGGTGACGGCCCCCGCGCCGGAACGGACGGGAGAGGAGGACGGCGGGGCGGGCAGGAGCCCGCGGGGGAGGGCCGCGCGGGCATCGGCCCGCCTGCGCCGGGTACCCGGGGGACGGAAGCCGGTGCGCGGCGGACGGAGCCGCAAGGGCGGGGCCCTGGAGAAGGCGTTGAGCATGAGCACCGAGGCGTAGAGCATGAACACCGAGGAGCGGCCGTGACTCGCGTCGAAGAGGTCCGGGCAGCGGTCTCTGAGATCCCCGCGGGCTCGGTGGCCTCCTACGGCGACGTGGGGCGGCGCGTCGGTGCCGGCCCGCGCCAGGTGGGGCGGGCCATGAGCCTGCTCGACGAGAACGTGCCCTGGTGGCGTGTGGTCCGCGCCGACGGCACGCCGCCCTCCTGCCACGGTGGGCGGGCGGCGGAGCTGTTCGTCGCCGAGGGGACGCCGATGCGCGGCGCGCGCGTGGACATGGCGCGTGCCCGGTACCACTGGGCGCCCTGACGCCCCGGCGGCGCACCGCCCCCTCAGGTGGTCACGAGGCCCGCGACGAGGTTGATCCCGGTGGCGAGGATGCCCGTGCCGAAGACGTAGGACTGCAGGGTGTGGCGCAGGACGATCGCGCGGATCGTCGGACTGGAGACGTCGGTGTCGGAGACCTGGTAGGTCATGCCGAGGTTGTAGCTGAAGTAGAAGAAGTCCCGGTACGCGGGCGGCTCGGCGGAGTTGAAGTCGATCCCGCCCGAGGCCGCGTAGTAGTGGTACGCGTACCGGGTCGCGTACATCAGATGCAGGGACGCCCACGCCGTGAACACACCGAACAGTGCGGTGGCCGCACCCACGTGCCCGGTGTCCGCCGTCCCGAGCAGGAGCAGCAGCACGATGGCGATCAGCCCGCACGAGGCGACCACCACGACGACGATCTCGTCGACGGCGGGCCGGAAGTCCTCGCGCCGTGAGTTGCCGCGGGTGGCGGCCGCGTCCATCGGCCAGAGCACCGTCCAGCCCGCCACCACGAAGGCCAGCTCGGTCGCGGTGATCCCGGTCAGGCCGCCCAGCACCGCCCCGGTGCCCGCCCCCACGGACGTGCCCACCACGGCGCCGGTGGCCACCGACCCGCACAACCGGGGCACGGCGTCCCGCGGCATCCAGGTACTCATGCACCACACCCTCGGTGTCACGGCCGCCGGGCGGCCGGGCGGAAGGCCGCCCGAACGGCGCGTCGGGCGGGCCGGGCCACGGAGGGTCGGGCGACGCCGGGCCACGGAGGTCTCACATACCGTGGCCCGGACCGGGCGAAACCGGGTTCCCCCGGCGGAGCGGCCGGCGGCGACCGGGCGGCCGGGAACCGGGGCGGCGCAGCGGTCGGGCGTGGTTACAGCACGGCGGCCAGGAGCAGCGCGATCAACGACAGCGCCGGCGCCAAAGCCTGGACGAGAGCGGCGCGGACCTTCGTGCGGTCGCTCAGCAGCAGGACCAGGGCCGCGAGGACCATGCTGGCCGTGCCCGTCGTGGTGAGCGTCCTGCCCACGGTCTCCGGGCCCGTGAACACCACGATCGCACCGGCGATGGCGGCCACGGCCAGGAACAGGTTGTAGAAGCCCTGGTTGAAGGCCAGTTGGCGGGTCGTGTGAGCCTGTTCCTCCGAGGTGCCGAAGACCGCCCGGGTGCGGGGATCCGTCCATCGGAGGGATTCGAGGACGAAGATGTACACGTGTATCAGTCCCGCGATCATCGCAAGGACGAGACCCGCCGCCAGCATGTGCGCTCCCCGCTGTTCCGCTGCTCCAACTGTGCCGGTCCGGCGGAGCGTTCGATGTTCCCGGCCGGTGGGCACCGGCCTGCTGCGGCAGCGTAGCAGCGGGGCGGCGGCACACCGCGGCCACGCCCCGGGCGGTGCGCGGTGCGGGTCTGTGCCCCGCCGACCGCCCGCCTACGGGTCGCGTTCCGCTCGCGGTGCGGACACCGGGCGCGAGGACGCCCCACGCCACGTGCCGCCCCGCGGGCGACCGTACGGGTGAACCCGGCCTCCCGGGGCGACCCGTGCGCGGACGGCGGCGGGAGGTGGTCGGCATCGTGGGGGCGCGGCCCGACCAGGAGCCGCGCCCCTTCCCGCACCAGGAGGCACCATGCTCGGTACCGAGTTCCGTACCGGATCGCCCAACTGGCTCGACCTCGGCAGCCCCGACACGGAGGCGGCCGCCGCGTTCTACGAAGCCGTCTTCGGCTGGCGGCACACGTCGGCGGGACCCGACGCGGGCGGGTACGGGTTCTTCCGGAGCGGCGGAAAGACGGTGGCGGCCCTCGGACCGCTCACCCAGGAAGGGGCGGCCTCCGCCTGGACGGTGCACTTCAAGACCGACGACATCGACGCCACCGCCTCCGCCGTCGGCGCGGGCGGCGGCGTCGTCCGGATGGGACCGGTGGACGTCATGGACGCCGGCCGGCTCGCCCACGCCACCGATCCGCAGGGCGCCGAGTTCGCGCTCTGGCAGCCCGGCAGGACAGCGGGCATCGAACTCGCCTCCGCACCGAACGCGCTGCTGTGGGTGGAGCTGCACGTCCCGGACCCGGCCCGCGACATCGCCTTCTATGAGGGCCTGTTCGGCTGGCGCAGCCAGGAACGGGAGGCGCCGGGGATGACCTACCGGGTGCTGAGCACGCGCGACGGCGACCAGGAGGAGGCGTCCTTCGGCGGGGCGGCACCCGTGGGCGACGCGGCCGGCGGGGGAGGCGAACGCCCGCGCTGGGTGCCCTACTTCTACGCGACGGACGTCGACGCCACGGTCGAGGCCGCCGTCTCGGCCGGCGGCGCCGAACTGATGCCGGCGACGGACGTGCCCGAGGTCGGCCGCATCTCCTGGCTCGCGGACCCGTTCGGTGCCGTGTTCGCGCTCCTGAGGCCCGATCCGCGGATGTGAGGGGCCCGGGGGGAACGCCCGGCCGCGGCCGGGCGCCCGCCCCGGCGGCCCAGGTAACGGGCGCCGGGACCGGCCCCGGGCGTCAGGGAGCGGGGGGACGCGGGAGACGCGGCGCACGGGGCGGACCTGCCGCCCGACAAGGGCCGGCAGGGCAAGGGGGCCGGGCAGGAGTGGGCTCCGCGGGGGCCGGCGTCCCGGCGGTGGGAGCGGCCCGTTCCTCGTCCCGTTCCTCGTCCCGTTCCTCGGCCCGTTCCTCAGACCGCTCCCGGCGCGATCACCCGCAGCCAGACCTCCCGCAGCGTCGCGGTCGCGCGGTCGAGCGGATCGGACCCTCCGTCGCCGCGGCCGCCGGCGGCAGGGGAGGAAGGGGCGGTGGCGATGGCATCCGCCGCGCCGATCTCGCCGTACGCGAGGTAGTAGCAGCGCTCGGTCATCCAGCACAGTGCGCGGGCGACGGCGGCCGCGTCGGCGGGGCCGTCGCCGTCGGGCAGCCCGGCGCGTACGAGGACCTGCCGCATGGCGGCTGCGAAGACCTCCACCGTCTCGTTCCAGGACCGTCCGACGGCCTCGTTGCGTGCCGCGTTCTCCACGGCCGCGCGCATCACGGTGCCGTGCTCGCGCCACATGCGCCCGGTGCGCAGCAGGGCACGCTCGACCGACCGGGCCGGCGGGCTCGCGGTGTCCTCCGCGGCCCGGGCCGCGTCCTCGCGGACGGCGATCATCGTGCGGGCCACGAGGGCCGCGAGGACGTCCTGCTTGGAGCGGAAGTAGAAGTAGAGCGAGCCGCGCGAGATGCCGGCCCCCTTCGCGATGTCCTCGACGGTCATCCGCTCCAGGCCGACGCGCGCGAGCAGCTCCTCGGCGGCGTCCAGGAGCGCCTGCTCGCGCAGGTCCCCCTTGCGTGGCGTCTCGCTCCGCCTGCCCATCCGGCCAGCCTCTCCTCTCGCCCGGGGCCCTGCCGGCCCGAGTGCCAGAGCCTACCCGCCCCGAGAAGAATCTACAGAGTGCAGAAAAAAATCTGCACGATGTAGACTCGAAGGCGTCCCTGTTCGTCCCCGACCGAGGGGGAGTCACGCCATGACCCGGCCGACCCGCAAGACCTTCCTGATCACCGGCGTCAGCAGCGGCCTCGGCCGCGCCTTCGCCCAGGGCGCCCTGGAGGCCGGCCACACCGTGGCCGGCACCGTCCGGCGCCCGGAGGACGGCGCCGCCTTCGAGGCGCTCGCTCCCGGGCGTGCCCACGCGCGCCTCCTCGACATCACCGACGACGAGGCGGTCGCGCGTACCGTGCGAGACGTCGAGGAGGGCGTGGGCCCGATCGACGTACTCGTCGCGAGCGCGGGCTACGGGCTCGAAGGCGTCTTCGAGGAGACGCCCCTCGCGATGCTGCGAGCCCAGTTCGAGGTCAACGTCTTCGGCACCGCCGCCACCGTGCAGGCCGTTCTGCCGTACATGCGGGCCCGGCGCCGCGGGCACGTCCTGGCGGTCAGCTCGATGGGCGGGCTCGCCTCGTTCCCCGGCGTCTCCGCCTACTGCGGCAGCAAGTACGCCGTGGAGGGGCTGCTGGAGGCCGTCGGCAAGGAAGTCGCCGGCTTCGGCATCCACGTGACCACGATCGCGCCCGGTTCCTTCCGCACCGCCTGGGCCGGCCGCTCCATGGTCCGCGCGCCCCGCTTCCTCCCCGACTACGACGCGCTGTTCGAGCCGATCCGCGCGGCCCGCTCGGCAGCCGACGGCCGTCAGCTCGGCGACCCGGCGAAGGCCGCCGCAGCGCTGCTCGCCGTCGTCGACCTGCCCCGGCCGCCCGCGCACCTGGTGCTCGGCTCGGACGGGCTGCGCCTGGTACGGGCCGGACGCGCGGCCGTCGACGCGGACCTCGCCGCGTGGGAGGAGCTGTCGCGCTCGACTGACTTCCCGGACGGTGCCCAGATCGGACAGGCGCCCGCCGGGGTCCGCGCCGGGTGAGTGGCGCGGCCGTGCCCGCGGCTGCGCGCATAATGCGGACATGAGGAACAGATCCGTCCTCGTCTACGACGGGGACTGCGCCTTCTGCACGACATGCGTGGAGTTCGCCGAGCGGCGCCTGCGGCCCGACTGCGACATGACGCCCTGGCAGTTCGCCGACCTCGACGCGCTCGGGACGACGGCGGAGCGCGCGCAGTACGAGGTGCTGTGGGTCACCCCCGCGGGGACGGTCCTCGGCGGGGCGCAGGCCGTGGCGAAGCTGCTGATGCGCTGCGGGGGTGCCTGGCCCGTCGTCGGCGCGCTGCTCACGCTGCCGCCGGTGCGCTGGATCGCCCACGGCGCCTACCGGCTGGTCGCGGCCAACCGCGCCCGGCTGCCCGGCGGCACCCCGGCGTGCGCGGTGCCGCCGGGGCGGGCGCCGGGCGCGTAGCTCCCCACCGGCCCGCGGACCATGGGCTGGGTAGGCCGCGCGGCGGGTTCACCACCACGTTGCACCTGGCGGTCGAGCAGGGACAGAGGCCCATGCCGATCGTGGTTACGGCAGGGCAGCGCGGCGACGCGCCACAGTTCGAGCCCGTGCTGGAGAGAGCCCGGGTGCGCCGCCTCGGGCCGGGCCCGCCGCCCGTCCGCCCCGGCCGGGTGCGCTCGGACTGGGCGTACGCCTCCCGTAAGAACCGCGCCTGCCTGCGCCGGCGCGGTATCCCCTGCACCGGCCCGGACACGGCCGACCAGCAGCGCCACCGCAAGAGGCGCGGCTCCCGCGGGGGTCGGCCGACCGGGTTCAACGCTGAGGACTACAAGGCTCGGCATGCCGTCGAGTGCGGTATCGACCGGCTCAAAAGGAGCCGGGCCGTGACCACGAGATGCGGCAGACTCGCGGGCCGCTACCAGGCCACTGTCCTCGTAGCGGCCGTCAATGAAAGGCTGTGACCGGCTTGCTCAGGGATGGCGGACGTCCGTGGAGTCGTGGCGGTTCAGGCGTTGATGGCATGTTCGACGAACTGGCCGCAGGCGCGGAACCCCAGACGGCGGTAAACAGGCTCTCCGTCGGCTGACGCCTGCAGGACCGCGATGCGGTGGTCTCGCTCGCGGGCTGCGTGAAGGGCCGCGAGCGTGATGGCTCCGCCGTAGCCACGTCGGCGGTGGGCGGTCAGGGTGGAGATGTTGTAGATGCCGGCGACTCCCGCGTGGTGGAACACCTCGGCGGAGCAGACCGGGCTGTTCTCCAGGTAGCCCACCAGGTACCGGGCCGGGCAGGTCACGGCGAGCGCCTGCGGAGCGGACCGGGCGAAGAACTGCCGGACGGTCTCGGCAGGTGGATGCCAGTTCGCGGCGAGGACCGTGGCGTAGTCCGCGAGCTGTTCGCGCGTGGTCACCGTCCGGATGTCCAGACCCGGAACGGCGAGAGGCGGCAGAGCGTCGTCCAGTTCGGCCCACATCGCCGTCTCCCGTTCGGAGACCGGCAGGCCGGCAGCCGTCAGGCGGGCGGAGAGGTCGGCCGGTGTCGAGGCGGGCCCCACCCACCAGGAGAACGGACGGCCCGTACCGACCAGGGTCTCCGCGGTCTCAGTGATACGGGCTGTGACGTCAGCGGCGGCGAAGCGGGCCGCGGCGACGATGTTGAACGTGTCGTCGTCCAGGCCGCTGTCCGCGACCAGGACGTCACCGGCCTCTGTGACGGTCGCGCCGGGCAGACTCCGGTGCAAATGACAGGCGTGTCCCGCCAGGTTCCGCTCCATCCGATCCAGCACGTCGGCTTCATCAAGGAAACGATCATTCATGGCGATTGATCCCAGCACGACCAGGCAGAGATCGCATGTCATTTCGGAAGTGTTGCCCGATGACCTGCGCTTTCGATACCTGCCCCAGTACTGCAACCGTCATGGCAAAGACCGTTGCAGTACTGGGGCCTCTCGTTGGGATCTTGCCGGGCTCGCGTGCCCCGGGCACCGCACCTCGCGGGGTTGTCGTCGGTCCCCGACGCTCCGCGTCGGCTCCCTCCTCCGCCTTGCGATGCACGGCACCGGACCCTTCCCCCGACCTCCGGCCGGGGGCACCCCCCTGATCCGACCTGATCCGAACGAAAGACCCTGGTGCGGGGCGGGGATCAGGCCTTGAGCGGGCCGCCGTTGATCGCGATGCGCTGCCCGTAGCGCGTGTACGGGTAGTAGTCGTACGTCGCGTGGTGCTGCACGCAGCGGTTGTCCCAGAACACCAGGGTGTCGGGCTCCCAGCGGACCCGGCAGCTCAGGACCGGGCGTCGCGCCGTCACGGCGAACAGCAGATCCAGGACCGCGCGGCTCTCCTCCTCCGACAGCTGGGGGATGCGGGTGGTGTAGGCGGGATTGACGTACAGCAGCTTGCGGTCGGTCTCCGGGTGGCGCACCACGAGCGGGTGCTCGCTGCGCGGCGCCACGTACCCGGCGGGCGGCGTCTGGCTGCCGAAGGCCGCCAGGCCGTCGTGGATCGCCGTGAGCCCGTCCAGCATCTCCCGCAGGGCGGGCGACAGCATCTCGTAGGCCAGGTGCATGTTGGCGAACAGGGTGTCGCCGCCGCTGCCCGGCTCCGGTATCCGCTTGAGATACAGCATCGAGCCGAGCGACGGCTCGGCGTCCGCCGATCCGTCGGTGTGCCAGCCGTTGCCGGCGACGTTGGCGGCCTCGGGGGTGGTGCTGATCTCCAGGATGTGCGGATCGCCCTCGGGCGGGGGCGGGTTGACCGGCCGCAGCTCGCCGAAGTGGCCGGCGAGGCGCAGGTGGTCCTCCTGCGTGATGTGCTGGTCGCGGAAGACGAGGACATGGTGGTCGAGGAACGCCTGCCTCAGCTCGCCCAGTTGCTCGTCCGTCAGCTCGCGGGACAGGTCGAGACCGCTGACCTCGGCCCCGACGACCGGCGTCAGGGAGCGTACGCGGAGGGTACGGAAGTCGCGCGGCGGCCGGGTGGTGACGCGTTCGACGGCTTCGAGTTCGTAGGTCTCCATGGGTCCTCCGGTGTGCGGCGGGTGCCCGGCCGATCGGGAGGCCGGGGCGTGGGCGTGGGTGTGAGTGTGGATGCGGGCCTGGACCTGTGTGGTCGCGTGCGGTTCACGGGTTGCCGGTTGCGGCTTGCGGCTTGCGGCTTGCGGCTTGCGGGGGTGCGGAAGCGGGGCGGTGGGTGGGTGGGCATTGCTTTCGACGGGGAGCTGCGAGCGGCGGGCCGGCGGGCGGGACGTGCCCGCCGCCGGCTCCCGCCGGGGCGTGCCGCTCATGTGACGCCCGGTCCGTCGTCCGCCGCGGGCCCGTCGATGGCCGCGGCCAGCGTCCGGGCGTGCTCGCCGCGCACGATGCCGTAGTGCGTGGCGTCCAGCACCCGGAGGGCCTGTGGCCGTGCCACGTACCGCGCCCACCGCTCGCGCAGCTCCGGCAGCGGGAGCGGCGCCGGCAGCCCCTCGACCGGGCGGGACGCCAGCCACACACGGGCGGGCGTGCCGGTGGCGGGCCGCACCCGGTGGCCGGCCATGGCACGGAGGTTGGCACGGCAGCACCGGGCGAGCCGGTCCGCGTAAGAGCGGGCCTCCTCGCCGCCCCGGCGCTCCCCGCCCGGGCCGGCCTGGGCGAGTTCGGCGGCGAACAGCGTGCGCAGCGCGTCGTCGCCGTAGCGCTGGTGGAGCGGTCCCGAGTCCGGGGCCGGCGGGTCGATCAGGTCGATCCCCCCGAACGCCCGCCCCCGCGACTCGGCGAGGCGCGCCATCTCCAGTGCGACCCAGGCGCCGAACGACCAGCCCGCGACCCGGTGGTGTGCCGGGTCGCCGGGGAAGCGTGCCCGCAGAGCGGCCAGGTAGCGCTCCGCCCGCTCGGTCAGGGACCACTCCGGGGCGGCGGGATCACGCAGGGCCGGGTCGGCGATCAGGCACACCGTGGCCCGGGGCCCCAGCGCCGAGACCAGCGGACGGTAGGCCTGGACGTCCCCGCCGACCGGATGCACGAGACACAGGACGCCGGGCCCGGTGCCCTGCTGCCACGTCTCGATCCGCACACCGTCCCTGCTCTCCCCGGCGCCCTGTTGCCACCACTCGATCCGGGCGCTGTCCCCGCTCGCGCCGGCGCCCGCCCCGGTGCTTTCCGCGCCCTCGGGGGTCGCTCCGCGGCGGGTCCCCGGTCCGGCGGAGCCCGCCGCGCTCCCGGCGGTGTCCGCGCCGGGGTCCGCGGTGCCTTTCCTGAAGGGCGCGGCGTTATCCCCGGCGGCAGGGCCGGCCGGGAACACCCGCGCCGCGTTCTCGGCGCCCGCCGCTGCCGCCCCTGCCGAGGAGCGCAGCTCCGCGAGGATCTCGGCCAGGCTCACGCGGTGGCTGAGCCGGGAGAGTTCCAGCTCCACGTCGAAGTGCCGCTTCACCTCGCTGATCAGGTCGAGCATGGTGAGGGAGTCGGCCCCCAGGTCGTAGAGGTCGGCCTCCGGGTCGATCGAGTCCACACCGAGCAGGTCCCGCAGCCACTCCTCCAGCAGGCCCGCCGCCTCCGGCCCGAGCGGCCCGGCGGGTGCGGGTGGACCGGACGGTACGGGCGACCCGGCGGGTACGGGTGGACCGGACGGTACGGGTGACCCGGCCGCCCCCGTCGTGGTGCCCGCACCGGAGAACGGGTCACGGGCACTCCCCGGCACGGCCGGCGCGGCCGTGCCCCGGCCGGAGTCGGCCGTGACCGGAGGAGCCGCTCGCCCCGGGAGGGCCTCGTTGGGGGCGCCCGCCGCGAGGCCCGTCCGGCCGGCGGCGTCCTCGGCGTCCGCGCGGGCGGGCCCGGCGGGCCGCACCGGCGCGCCCTCGTAGAACGCCCGGGACGCCGCCAGCTCCGTGGCCGACACGAGCAGGTGCGGGAGTTGAAGTGCGAACGCCCGGTCAAGGACGCGCATGCCCTCCGCCGTGTCCAGCCCGTACGCGAGGTGCGCGCGGTGCCGGGCGTCCGCCGCGGGCACGCGCAGCGCCATGCCGGCCTCGCGCCACACGTCCCAGTCGACGGCGATGCGCGCGGTGCGGTCCGCCGGACCGGCGGCGTACCCGGCGAAGGCGTCGAGGAGCCCGGCCGACGCGGCGTAGTCGAACTGGCCCACCCCGCCCAGCAGCGCCGACATCGACGAGCAGTGGAGCACCGTCGCCGGGGAGTACCGCGCCACGACCCGCTCCACCAGGAGCGCCCCCCGCATCCGGGCCGCCGTCCCGGCGCGTGCCGCGGCGGGATCGCGCAGCGCCACCAGCGCGCCCGCGGGCACGCCCGCCGCGTGCACGACGCAGGCCAGGGCCGTCGTACGCGCACCGATCTCCGCGAGGACCGCGTCGAGGTCGTCGGCGGCGAGGTCGGCCCGCACGAGATCCACGCGCTGTGCCCACGGCCGCAGGGCGTCGGGCAGGAGGGGGCGGCGGGCCAGCAGCAGCACCCGGCCGTCCGTTCGCTCCAGCAGCCACCGCGCGGCGGCCGTCCCGATGCCGCCCGTGCCGCCGAGGACGAGGTGGTCGCCGGAGCCCTGGTGCGGGGCGGGCCCGCCGGGGCCCGGGTCCGCGGCCACCGGGAGCGTGGTGAGGCGCCACCAGAATCCCTGACGCAGCGCCAGATGACCGGCGGTCACGGCCGCGTCGCCCGTGCCACCTGTCCCGCCCTCGCCGTCCGTGTCGCCCGCGCTGCCGGTGTCGATCGCGTCGCCCGTGCCGTGGCCGGCTGGTTCGGAACCGGCGTGGCTGCCGGCCAGCAGCGCCGCGAGGGCGTCCGCGCTGTCGCGCAGGTCGCCGGTCGGCACGTCGACCCAGCGGCCTCGTGCCAGTCCCTCCTGCCCGGGCACGGTGGCCGCGCCCGCCAGCAGGCCCGCCTCCGGCCGGACGACGGGACCGTCGACCGGGCGCGCCCCGTACGACACCCACCAGGGACGCACCGCGGGTGCCCCGCGCCGCCCGGCCAGCGCCCGCAGCAGCGCGGCGGGAGTGTCGAGGCAGGCGTGCCGGGCCCGTTCCAGGGTGTCCGGGCCGGGTGTGCCCGTCAGGGCGAGGGGCAGGGCGTGCAGCCAGTCGGCCCCGGCCCGCCCGCGCTCGCCGACGGCGTCGAGCAGCCGGCCCACCTGGTCCGGGTCCGCCGGGTCGAGCCGGTACGCGCCGTCGCCGACACGTTCGAACTCCGGGCCCGTCGACGCCCGCACCACGTGCGCGTACAGGTCCTCGAACGGCCGCAGCGCGTCCGGCGGCAGGGGCCGGTGCGTCAGCACGACGAGGAGGCGGGAGGTGGCGCGTCCGGTCGTCGACGCGCGGCGCAGGCGCACCCACTGCGGCTGGCGCAGCCACTCGGCCTCGGGCAGGCGCCGGGGCCCGTGC
>NZ_JAKGCV010000129.1 GCF_021556455.1 Streptomyces fuscigenes | reverse complement strand
CGCCTCACCGCCGCGCCGTCCCTACCCGTGGGGGCGTGCGCCGGGGGCCGCGCGCCCCCACGGCGGCGGCGTCCGGGCGGTGCGTGGCAGGTCGTCGCGCCGCGGGCGGCCGGGACGCGAGATGAACAATGATCTTTGCCTCTACCGTCGCACGGATCGCCCGTGCTAGGCTCGCCGCAAGTTGCAGTTTGGTTTCCCTTGCAGTACAGAGCCTGCGGAGCATGTGACCCCGCAGGCTTTTGTAGTTTTCAGACTTGTTTGCAGGTTCTGGAGCAGGGCAACCCTTTGGCCCAAGGAGGGCTTATGGCTACCGGAACCGTCAAGTGGTTCAACGCTGAAAAGGGCTTCGGCTTCATCGCCCAGGACGGCGGCGGCCCGGATGTCTTCGTCCACTACTCCGCGATCAACGCGTCTGGTTTCCGCTCCCTCGAGGAGAACCAGCTCGTGAACTTCGACGTCACCCAGGGCCCCAAGGGCCCGCAGGCGGAGAACGTCACCCCGGCCTAGTGCCACGGGTCGGCGATCGCGCACGACTTGAATGAGCAGTACCAAGGGGCCCCACCCCGTCGCCCAGGCGGCGGGAAGGGGCCCCTGCACCTTTTGCGGGCCCTGCCCGGGCAATCCTGCCGGAACGTTCCGGCAGGGGCGGCCCGATTGCGGCGGGCCCGTTCTCGGGCGCTGATTGCCCGCCCCGCCGAAAGGGCCCCGGCCGACGGCCCCGCCCGCCACGGTCGCGCCCTTTTCGGGAGTCTCCGGCAATCCCGCCCACGGCCGGTACGGGCCCGGCACGGCCGTTTTCCCGGTTCCATCGGGGTCGCCCTCACCCGGTCCACCCCTTTCGGGACTTTCGTTCCTCTTCTGGGCGGTTCCGTTCCGGGCGGCCTTTGTCCCGTCGAGGTCCTTTCACTCGCTTTCCGGCGTTTTCCCCGAAGCCGGAATGCGGCCCGCTTCCCTCGGCGCAGAGGCTTCCCCCGGCGCAGCCGCTTCCCCCGGCGCAGCCGCTTCTCGGCGCTACCGCTCCGGTGGGCGCCGCCGCCTCCCCGGCGGTGCCGTACCGCCCGCTGATCTCACTTCTCGTACATCTTCGCTATCTCGTCCGCGAAGTCCCGGGTGATCTCCGCGCGCCGCAGCTTCATCGACGGCGTGAGGTGGCCGTTCGCCTCGGTGAAGTCCCTGGTCAGGACGAGGAAGCGACGGATCGACTCGGCGCGCGAGACCAGCCGGTTCACCTCGTCCACGGCCCGCTGGAGGATGCCCCGCAGATCCTCCTCCTCCGCCTCGGGCGACGACTGGCCGGCCGGCATCCGCCTGCGGCGCATCTCCCGCCAGTGCGCGAGGCCCGCCGCGTCGAGGGTGATGAGGGCCGTGATGTACGGACGGTTGTCGCCGGTCACCATGCACTGGTTGATCAGCGGGTGGGCCCGCAGCCAGTCCTCCAGCGGCGCCGGGGCGACGGACTTGCCGCCGGTCGTGATGATGATGTCCTTCTTGCGCCCCGTGATCGACAGGTAGCCCTCGGCGTCGAGTTCGCCCAGGTCCCCGGTGGCGAACCAGCCGTCCTCGTCGGTCTCCGGGACCGGCGCGCCCTTCTCCGCGTCCCAGTACCCGGCGAAGACGTGCCCTCCGCGCAGCATCACCTCGCCGTCGTCGGCGATCCGCACGGCCGTGCCGGGGATGGGCCAGCCGACCGTGCCCATGCGCGGCCGGCCGGGCGGCGTGCAGGTGGCGGCCGCCGTGGTCTCCGTCAGGCCGTAGCCCTCGAAGATCTCGACGCCGACGCCCGCGTAGAACGAGGCGAGGCGGCGGCCGAGGGGCGAGCCGCCGCAGATCGCGTATTTGACGCGGCCGCCGAGCGCCGCCCTGATCCGCCGGTGCACGAGCGGGTCGTAGAGGGCGCGGGTGGCCCGCAGCATGGTGGTCGGGCCGGGGCCCGTGCCGTGCTCGGCTGCCTCCAGGGCCTCCCCGTAGCGGCGGGCGATCCGCGCGGCGCGGTCGAAGGACGAGGCGCGCCCCATCCGCTCGGCCTTGGCGCGTGCCGTGTTGTAGACCTTCTCCAGGACGTAGGGAATGGCGAGCAGGAACGTAGGCCGGAACGCGGCGAGGTCGGCGAGCAGGGCGTCCGTCTCGACGGACGGGGCGTGGCCGAGCCGCACCCGGGCCCGGAGGCAGGCCACGGAGACCATCCGGCCGAAGACGTGGCTGAGCGGCAGGAAGAGCAGGATCGACGCCGGTTCCTTGCTGACCGTCGTGAACACCGGGTACAGCAGGGCGACAGCGTTGTCGACCTCGGAGAAGAAGTTGCCGTGCGTCAGCGCGCAGCCCTTGGCCCGCCCGGTCGTGCCCGACGTGTAGCTGAGGGTGGCGAGGCTGTCGGGGGTCAGGGCGGCCCGTCTCTCGGCGAGCACGTCGGGGCCGATGCCCGCGCCGGCCTCGCGCAGCCGGTCGAGGCCCCCGTCGTCCAGTTCCCACAGGTGCGTCATGCGGGAGAGCTGGCGGCGTTCCTGGCGCACGAGGGCGGCCTGCGCCGCGTCCTCCACCACGCACGCAATCGCGCCGGAGTCCTGGAGGATCCAGCGGGTCTGGAACGCGGACGACGTCGGGTAGATCGGCACGGTCACCAGGCCCGCGGCCCAGGCCGCGAAGTCGAGCAGCGTCCACTCGTAGGTCGTACGGGCCATGATCGCGAGCCGGTCCCCCGGCATCAGGCCCTCCGCGATCAGCCCCCGGGCGACCGCCCCGACGTCCTCCGCGAACGCCGCCGCGGTCACGTCCCGCCAGGTACCGTCGGGCAGCTTGCGGCTGATGACGATGTCGTCGGGGGCCTGGCGGACGTTCTCGTACGGGATGTCGGCGAGCGATCCGCCGCGCACGGCGGGCGCGAACGGGGCGACGTACGCCTCGCGCACCACCCCGCCGACGGTCACGACGTCGGGCGGTACCACCTCGTGCGGAGGCTGGGTGATCGGCGGCGTGGACGGCCCGGTTTCGGCGGTGGACACGGGCGGCTCCTCGAGGTGGGCGGCGCTCCTGAGGAACGCTCAGACGTGACCCTAAGCGGAACTGGCCGGTCGCGAACACCTGGGCGGCAGCGGCGGGTTCGGCGGTGGCGGCGCAGCGGGCCGCCCGCGGGGGTCCGCTCCGTGCCGGACGGGCGCACGACGACGGGCCTCCCCCGCCCCCGCACGGGGAGGGAGAGGCCCGTCGCGCCGCGGCAGCGGTGGCGCGTCACACCGCGGCGGTGAGCTCCTTCTCGCGCGGCTCGGCCCCGGTCGCGGCGTCCTCCACCGGCGAGGCGGTGGCCGACGCGAAGGCCTCGCGGTCCAGGATGTTCTCCCGCGCGGCGACGATGATCGGCGCGACGATCTGGCCGGCGACGTTCGTGGCCGTGCGCATCATGTCGAGGATCGGGTCGATCGCGAGCAGCAGGCCGACGCCCTCCAGCGGGAGGCCGAGCGTCGACAGGGTCAGCGTCAGCATGATGGTCGCGCCGGTGAGGCCGGCGGTCGCGGCCGAGCCGATCACGGAGACGAACGCGATCAGCACGTAGTCCTGCACGCCGAGGTGCACGTCGAAGATCTGCGCGACGAAGATCGCGGCGATGGCCGGGTAGATCGAGGCGCAGCCGTCCATCTTGGTGGTGGAGCCGAACGGCACGGCGAACGAGGTGTACGTCTTTGGCACGCCCAGGCGCTCCGCCGCCTTCTGCGTGACCGGCATGGTGCCGACCGAGGAGCGCGAGACGAAGCCGAGCTCGATGGCGGGCCAGGCGCCCTTGAAGAACTGCAGCGGGTTGACCTTGGCGACCGTGGAGAGCAGCAGCGGGTACACGCCGAACAGCACGATCGCGCAGCCCACGTACACGTCCGCGGTGAAGGTGGCGTACTTGCCGATGAGGTCCCAGCCGTAGTCGGCGATCGCGTAGCCGATCAGGCCGATGGTGCCGAGCGGGGCGAGCCTGATGACCCACCACAGGGCCTTCTGGAGCAGTTCGAGCACGACCTCGCTGAGCGTGAGGACGGGCTTGGCGCGCTCGCCGACCTTGAGCACCGCGATGCCGGCGACGGCGGCCATGAACACGATCTGCAGGACGTTCAGTTCGCTGAAGGGCGTGATGACGTCCGTCGGGATGATGCCGGTGAGGAAGTCGATCCAGGAGCCCGAGTGCTCGGGCAGCTTGCCGTCCTTCGGCGTCAGGTCGGTGCCGGAGCCGGGGTTGGTGATCAGGCCGATCGCGATGCCGATCGCGACCGCGATCAGCGACATGATCATGAACCAGAGCAGGGTGCGGGTCGCGAGCCTGGCCGCGTTGTTGACCTTGCGGAGGTTGGTGATGGACACCAGGATCGCGAAGAAGACGAGCGGGCCGACGGCCAGCTTCAGCAGTTGGACGAAGAGGTGGCCGACCTTGTCCAGCGTGGTGACGAGCCAGCCGATGTCCTGGCTCCGGGCGAGCCAGCCGAGCAGCGCGCCGATGACGAGGCCGGCGACTATCTGGGCCCAGAAGGGGACCTTGGGCAGGGACCGGCTGCGGGGTCCCTCGGGACCCGCGGTGGTGCCGGCTGCGGTGTTGGCGGACACGGACGCTCTCCTGACGTGACGTGACGGGGACGGGCGGGGCGGGGCTGTCCGGCCCCGGCGGCCGTTCCCGCGCCGCGCGGTCCGCACGGGCGCCTCGCGGGATGCGCGACGTGCCGCTGTACGGACATGACGGGGCCGGGCCGGACGCCGGGGACCGTGAGGGTCAGACCGAGCGGCGACAGACCGCGGACATGCAGCGGCAGAGATCGACGTGCAGGCGCGACACGAGCGCGGTGCTCATGCCAAGTTCGGTATGCACGGATCTGGTCATGGGCGACAGTTAACACGGGGTCTTTGGGATACTCAAAGCCATTCTTTGAGCCAACATTGCCCGGTCTCGGGACACCGCACGACAACGCCCCCGTCTCCCCAGGGCAGTTGGGGAGACGGGGGCGTCATGGTGTGTGAGCCGAATCACTGGCCGCGTCCGGCGCGCCGATCGGTGGCGCGCCCGTCGAGCCGACAGGACGGCGAGCCCCGGGAGGGGACGGGCCGTGCTCCACGTGACGGGCCGTTCGAGGACCGGCCGCCGCGTCGTGCGAGGGGCCGGCGTCCCGGTGGCCGGGCGCCAACCGCACGACCGGCAGCCGCGTCGCGTGGAGGTCGAAGCGCGGGCGTGCGGAGAGCGGTCCGGGCGGCCGGCAGGTGCCCGGGCGGGCCGTCGCTACTCGACGTCCTCGCTCGCGCGGTTCGCCTCGAGCCGGGCGCGGGCGCGGTCGACCCGGCCGGAAACCTTCACCGACATCTCGTCGCGCTGCTTGCGCAGCACCACGAAGCTGATCGGCGCCGAGATGATCAGGGCGAGCAGCAGCACCCAGATGCCGTTCGAGGCGCCGAGGCCGCGCGGCACCACGCCGACCCGGGTCAGGGCCGCGACCACGACCAGGCACCCGATGAAGATGGCGATGCGCGCCATCGTGTAGCGGACTGTCACTCCTGGCTGCCGGATCACTGAGCGCCTTCTTCCTTCCGGGCTGTTGCCTTCCAGTGAAGCACGGGGGCCTCAGGCGGCCTGCAGCGGGAGCAGCATGACGACGTCGTCGCGGTCGTCGCCGGGCGCGACGCGGATCGCGCCGGGCACCCGGCCCACTTCCTTGTAACCGCACGCCTCGTAGAAGCGGTCGGCGCCGGTGCCGCCGCGGCAGGTCAGCCGTATGGCCTCGATGCCGTCGATGCCGCGGGCCGCCTCGGCCGCGGCGGCCATCAGCTGCCGTCCGTACCCCTTGCCCTGGTGCTTCGGGTGGACCATCACCGTGTACAGCCACAGCCAGTGGCGCATCAGCCGGTGCGTGTTGAGCGTGAGGAACGCGGTCGCGGCGACCGCACCCTCGTCGTCGTACCCCACCAGCAGGTGGGTGCGGCCCTCCGCCATCGCGGCGAGGTGCTTGACCAGTTCGGGACGTATGTCCTCGGGCGACACCGGCGGCACGAAGCCGACGGCGCCGCCCGCGTTGGACACGTCCGCCCACAGCGCGAGCAGGCCGTCCCGCAGGGGGCGGCCCTCCCGCGCCACGTCGAAGGAGGGGTCGAGCCGGAACGTGAGCGACATGCCTGCCTGCTTCCTCACACCCGCATCGGCTGCGGCGACTCGCGGCGCGAGGCGTCGGGGCCCGGGTACTCACGGACCGTCTCGTAGCGCGTGTTGCGCTCGATGGGACGGAAGCCCGCGTCGCGGATCAGGTCGAGCAGGTCCTCGCGGGACATCTTGTTCGGCGTGCCGTAGTTGTCCGCGTCGTGCGTGATCTTGTACTCGACGACCGAGCCGTCCATGTCGTCCGCGCCGTGCTGGAGCGCGAGCTGCGTGGTCTGCAGGCCGTGCATGACCCAGAACACCTTGACGTGCGGGACGTTGTCGAACAGCAGCCGCGAGACGGCGAAGGTCTTCAGCGCCTCCGCGCCGGTCGCCATCGTCGTGCGCGCCTGGAGGCGGTTGCGGACCTTGCCGTCCTTCATGTCGACGAAGTCGTGCTGGTAGCGCAGCGGGATGAAGACCTGGAAGCCGCCGGTCTCGTCCTGGAGCTCGCGCAGCCGCAGCACGTGGTCCACCCGGTGCCTGGGCTCCTCGATGTGTCCGTACAGCATCGTGCACGGGGTCTTGAGGCCCTTCTCGTGCGCGAGGCGGTGGATGCGGGACCAGTCCTCCCAGTGGGTGCGGTGGTCCACGATGTGCTGCCGGACCTCCCAGTCGAAGATCTCGGCGCCGCCGCCGGTCAGCGACTCCAGGCCCGCTTCGATCAGCTCGTCCAGGATGTCCGAGGCGGACATGCCGGAGATCGTCTCGAAGTGGTGGATCTCGGTGGCGGTGAACGCCTTGAGGGAGACCTGCGGGAGGGCCTCCTTGAGCGCCTTCAGCGAGCGCGGGTAGTAGCGCCACGGCAGCGACGGGTGCAGGCCGTTGACGATGTGCAGCTCGGTGAGGTTGTCGCCCTCCATCGCCTTCGCGAGGCGGACGGCCTCCTCGATGCGCATCGTGTACGCGTCCTTCTCGCCCGGCTTGCGCTGGAACGAGCAGTACGCGCAGGACGCCGTGCACACGTTCGTCATGTTCAGGTGGCGGTTGACGTTGAAGTAGACCGCGTCGCCCGCCTTGCGCGTGCGCACCTCGTGGGCGAGGCCGCCGAGCCAGGCCAGGTCGTCGGACTCGTACAGCGCGACGCCGTCCTCGCGGGACAGCCGCTCGCCGTCGCGGACCTTCTGCTCCAGCTCGCGCTTGAGCCCCGCGTCCATATAGCCGCTCCCTTGTTGCCGGTGTCGGCCCGTCGATTGGGCCGATTCGAGATTACGCCCCCTTTTGGGGCACCTCCGCGGGGGTCCCGCTCGGGGCGCCCCCGCGGGGCCTTGCGGGGGACGCGCCCGCGCGGCCCCCGGGCCGGGGGCCGCGCGGGCGAGGCGACGTCACTCCTCGGGGAGCTCCCCCACGCGGTTCTCCCACTTGGTGGACAGGACCACCGTGGTGCGGGTGCGGGAGACGCCCTTGGTGCCGCTGAGGCGGCGGATGGTGCGCTCCAGGCTGTCCACGTTCTCGCCGCGCACCTTGAGCATGAACGAGTCGTCGCCCGCGATGAACCAGCAGTCCTCGATCTCGCCGAGGTCGCGCAGACGCTGCGCCACGTCCTCGTGGTCGGCCGCGTCGGACAGCGAGATGCCGATGAGCGCCACGACGCCCAGGCCGAGTGACGCGGAGTCCACGGTGGCGCGGTAGCCGGTGATGACGCCGGCGGTCTCCAGGCGGTTGATCCGGTCGGTGACGCTGGGGCCCGAGAGCCCGACGAGCCTGCCGAGTTCGGCGTAGGAGGCTCTGCCGTTCTCCCTGAGGGCCTGGATGAGCTGCCTGTCCACGGCGTCCATATGCCTGATGCCTTCCATCATTCAGCGATTCAGCAAGATTACAAGGCAGAGCGAAGGCCGTCGGGCCGACAGCCCTACGATCCCGATCCCGGCGGCCTCGATCCGCCGCCGAGCTCCCCCTCCCAGCGGCGGTAGAGGGTGTGGGGCACGCCCACGGCGTCGAGCACGCGTCCGGCGACGAAGTTGACCAGGTCCTGGATGTGGGTGGCGCCCGCGTAGAAGCCCGGCGACACCGGCAGCACGACGGCGCCGAGGCCGTCCAGCGCGACGAGGTGGCGCAGGGTCTGGCCGCTCAGCGGGGTCTCCCGCACGGCCACGACCAGCGGGCGCCGCTCCTTGAGCGTCACGCTCGCCGCGCGCTGCAGCAGGTCCTTCGACAGGCCGAGCGCCACGCCCGCGGCGCTCGCCGTGGACGCGGGCACGATCAGCATGCCGCGCGCCGGGTACGACCCCGAGGAGGGCCCGGCGGCGAGGTCCCCGGCCGCCCAGTGCCGCACCCCGCTCAGGTCGGGTGCCGCGAAGGCGTCCGGCTTCCCGTCGGCCCCGCGCGCGAGCCAGGCGGCGAGATCGTCGCGCCAGTGCCCGTCGCGGAAGGAGATCCCCGTCTCGTCGAGGAGGGTGAGGCGCGCGGCCCGGCTGACGATCAGGTCGACGCTCTCGCCGGCGGCGAGCAGGCCGCGCAGTACGGCCGCCGCGTAGGGCGTGCCGGACGCGCCGGACACCCCGACGACCCAGGGCCGGCGGGGGGCGGGGGCTTCGGGCCCGGGCGCGCCCGCGGAGGTGCTCACACACATGACCCTATCCGGCGCGGCGCGGCTGGAACCCGGGGCGGGGTGCCGCACGTTTCACGCACGTCAGGCTCGGGAGCAGGGGGCTGCGATGGCGTACGGGACAGATCCGACGAACACAGCGGGGCGTGCGTCCCGCATGCTCCGATCCGGGCGCGCGGGCGCGGGCACCGGACGGGTGAAGGCCGCGGGCGCGGTCATGATCGGCTGGGTGGCGCTGCTGTGGGTGCTGCTCGGGGTGGACGAGGCGACGGGCGAGTCGCTGAACACGCTCGGCATCACGCCCCGCAGGCCCGGCGAGCTGCTCGACATCATCCCGGCGGCGTTCCTGCACGGCGGGGTGGCGCATCTGCTGTCCAACACGTTCCCGCTGCTGGTGCTGGGTTTCCTGGTGGCCCTCGGCGGCCTGCGCCGGTTCTTCGGGATCGTACTGACCATCACGGTCGTCAGCGGGCTCGGCGTCTGGCTGACCGCACCGGCGAACTCGGTCACCATCGGCGCGTCCGGTGTGATCTTCGGGCTGCTGGCGTTCCTGGTGATCACGGGCTTCGTCAACCGCCGGGCCTGGGAGGTCGTCCTCGGCCTCGTCATCCTCGCCGTCTACGGGTCGATCCTGCTGGGCGCGCTGCCCGGCAACCCGGGGGTGAGCTGGCAGGCGCACGCGTTCGGCCTGGTCGGCGGGGTCCTGGCGGCGTTCTTGTTCCGGCGCGAGCGGCGGCCCCGGCCGGGCACGGGTTCGCTGCCGCCGGGGCTGTAGGCAGACCCCTCGCCGGGCGGCCGGACGTCAGCGGGCGGGCGCGCTCGCGTCGCGGGGCAGGTCCCGCGTGCCGACCGTCAGCGCGCCGAGGGCGGTGTCCACGGTGACGTCCTTGCCGTACGGGAGCGTGTCGCGGCCCTGGTAGCCGCCGGGGGACGGGTGACAGAAGGCGGCGCAGTGCCCCTGGTAGGGATCGAGGACCAGGTAGTTCGCGATGCCCCGGGCGGCGTAGAGCTTCGGCTTGATCTCGTAGTCGCGCCGGACGCTGCCGGGCGACACGACCTCCACGACGAGCTCGATGAGGTCGGGGTCGTAGGCGCTGAGGTTCTCCGCCACCGCGTCCTGCGGGATGACCGCGAGGTCCCGGACAGAGCTCCGTCTCCACGTCGAAGACGAAGGCCACGTCCGAGGCGAAGCCCCAGTCGGGCCCCACCTGGCTCTCCAGCGTGTTCCATACGCGCCGGATCGTCTCGTTGTCGTGAGGGCGGACGGGGCTCACCATGATGCTGGCTTCAACGATTTCCATTCGGTACCCGGGGAAAGAATCCTCGAACCGGGCAAGCTGCGAATGCAGGCGTTCGGCCTCGGTGCTCATCACGGTGGCCCTCGCTTCCTGCTTGCCATGGTCAGCGGCAGCGTATGTACGGGCCCGCATACCGAAACAAGCAGATCGGCGACTTTTCACGCGAGGCAGTGAACGTCTGCACCGGGTTGTCCCCTCGCGGCCGGCGCGCCGTTCAGCCGCGCAGCCCCCGGACGATCAGGTCCAGCAGCGCGAAGACGAAAAGCGCGATCCCGATGAAGCCGTTGACCTGGAAGAACGCGCGGTTCAGGCGGGAGAGGTCGTGCGGGCGGACGATCGTGTGCTCGTAGAGGAACGCGATCGCGACCACGGCGAGGCCCACCCAGTACAGGACGCCCGCGCCGGTGGCGACGCCGTACCAGGCCAGCAGTCCCGTCGTGACGAGGTGCGCGGCGCGCGCGCCGTGCAGGGCGGCGGGGATGCCGAAGCGGGCCGGGACCGACTTCACGCCGTGCGCGCGGTCGGCCCGCACGTCCTGGCAGGCGAAGATCAGGTCGAAGCCGCCAATCCACACGCCGACGGCCAGGCCGAGGATCACCGCGTCCCACGACCAGGAGCCGGTGATCGCGATCCAGGCGCCGATCGGGCCGATGGCCTGCGCGACGCCGAGGATGGCGTGCGGGAAGGACGTGAACCGCTTGCCGTAGGGGTACAGCACCATCGGTACGGCGGCGGGCAGCGCCAGCGCCAGGCACAGCGGGTTGAGCAGCGCGGCCGCCGCGAGGAACACGAGCAGCGCGATGATCGCGCCCGTCCACGCCGAGCGCACCGACACCGCGCCCGTGACGAGTTCGCGGGTGGCGGTGCGGGGGTTGCGCGCGTCGATCTCCCGGTCGATGATCCGGTTGCAGGCCATCGCGAAAGTGCGCATGCCGACCATCGCGACGGTGACCAGGACGAGCTTCCACCAGTGGACGCTGTCGTCGAGGCGCTCCATCGCCGTCAGCGCGGCGATGTACGCGAACGGCAGCGCGAACACCGAGTGTTCGATCATCACGAGCCGCAGGAAGGCCCGGACCTTGTTGCCGTGCGGGATCGGTTCGGGGTTCCCGAGGGCCCCGTCCGCCGTCGTACTCACAGGCCGTACTCCTTCCACCGGCGGTCGACCAGCGCCGCCGTCTCCTGGTCCGGCACGACCATATGCGGCCAGCCGCCGTCGCGCGTGTACCCCTCCTCGGGCAGCTTCCTCGTCGCGTCGATGCCCGCCTTGCCGCCCCAGAACTGCTGGTAGGACGCGTGGTCCAGGTGGTCGACCGGGCCCTCGACGACGGTGAGGTCGCGCGCGTAGTCGGTGTTGCCGAGCGCCCGCCAGGCCACCTCGTGGAGATCGTGCACGTCGCAGTCGGCGTCGACCACGACGATGAGTTTCGTCAGCGACATCATGTGCGCGCCCCAGATCGCGTGCATGACCTTCTGGGCGTGCTTGGGGTACTTCTTGTCGATCGAGACGATCGCGCAGTTGTGGAAGCCGCCGGCCTCCGGCAGGTGGTAGTCCACGATGTCCGGCACGATGATCTTCAGCAGCGGCAGGAAGAAGCGCTCGGTGGCGCGCCCCAGGGGCCCGTCCTCGGTCGGCGGGCGACCGACCACGATCGACTGGAGCAGCGGGCGCCTGCGCATCGTCACGCAGTCGATCGTCAGGGCGGGGAACTCCTCCTGCGGCGTGTAGAAGCCGGTGTGGTCGCCGAACGGCCCCTCGGGCAGGGTCCTGCCCGGCTCCAGCCAGCCCTCCAGCACGACCTCCGCCGCGGCGGGCACCTGGAGCGGGACGGTCTTGCAGTCCACCATCTCGATGCGCCGGCCCTGCACGAAGCCGGCGAACAGGTACTCGTCGATGTCGCCGGGAAGCGGCGCCGTCGAGGCGTACGTCACGGCGGGCGGGCAGCCGAACGCGATCGCCACCGGCAGCCGCTCGCCGCGCCGCGCCGCCACGGCGTAGTGGTTGCGGCTGTCCTTGTGGATCTGCCAGTGCATGCCGATGGTGCGGCGGTCGTGGCGCTGGAGGCGGTAGAGGCCGAGGTTGCGCACGCCGGACTCGGGGTCCTTGGTGTGGGTGAGGCCCAGGTTGAAGAAGGAGCCGCCGTCCTCGGGCCACGTGAACAGCGCGGGCAGCTCGTCGAGGTCGACGTCGTCGCCGGTGCGCACGACCTCCTGGACCGGGGCGTCCTTCACCTTCTTCGGCGGCACGTGCACCATCGAGCCGAGCTTGCCGAAGGCGTCCCGCACGCCGACGAAGCCGTGGGGCAGTTCGGGCTTGAGCAGGCCGCCGATCTTCTCGCTGATCTCCGCGTACGAGGACAGGCCGAGCGCCTTCAGCAGGCGGCGGTCCGTGCCGTACACGTTCATGGCGAGGGGCATGGACGAGCCGCGCACGTTCTCGAAGAGGAGCGCGGGGCCGCCCGCCTTGTTCACCCGGTCGGTGATCTCCCCGACCTCCAGGTACGGGTCGACCTCGGCCTTCACGCGCTTGAGGTCGCCCTCGCGCTCCAGGGCCCGAAGCAGCGAGCGAAGATCGTCGTAAGCCATGTCCCCCAGTATCGGCCACGGGTCGGACAGGCCCCTTCACCGGGCCCGGGGGTGGCGCCGGCGGGCCGCCGTGCCGCGCGGCCGGCGGAAGCTGTCCCCGATGCGCCCGCCCCCTCGGCGCTCCGGCCCGCTCGACGCGTCCGCCGGCCGCCGCACTCTCCGCACTCCGGCCCGAGGCGCGTCCGCCGGCCGCCGCGCCCTCGCACCCGCGTTCGCGCTCATCACTCGTACGGGGCGAACCGGGCGGCTCCCCGCGACCGCGGCCCGTGCGCGCGCGGCGCCCCCGTACGCGGCGCGGTACCCGGTGCGGTGTCCCGGGACGGCCCCGGCAGGTGAAGTCGCGGTGAGCTTCAGGGGCGCGGTCGCGGCGCCCGGCCCTCCGCGCGCCCCGTGTCCACCACCGCGCGCCGGGCGCCGGGCACGGCCGCCGCGAGTACGGTTGACGCGCCGTCAGCGAAC
>NZ_JAKGCV010000128.1 GCF_021556455.1 Streptomyces fuscigenes | reverse complement strand
CGCCCGGCGCGAGTGCGGGGGCGTCCGTCCGCTCGCCGCCTCGGGCGGCCCCGGCGCTCCCGTAGTCGTAGAAGCCGCGCCCGGCCTTGCGGCCCGTCAGCCCGGCCCGCGCGAGGCGGCCGAGCACGGGCGCGGGCGCGTCCAGCCGGTCGCCCGACTCCTGGTACATGGCGTCGAGCACGGCGCGCGCGGTGTCGACGCCGACGAGGTCGAGCAGGGCGAGCGGGCCCATCGGCAGGCCGCAGCCCAGGCGCATCGCCGCGTCGATGTCGTCCCGCGAGGCGTACCCCGACTCGTGCATCGCGGCAGCCCTGTTGAGGTACCTCAGCAGCAGTCCGTCCGCGAGGAAACCGGGCCGGTCGCCCGCCGCGACGGGCTCCTTGCCGAGATCGCGGGCGAGCGCGGTGACCGCGTCCAGCGCGTCCTGGGAACTGAAGACCGTGCGCACCACCTCCACCAGCCTCATCACCGGCGCCGGATGGAAGAAGTGCATGCCGACGACCCGCTCGGGACGGGCGGTGGCGGCGGCGAGCCGGGTCACCGACAGCGCGTTCGTGCCGGTCGCCACGATCGCGTCCGGCCGCACGACCGTGTCGAGGGCCCGCAGGACCGCGAGCTTGTCCTCGTAGCGCTCGGGCACGACCTCCACCGCCAGGTCGGCCCCGGCGGCGGCCCGGGGATCGGTGAAGGCGCGGAACCCGGCCGACGCGGCACGCCTGCGGCGCTCGGTCAGATCGCCCCGCTCGACGGCCCGCGCGGTGGAGGCGTCGAGCGCGGCGGCGGCGCGCGCCGCCGCCGCCGGGTCGGTGTCGATGCCGACGACCTCGCGGCCCGAGCGGGCCAGGGCCTCGGCGAGACCCAGACCCATCGTGCCCAGGCCGAAGACGGCGACCGTCTTGATGTCCATGACCATGACCATGTCTCCCGGGAGAAGGCGGCGACCGGCCCGCCCGCGGCGGGGCCGGAGGAGCCGACGGACCCTGTCCCGTGGTCACGTCGAGCAATCGAGAAGTCGAGCAATCGAGAAGATCGAGAAGCCGAGGAAACGGGAAATCGCAAAGGCGGGCGCCGTCGCACGCCCGGCGGAGGGGCCGGGGGCGACCGGGGCCGCGGTGTGCGGAGTCGGCGGCGAGCCGGACGCCCGCGCCGGGGGCCGCCGAGGGCATGCTCGCCACGGCGGAACGGCGGAACGGCGGAACGGCGGAACGGCGGAACGGCAGCCATGGGCCGGGCGCGGCGGTGCAGGGGTGCCGCGTTCCTCGGCGGGGGAGCCACGGCGCCGCACGCGCTCCCGCGGCCCGTCGGCCGGTCCGCACGGCCGGAGCCGGCGGTGGAGCATGACGGGCCCTCGCGTCGCGCCCGCGGGACACGCTTCCTCGCGTGTCCGTACGGCGCCCGCGCCACGAGCACGGTCGGGCGCCGAACCGACGGCGCCCTGGGGGTGGCCGCGTCACCGGCCATCCGCTCATCTGAGGTTAACTCACGGGTAACGAGCGCACCAGACCCCGTGGCGGACTTTTCCGTGTGCCCGCGGCGGGCCCGGGCGGCCGGTTACGCTGAGCCGCGTGGACGTCACCGACGAGGACTTCCGGGCGCTCGCCGACCGGGTGCGCGAGGAGTCCGGCGGCTCACCCGCGTGCGAGGACCTGCTGGGCACGGCCGACACCGAGGTGCTGGCCGCCGCGCTCGTCGCCGGCGAACGACCGCTGTGGGCCCGGGAGATCGCCGCCTTCAGGCTCGGGTGCGCCCGCGACCCCCGCGCCTTCGAGGCCCTCGTCCTGCTGCTCAACCACCGCGATCCGGAGCGCTGCGTCGCCGCCGCGTACGCGCTGGTGCGCCTCGGCGACCCGCGCACGGCCCGCGCGGCGGCCGCCCTCGCCACCAACTCGCTGCGCACGGCCTACGCGCTCCACCCGGTGCGCCTGCTGACCGCGCTGCGCGCGCCGGAGTCCGCGCCCGCGCTGATCACCACGCTCGAGGGACTGCTGGCGCCCGGCGAGGCCCATGTGCGGGTCGCCCTCGCCTGCGTGGAGGGCCTCGGGGCGCTCGGCGACCCCCGCGCACAACCCGTGCTGAGGGCCGCGCTCGCTCAGCCCCGGCTGGCCGCGGCGGCCGGCGCGGCGCTCAGCTCCCTCACGTACCGCACCTCGGGCACCTCGACGCCCGCCACCTCGTAGGGCTCCGCCGCCCCGTCCGGGACGAAGCCCGCCCGTTCGTAGAAGCGCCGCGCCCGGGAGTTGCCCTCGACCACCCACAGGTGCATCCGCGGATGGCCATCCGCCGCGGCGCGGGACAGCAGCGCCTCCGTCAGGGCCCGGCCCACCCCGCTCGCCACGTGCCCCGGCAGCAGGTAGAGGGCGTACAGCTCGGCCGACCCCTCCGGCACGTCCTCGTCCCGGCCCGGGCCGTAGCAGCCCCAGCCCACCACCGTCCCCGCGCGTTCCGCGACCAGGTTGACCACGCGCCCCGCGCCCGACAGGAACTGCTCGCGCCGCTTGCGGGTGTCGGCGTCCACGTTCATCGCGGCCAGGTGCGCCGCCGGCATGAGGCCCGCGTACGCGAACCGCCAGCCGTCCACCCGCACCCGTGCGACGGCGGGACAGTCCTCCAGCGTCATCGCGCGGACCACGGGGACGAGGGCCGGAGGGGCACCGCCGGAAGGGCCGGCCGGGACGCGGCTCATGCGGCGCCCCGCTCGCGCGTCGCGCACCGCCGGAGAGGAGTCATGGCGCCATCATCCCCGCCCGCCCGGCCGGACTGCCAGGTCATTTCGGGTTCGTGAGGACGCGTGCCGCCACCGGGCCCCGGTGACCGGGTCCGGCGCGGGCCGGGCGGGCGGCCGGCCGCGTGCGGCGCGGGCCGGGTTCAGAGCAGGGTGAGCTGGGTCGCCTCCGGGGCCGCCGCGGGCGGCGCGTCCTCCCGCTCGGGCAGCGGCATGCGGAAGGAGCGCCCGCTCGGCCCTATCCCGTACTCGTCGGCCAGTTCGTGCACGGTCCGGGTGATCCGCCGCTGGTACCACGTCGGCGCGTACGAGCCGCCCGCGTACAGCCGCTCGTAGCGCCCGACGAGCTCGGGGTGGTGTTCCCGCAGCCACGCCATGAACCACTCGCGCGCCCCGCCCGGCCGCAGGTGCAGGGCCAGGGGCGTCACCGACGCCGCGCCCGCCGCGGCGATCGCCCGGACCGTCGCGCGCAACTGCTCCGGCCCGTCGCTCAAGTACGGCAGGACCGGGGCCATCAGCACGCCGCAGCCGATCCCGGCCGAGGACAGCGCCCGGACCACGTCGAGGCGGCGCTCGGGCGCCGGGGTGCCCGGCTCGACCGTGCGCCACAGCTCCCGGTCGGTGAAGCCGACCGACACCGAGACGCCGACGTCGGTGACGGCGGCCGCCCGCCGCAGGAGGCCGAGGTCGCGCAGGATCAGCGTCCCCTTGGTGAGGATGGAGAACGGGTTCGCGCGCTCGCGCAGCGCGTCGATGATGCCGGGCATGAGGGCGTAGCGGCCCTCCGCGCGCTGGTAGCAGTCGACGTTCGTGCCCATCGCGATGTGCGCGCCCTGCCAGCGGGGCGACGCGAGGTCCCGCCGCAGCAGTTCGGGCGCGTTGACCTTCACGACGATCTGCGAGTCGAAGCCCACGCCCGTGTCCAGGTCCAGGTAGCTGTGCGTCTTGCGGGCGAAGCAGTACACGCAGGCGTGCGAGCAGCCGCGGTAGGGGTTCACCGTCCACTCGAAGGGCATGCGCGACGCCCCCGGGACGCGGTTGACGATCGAGCGCGCCCTGACCTCGTGGAACGTGATGCCGCGGAACTCGGGGGTGTCGAAGGTCCTGGTCGTCACCGCGTCGGTGGAGAAGAGCGCGACGGCTCCGCCGGGCCCGCTCACGGGCCCGCGGGTGGTTCCGCGAGTGGTTCCGCTCCCGCCCGCGGCGGGCCGGTCGGCCAGATTGTCCCAGCGCATGCGTGCCTCCTCGGAAGTGCTCCGACCGACAATAGAACAAATGTTCCCTTGATCGTGCGCGGCGGTCGCGGACGGCCGGGAACGGGCCCTGTCCGAACCCCGATTTGGGCCGGTGAGCGCGGGGGTGGTTGGCTTGCGCTACCCACCCAGGAACCGAGTGCTGGAGGTAAGCCATGGCGCAGGTCGAAGCCACGACGGAGCGGGTCATCGCGGCGAGGGCGGAGGACGTGTTCGACGCGCTGGCCGACTACGCGGACACACGCCGCAAGCTGCTGCCCGGGAACTTCAGCGAGTACGAGGTCCGGGCCGGCGGCGACGGCGAGGGCACGCTGGTCCACTGGCGGCTCCAGGCCACCGAGAAGCGCGTGCGCGACTGCCTGCTGGAGGTGACCGAGCCGGTCGACGGCCAGCTGGTCGAGAAGGACCGCAACTCCTCCATGGTCACGACCTGGGTGGTCACGCCCGCGGGCGAGGGCCGTTCCAAGGCCGTCGTCACCTCCGTGTGGAACGGGGCGGGCGGCATCGGCGGCTTCTTCGAGCGGAAGTTCGCGCCCAAGGGCCTCGCCGCGATCTACGACCAGATCCTCGCGAAGCTCGCCGAGGAGACCGAGGGCAAGCCCTCCGGAGACGCCTCCGCCTGATCCGGAGGGTGTCCTGCGCCACCTGTGCGAGGTGGCGCGGGGACCGGTTCCGGCGGCGCGGGGCCCGCGTCCGCGGGCGGGCCGGGCCCGCCTCGCCCGTTAGGCGAGTCGCCCTCACGCATCCGGCGGTCCGCCGCCGGCCGCGTGTCCGGGCGGACTCGCGCCGTATCGCCCTGCGGCGCAGCCTCCGCACCGCCCGCGACGGGCCCGCGCTCTCCGCGCGGGTCAGCGCGGTAGTCGCCCGAGTCACCGATACGGGTGGATTCTCCGGCGGACCCCCGCGTAGGAACGCGGCGCGCGCCCGGCGGAAAGCCCCAGTTGAACACCCCGGCGCACGACCTCGATCGCCTCGCGCCCCCTTCTCCGCCCCTTCGTGGCCGCTTCGTTCGCTTGCTCCCGCTTGGCGTGTAATGCGAGGAATGACGCCGCGCAGGTGCGACGAGGGGAGCAGTAGGTGGCCGGTACGACCACTCTGGTGAAGGAAACGGCGGGGGAGGCCGGAGCCGGGCAGGAGCCCGCAGCCGGAAACGGCGCGCCCGCCCCCGACAACGGCACGGCCGCCGCCGGGGGCGGCGCGCGGGCGGTCGGGGCCGAGGCGGCCGCGCCGGCCGCCGCCGCATTCGAGCAGGCGGCCGACCCGGCCGGTGACGCCCGGGATCCCCGCCGGGTGCGGCTCGTCTTCGTCGGCCTGATGCTCGCGCTCCTGCTGGCCGCGCTCGACCAGATGATCGTGGCCACCGCGCTGCCGAAGATCGTCGGCGATCTGCACGGCCTCGACCGCATGTCCTGGGCGATCACCGCCTACCTGCTGACCTCGACGGTCGGCCTGCCCATCTACGGCAAGCTCGGCGACCTCTTCGGCCGCAAGGGCGTCTTCCAGTTCGCGATCATCGTCTTCGTCCTGGGCTCCGCCCTCTGCGGCTGGTCCCGGTCCATGGACGAACTCATCGCCTTCCGCGCGGTCCAGGGCGTCGGCGCGGGCGGCCTGATGATCGGCGTCCAGGCGATCATCGGCGACATCGTGCCGCCGCGCGAGCGCGGCCGGTACATGGGCCTGATCGGCGCCGCGTTCGGCCTCGCCTCCGTGGCCGGCCCGCTCCTCGGCGGCTTCTTCACCGACCACGCGACCTGGCGCTGGTGCTTCTACTTCAACGTGCCCTTCGGGCTCGTCACCTTCGCCGTCGTCACGCTCGTGCTCAAACTCCCGCGGCGCGGCTCCCGCGGCCGGCTCGACGTGCTCGGCGCGCTGCTGCTGGCCGCGGCGTCGACCTGCCTGGTCCTGCTGACCAGTTGGGGCGGCACCGAGTACGCCTGGGGCTCGCGGGTCATCGTCGGGCTCGGCGCTGGGGCACTCGGCACGGCCGTCCTGTTCCTCGTCGTGGAGCGGTTCGCCGCGGAACCGATCATCCCGCTGCGGCTGTTCCGCGACTCCGTCTTCACCGTCTCCGGCCTGATGGGCGCGGTCATCGGCGTCGCCCTGTTCGGCGCGGCCAGCTACCTGCCGACCTTCCTGCAGATGGTGGACGGTGTCAGCGCCACCGCGTCCGGCCTGCTCATGCTCCCGATGATGGGCGGCGTCGTCATCGCCTCCATCGTCTCGGGGCAGCTCATCAGCCGCACCGGCCGATACCGCCTCTACCCCCTCCTCGGCACGGCCGTCTCCGCCGCCGGCATGTGGCTCCTCTCGCGGCTCGGCGCCGACACGTCCGACCTCGCGACGGGCGTCGCGCAGGCCGTCCTCGGCGTCGGCATCGGCCTGGTGATGCCGGTGCTCGTGCTGGCCGTCCAGAACTCCGTGCGCCCCGCCGACCTCGGCACCGCCACCAGCGCCAACAACTACTTCCGCCAGATCGGCGGAAGCGTCGGCGCCGCGATCTTCGGCACGCTCTTCGCCGACCGGCTCGCGCACGCGCTCGCCGACCGGCTGCCCGCGGGCGGCGGGCTGCCCAGCCCGGAGTCCATCACCCCGCAGATGGTGCACGCCCTGGCGCCCGCCCTGCGCGACGCCTACGTCGACGCGTACGCGGAAGCCATGCCCCGGATCTTCCTCTACCTCGTGCCGGTGCTCGTCCTCGGCCTGCTGATCGCCTTCTTCCTCAAGGAGAAACCACTGGTGTCCCACAACGCCCCCGCCGCCGAGACCACCGACATCCCCGCGGCCCGCGCAGCGGTCCCCGGCTACGACACCGCCGGCTACGACACGGCCGGCTGGGCGGCCGCCCCCGCCCACGCGGCCACGCACGCGACCGCCGGCTCCTACCACGCGGGCGTCGCCGTCTGCGGGACGGTCCAGCACTACGACGGCTCCGTCGTGCCGCGCGCCGCGCTCACCCTCATCGACGTGCAGGGCCAGCAGATCGGGCGCGGCGCGAGCAGCGACGACGGGCGCTACGCGCTGACGGTGCCCGGCGCCGGGTCGTACGTGATGATCGCGGCGGCCGGCGGCCACCAGCCGCAGGCCGTCACCGTCACGGTGGGGGAGCGCGCGGTCGAACTGGACGTCGTGCTCGGCGGCGCCGGCCGCCTCGCGGGCGCCGTGGTCACCGCCGACGGGACGCCCGTGCGCGACGCGGCCGTCACCCTCACCGACGTGCGCGGCGAGGTCGTGGCCTCCACCCGCAGCGGACGCGAGGGGCTGTACGTCATCGGCGAGCTCGTCGCCGGCGAGTACACGCTGGCCGCGAGCGCTCCCGCCTTCCGCCCCGCGGCCCTGCCCGTGAGCGTGCAGTCCTCGCGCGAGACGCGGCAGGACATCGAACTCGCGGGCGGCGCCGTCCTGCGCGGTACCGTGCGGGCCTCGGGCGGGCGCCCCGTCGAGGACGCCCGCGTCACCCTGCTCGACGCGGCGGGAAACGTGGTGGACACGCTCACCACGGGCCCCGACGGCACCTTCCGCTTCGTGGACCTGTCCTCGGGCGAGTACACGGTGATCGCCGCAGGTTACCCGCCGGTCGCCACGGTTCTCCAGGTAGCGGGCGGGGGGCGCACGGAGCGCGATCTGCAGCTCGGTCACGAGGACTGAACGCGGGACTCCGCTCCGCCTTCCGGATGGCCTCCGGAGGTTGACTGAATTTCAGTCAGGAAATCGGTGGCTCCGGGCGGGGACGTCTCTTCCCGAATCGGCCCCTCAGGGCCCCGTCCGGGCCGTACCGTGGTCTCCAGGGCCGCGGATCTCCTGGCGGCACGGAAGGAGTCCTCACCCCATGGACAGTGGTTTTCCGCCGGGTACGGCGCGGCAGGTCGCCGCGGCCGGCCGGGTTCCGCTCGCCGTGGCCGTCGTGGACTGCGACGGCCTCGTGTCGCACTGGTCGGCGGGCGCACGGAGGCTTTTCGGCCACACCGCCCGGGAGGCGACGGGCTGTCAGGCCGCGGACCTGATGCCGGTCGCCGGCGGGCTCGCCGTGGAGGAGTCCGGGGTCGCGCACGGCTGCGAGCCCTCGGCCGCAGCCCTGCCGACGGCCGGCCGGGCCGCGGTCCGCTCGCCGGAGGGCGCCAGGGCCGACGTCCTGTGGTGGGCCTACCCCCTGCGCCCGGCCGGCCACCTCGTGCTCGCCGCGGACGCGCGGCGCCTGGCCCGCGGCGGCGCGCGTCCGGCGTCCCGCGGTCCGCGCGTCATGCCCGGCTTCGCCCGGCCCGCCCAGTTCCCCGACGCGCCGCGGCTCGCGGCGCTGCTGCCGCACCTCCTGCAGGAAGTGGGGCGGGCCGACGCGGGGCGCATCACCGAACGCGTCCTCGAACTGGGCTACCCCGTCCTCGAATTCAGCCAGTGCCATCAGGTGCCGGTCACCCCGCTGCGCTACTGGCCCCAGCAGCCGGCCCGGACGGCCTGCGGCTCCCGCGCAGCGTCACGCTGACGGTCCGGCCGTACGCCCGGGCGGTGCCGGCCTCGACGAGGGTGCCGTCCGCCACGTGCCGCACCCGGACCCCCTCGTCGGCCGCGACCGCCTCGAGGTGCTCGCCGTGCAGCGTCAGGGCCGTGCGCGCGCGCCGGGTCGTGGGATCGGCGAGGGCGACGACGACCGTGCCGTCGCCCGGCCTGCGCACGAGCACCGAGGCCGGGCCGTCGACACTCAGGCCCGGCAGGCGGTGCCGCCCGCCGGTGAAGGAGTTGACGGCGGTCAGGCCGGGCCCGGGGTGGGCGAGTGCCTGCAGCCGCGGGGAGTTGGCGAGGATCCTCGGCCCTGCCCGGTGGCCGGCGGCGGCCGGGTCCGCCGCGCCGTAGGCGGCCAGCCGCGCCTCGGTGGCCAGCGGGACGATCGCGTGGGCGGCCGACATGGGTGCCGCGCCGGGCGGCTGCTCGTAGGCGAGGGAGAACACCCGCTTGGTCACGGGGGTGTCGGGGTTGGCGGCGCGTACGAGCCGCCGGCTGCGGGTCACCGTCTCCACCCGTACGACGGGCGCGGGGCCGTCCAGGAAGACGTAGCCGACGCCCGGGCCGCCCGGGCCGTCGGCGCAGCGCAGCCAGGCCAGCGGGACGGGCGGGCCGTCCGCGGCCCAGGGCAGTCCGTCGCGGCGCCGCGCGGAGACGGTGAACTCCTCGGCCGGATCGAACACGCGGGTGTCGAGCGTGGTGGTCACCCCCCGTCCGGCCGGGTCCCCGGCGCCCGCGACGAGCACGACGACCTCGTCGTCCAGCATGAACCAGGACGTGACGGCCCGTGCGTTGCGGTAGGTCACGAACCCCTCGGGCAGCTTCCCCGCGCGGGCGGCCGCGAAGGCCGCGTCCTCGCCCAGGACGAGTCCGGCCGCGCCGTAGCCGCCCTCGCTCGCGCCGCCGGACCAGGAGTCGGTGGACACGGGGAAGTACACGTACGCGTTCTGGGAGTCCGACGAGGCCGTGAACCCCGCCCCGGGATCGTCGAACCACTGGCTGCCGTACAGCTCGGGCACGCTCGCGCGGGTCTCGACCGGGGCGGTCACGCCCGCGAGCCGGTAGGGGGAGACGGTGACCAGGTGGTCCACGCCGTGGCGGCGCGCCTGGTCCTGGCCCGAGAGGTAGAGCTGGTGCGCGCCGGACCCCTGGAACCAGGGCATGAGGTTCTCGCCGCTCATGTACTCGTACGCGCTGACCCGCCGCGAGGTCCGGGCCAGGGCGAAGGCCCACCCCGGCCGGCGGTGGACGGTGCGCTCCATCGCGCAGAACGCGTCGTTGCGCGGGCCCGCCGCCAGGTCCCGCGCGACGACCGAGGGATCGGCCAGGAGGCCCGCGTAGCGCACGGCCCGCACGGGGGAGAGGAACGACCCGGGGGCGACGGGCGAGGGTGACGCGTCGTGCAGGAAGCGCGCGTAGCCGTCGAGTGCGGCGGCGTCGGCCCCGGTCGCGTACGTGCCGAGGCCGACGACGGACTCGACGACGGAGGCCGCGTCCGCGTAGCCGGAGGCCGCGCGGGACACCCCCCGGCCCTTGACGATCTCCATCATCCAGCCCTCGAAGACGACGGGGGCGAACGAGCGGGCGACCCAGTCCCGTGCGACGGACACGATCGCCGCGACGTCCGCGTATCCGGCGCCGTCCAGGACGGTGACGGTGTCCACGACCCTGCTCAGCAGGTCCCGTCCGTACGACCCCGTGTAGGCGACCGAGGCGTGCTGGAGGAAGGAGCCGTCCGCGTAGAACCCGTCCGTCACGCCGTGGCTGAGGCGGTACGGGTCGACGGTGGCGAGCACGGTCAGTTGGTCCCGCACGGCCTTGGCGATCCTCGCGGAGTCCGCGAGCACGCTGCCCTGGAGGATGCGGTTGGTGGTGATGTCCGCGAGGTTCGCGCCGGTGTGGAAGCGCGAGTCGAGGTCGACGTCGCCGTTCTTGCCGTTGCGCAGATAACCGTCCATCGCGGCCACGTACGCGGCGTCGAGGCCCGGGCGGCGGGCCGCGAGCCGGTCGGCGAGCAGGACGAGCACGCGGCTCACCGAGGTGGATATGCCGATCTCCCACGTGTACCAGTTGCCGTAGTAGCCGCGCGACTGGTCGCCGTAGTAGTCGTCGTACAGGCGGGCGAGGGCGTCGATCACCCGGTCCTGGACGGCCGTGTCCCCGCGCAGGGTCGATCCGGCGGGGCCCGGCACGCGGGTCGCCAGGGCCGTGTCGCAGAGGTACTGGTAGGTCGTCGACAGGTTCGGGTCGCTGGTGCCGAGCGGCAGGCCCCGGAACAACTCGCCGTCGCCGGCGGCGTCCAGGGCGGCCAGCCGGCCGCGCGCGGTGGACTCGACGGCGGCGAGCCGGGCGGCGGCCTCCGGCCGCGCGGAGGTCTGAGAGGTCCCGGCCAGCAGTGCGAGGGTGTTCGCCGCGACGACGCCCGGATCACCCGCGGAAACTCCCGCGGGCGAAGCGGCCGACGGCAGGGCGGCGCCCGGCGACCGGGCCGCGGCCGCCCTCAGGACTCCCGCCGGCAGCGAGGGGACCAGGGACAGGAGAGTGCGGCGCGAGATCGGCACGGGAACGCTCCAGTGGGGGGCGGAAGGCGTCGGGCCCGATACCACCAACCGTACCTGAGCATGTCAACGGGGCCGGGGGCGCGGGTCTCCGCCCGCGCGGGTCCGGGCGGGTGGGCCGGCCGGGGGGACGGGTCGGGGCAAGACGGGCCGATCGCGGTACGGCGTCTGGCCACCGCGCCGTTCCTTCGGCAGACTCTCGGCGTTCATCTGCATTTCATGTTCGCGTCACCCGCAAGGAACGGAGGGCCATCCGGATGGGCTGGACAGGCAGGACCGCGCGTGCCCGGAGGTGGGGCGCGTGGCTCGGCGCCGCCGCGCTCGCCACGCTGGCGACCGGCGGAAGCGCGCAGGCGGCACCGGCGGGCCACGGCGGCGGGAGCGCCACGCCCGTCAAGCACCTGGTCGTCCTCTTCGACGAGAACATCTCGTTCGACCGCTACTTCGCGACCTACCCGCAGGCCGCCAACACCGACGGCACGCACTTCGCCCCTTCGCACCGCACCCCCCGGGGCATCGACAACCTGCGCACGGCGGGTCTGCTCACGAAGAACCCCAACCAGTACCCGCCCAAGCGCCTCGGGCCCGACCAGGCCGTCACCTGCGACCAGCGGCACGACTACGACCGCGAGCAGTACGCCTACAACAACGGCAAGGCCGACATGTTCGTGCAGAACACGGACTCGGGCCGCTGCTCGGGCAACCTGTACTACGAGCCGGGCCTCGTCATGGACTACTACGACGGCAACACGGTCACGGCGCTGTGGAACTACGCCCAGCACTACGCCTTGAACGACAACTCGTTCGGCTCCGCGTACGGGCCCTCCACGCCGGGCGCCATCGAGCTGGTCTCCGGGCAGACCCACGGCGTCGTCTCCACCGACCCCGCCGCCTCCACCGAGCATCCGAGGCGCACGGCGAAGCCCGACCCGGCCGCCGTGGCCTCCCCGGACGCGCACGGCGTCGGGACGCTGATCAACGACCCCGACCCCGCGTTCGACGACTGCTCGAACAGCGACCACACCAGCAAGAGTTCGCTGGCGATGCTCACGGGCAAGAACATCGGCGACCGGCTCAACGAGAAGGGCGTCAGCTGGGGCTGGTTCCAAGGCGGCTTCCGTCCCAGCACCCCCTGGGACGGCGACCCGGCCCACCACGCCGGCTGCACCGGCACCACGCACGCCAACGTCGGCGGCGCGTCGTCCGTCGACTACAGCCCGCACCACGACCCGTTCCAGTACTACGGCAGCACCGCCAACCCGCACCACCTGGCTCCGCGTTCGCTCGCGGAGATCGGCCACGACGGCCGCGCCAACCACAACTACGACCTCACCGACTTCGACGCCGTCCTGCGCGCCGGGAAGCTGCCGGCGGTGAGCTTCCTGAAGGCCCCCTCCTACCAGGACGGCCACGCCGGCTACTCCGACCCGATCGACGAACAGCACTTCCTCGTCGGCCAGATCAACGCGATCCAGCAGTCGCCGCAGTGGAAGGACACGGCCGTCGTCATCGCCTACGACGACTCGGACGGCTGGTACGACCACGTCGCCTCGCCCGTGCTGAACGGTTCCACCGACTCGACGCCCTCGTCGACCGGCAAGCCCACGGACAGCCCCATGTGCCAGTCGGGGCCGCCCGCCGCGGGCGGGTACAAGGACCGGTGCGGACCCGGCGCCCGGCAGCCGCTGATGGTCATCTCCCCCTACAGCAAGGTCAACCACATCGACCACACCAGGACGGAGCAGGCGTCGATCACCCGGTTCATCGAGCAGAACTGGGGCACGCGCGACATCGGGGACCACTCCTTCGACCGCCGGGCCGGCAGCCTGGCGAGCATGTTCGACTTCCGTCACCCCAACGACAAGCAGCTGGTGCTGAACACCGACGGCTCGGTGCGCTCCCTCGGCCCGGTCCGCGCCGTCGCGCCGGTCGCGACGAGCATCGCGGGGCTCCGGCAGCAGAACGCGGCGCTGCGCATGACGGCCCCGGGCGGGGGTCACCTCCCGTGGCTCGCCGTGTCGCTGGGCGGCGCCCTGGTGGTGGGCGCCGTCGCGGCCGTCGCCCTGCGCCGCCGCTCCACCGCGGGCGGCTGACCGGCCG
>NZ_JAKGCV010000127.1 GCF_021556455.1 Streptomyces fuscigenes | reverse complement strand
CCTGGCCGGCGCGCCCGACGTGGCCCCCGGCGGCGCGTGGGCCGTCGCCTCGGTGCAGAGCACCGACCCGTCGATGACCCGCTATCGCCGCAGGCTCTGGCGCTTCGCACCGGCGGACGCCGGCACCGCCGGGCACGACGCGGCGCCGTGGCCCCTCACCCGCGACGAGGGGCCCTGGTCCGACACCGCGCCCGCCGTCTCGCCCGACGGCGCCCGGATCGCGTTCCGCAGCGACCGCGGCGGGAGCACCGGCCTGTGGCTCGTGCCCTCCGACGGCGATGTCCCCGTACCGGTGGGGGAGTTCGCGGACGCGGACGGCACCCCGGCGGGGAGGCCCGTCGCGCACGTCTGGCTGGACGCCGAGCGCCTCCTCGTGCACTGCGCGCGCAGGCCCGGCGACACCTCCGCGTCCGCGCCGGTCGTCGTCGACTGGCTGCGGTACAAGAACGACGGCGGGCCCGGGCCCGTCGAACCCGTCGACACCTTCTGGGTCGTACGTCCCGGGGCCGGCGGCGCCGCGCCCGAGGCCCGCGAGGACGTCGGCGGCGGCACCGCGGAGCTCGTCCCCGACCGGGAACGCCCGGGCGCCGCCACCCTGCTGCTGGACGGCGCGCCGCAGTCCCACGTCGACCTCGCCGACCCCGGCCACCTCGACTTCGCCTACCAGCGCAGGCTCGGTCACGCCGTGGACCTGCTGGCCCCGGCCCGGCAGCCCCTGCGGGTGGTGCACCTCGGGGGCGGCGCCTTCACGCTCGCGCGGTACGTGGCCGCCACCCGCCCCCGCTCGACGCAGCAGGTGATCGAGGCGGACGGCGCGCTCGTGGCGTTCGTCCGCACCCACCTCCCCCTCGACCCGGCGGCGCGCGTCCGCGTGCGTACGGCCGACGCGCGCGAGGGGCTCGCGAAGGTCGCGGACGGCTGGGCCGACCTCGTCATCGCGGACGTTTTCGCGGGAGCGCGCACGCCCGCGCACCTGACCAGCGCCGAGTTCCTGGCCGAGGTCCGCAGGGTGCTCGCGCCCGGCGGCTGGTACGCGGCCAACGTCGCGGACGGCCCGCCCCTGGCGCACCTGCGCGGTCAGGTCGCCACGGCGGCCGCGTCGTTCGGGCACCTGGCGCTCGCCGCCGACCCGGCGGTGCTGCGCGGGCGCCGGTTCGGCAACGCCGTGCTGCTCGCGGCCGACGGCGAGCTGCCGGTGGCCGAGCTGACCCGCCGCGTGGCGACCGACCCGCACGCCGGCCGGGTCGAACACGGCCGGTCCCTCGCCGACTTCACGGGCGGCGCGGCCGTCGTGCGGGACGAGGACGCCAAGGCCTCACCGGTGCCGCCGCCGGGCACCTTCGACTGAGCGGCGCCCCTGGGGCGACGGGCAGCCGGTTCCGATTGTTTCCGCACAGAGCCCGGAGCCGGGCACCGCAAAGGGCTCAGTGCCCCGTGCCGTAGGCAGGTTCGTCAACCTCTGACCGGTAGACCTCGACAAGAGCGCCATTGACGGTGTTCTGGTCCGCCGCCTCCTCGAGGTATCCCGAGATGCGGATGCCCTGCTCTGCACGCGTCGCCAACATACGACGAACCTCTTCCGGGTGTGCGGGCTCCACGTCCAGCGCAGGGGGTGACTCGTCCTCCAGTGCCGCTCGGTAGCCGCCGCTCGGCTGTACCGTGGAACTCAGCTCGATCATCTCCTCCGTGTCGAGGGAGGTGCGCAGCGCTTCGTAAGTTTCCTCACGAGTCAAGTCGACGCCGGCATGCAGGGCGGCAGCTATGACCAACTCCGGCATTTCGTCGCCGATTTCCGCCGCGAGATCTCGAACGAGCAGTGGATTCCTCGCTCGCTGACGGCTGTTGATCCGCCTGCTTCTCTCAATGATTTCGCAGCGCAGTCGTAGTGCCTCGGGGTCCTCCGTGGTGCGCGTGCGGCGGTGCAGCCGCAGACGAGCGACCGACACTTTCAGTATGGTCAAAGCCGTGCCGTGGTGACGCACCGACTCGTCGGCATGCAGCAGGAGCTCTTGCGCCCGCGTGTAGTGGCCCGCGTCCTCGGCGATCCGGGCTCCCAGCAGGACAAGATCCACGATCGTGTCGTCACGCCGCTCCTGAATGGCGTGGTCGAGCAGATGCTGGATGTTGTTGATGGCGTGGTTGAGTTGCCCGAGCGCGGCAAGTGCCTCGATCTCCAGCAGCACCGTCTGCGGCCACTCGTCGGCCTCGGCGCCTCGCTGGTGGAGCATCCGGAGTACCTCCGCCGGCCTCCCCTCGTCGAGGAGGAGTCTGCCGATGCGAGCCGCCTGCCGTACCCATGTCTTGGCGTCCGCCTGTGTGTACAGGGATTCGTCAACCGTAAGGCCGAGCTTTTCGGCAAGATACACACGTCCCGCGGGCGGTAATTCCTCGAACGCGGGCTCCAACAGCCCTCCCGCCTCGTCGCTCCAGCGGTTGTCGAGTTCCACTGTCGAACGCCCGAGTGCAAGCCGGTGATACAGCTCTTCCGCCCGATCCTGGGGGTCTGTGGGGACCGAGTCGTCACCCTGTGCGGAGTAGTGGCCGACGGCAGCCTCGTGGATCTTCCGGACGAGGTCGGGATTCTTCTTGGTCAGCAGCGGGAGCATGGTCGTGCGCACGTCCGCCCGGTGCAGGGCGGCGACCTCGCCGGGGACGCTTTCCACGAGCGTTGCCTCTTGGGACAGTAGGTGGAACAGGCGTGCGGCTTCCCCTACTTCGATCTCTCCCAGCCCGCAGGGGCCGGCGAGCACCTCCCTGATCACCGCGGGCGTCACCTGGCGCACCACCAGGGCGGGCCAGGCTATTTTGCGCAGGCTCTCGTCGTCGACATTCTCCAGGAGCCGCTGATACAGGTACGCCTGCACGTTTTCGTCGTTCAACCGCAGGAGAACCAGGCGCTGCAGTGCAATGCTTCGAGGCAGACCGGATGCGGTCCCGGCGCCGCGCACGATCCCGGCCGCGAGCTTGAGGCTCAGCGGATTGCGTCCGACTCTGCGTACGACCGCGCGGTGCAAGGAGTTGCGCCGTGCGAGTTCCACGGGCAGATGACGCTCGAGGAGTTCATGAACCCCTTTGTCGTCGAGACCCTTCAGGGAGCGTTGCGACAGAGGGAATCCGCGGGGAGGGGCCAACGGTTCCCTGGCCGCGAGCACGATACGCAACCGAGGTCCCGGCAATGCCCTCCGCAACCGGGACAGGAGGCTCCACAACCGCTCCATCGCCAACGGTCCTTTGCGCTGGGCCTGCTCCATCGTGTCGAGGACTAGGAGCAGTGGGACCGGTTCACCTCCTCCTCCTGCCACCTGGACGGCGAGTTCGGCGAACAGTTGCACGAGCCGGTCGTCGTCCGTGGTCCACACCCGGACGTCTGCGCGACTTCCTTCCTCCGCGCGTACGGCGCGACGGCTGCTGAGAGTGACGCGCACCGCTTCCTCCACCGCATGTGCCTCGGCCGTGGCTCGCTCGAAAAGAAGCCCCAACTGGCGGGCCGATTCGGCCAGCACGGTGAGGGGCTCCTGCGGACTGAGGTCCGGGCGGTCGAAGGAGAGGTAGGCGAAAGCCAGTGGCCTGGCGCTTTCCGTCCCTGCGTGGTCAAGAAGGAAGCGTGCGAGGAGCGTGGACTTGCCGACCCCGCCAGGGCCATGGAACAGGATCGGCGGAGCGTCCTCGTCACCTTTCGCCAGCAGCGCCCGGACAGGCGACGTGTCGGGGTCGACCGCAGGCTCGGACAGCCTGCGCAGCCGGTCCCGAACCACCTGAGCAGCCCCTGCCCGCTCGAACCCCACATACTCGGCCAGTGAGCGCAGTTCCGGCTCGCGGCCTACGAAGTGCTCGTCGACCAGGTGGCGCAGCGGTCGGAGGGTCTCGGCGAGTGCGATCCTTCGCCGCACGGACTCGGGAGGGGGAGGTTGTCGATCGGGGGCGAGCGCGGCCGCGGCCGCGGGGGCCGCGTGCAACCACTCGGCGACGCGCAGAGTCCCGTGCAGTTGTGTGGGACTCTGCCCTCCCAGTGGCACAGCAGAGCCGCTGATGTACTCACGAGCCATGGTGCGTGCGATGTCGGACGGGTCCTCGGGCATCAAGGAGAGCGTCTCGAGCATCGTCTCCGCGGTCGTCAGCCGGTCGAGGGTCGCGGCTCGCACATCCGCACGAAGCCGCCATCGTCTGCCACTGCTGGTGGCTACCCGCTCACAGTCCCGTGCTATGAAGACAGACAGCGGTCGCGGGTCTTCCATGCCGAGGGCGTCCAGCGCTGCGACGTCGAACGCGCCCAGCAGCGCCGTGGCCTCACGATGGCGCCATCGTGCCCGGTCGGGCGGACCGTCCCACTCGTCAGGCGTTCGGTCGCCCGCCGACAACTCACCCATCCCCAGCCCCCATCAGCTTCCGCGCATGACGCGCAGCGGACGGCGCGACCAAGGACGGACTCAGAGGACCCGCCGGTAGGCCGGCGCCGACGGCTTCGCAGAGAACCGCGTCCACGAGACCGTCGACCTCGGTCGTCTTCAATTCCAAGCCGTTGGAGCGTGCGACCCGCTGAAAGAAGTTTCTCAAATGTGCGGGCTCCAGGGGCCCGATTCGCTCACGCAAAGCGCGATCGTCCACGTCGCCCGGCAGCCGACTGCGCGAGTAGTCGATCAGAACCACCCGTGTCTTCTCGTTGGCCTCCCCCGCATCAGCCATCGCGGCTATCTTCTCGATCAGATGCAGCGCCGGATCGGTGAGGGGTGCCGTGTCCAGTCCGTCGAAGACGAGCCAGCGCTGGGGTCCATTGCGGACCTGTCCCTTGAACCAGCTCAGGTACCTCAGCACGCGGAACGTGTCCGCCGCGTCCTGATCCACGTCACAGGTGTTGCCCAGGGCCATTTCCTCGGCGAGGAGGGTCATCAGCTCGCCCGGTCCCATCTGGCCGCCCTCCCAGAGTCCGAGGTCTATTCGGTAGGCCTCTGCGTCGTGGTGCCGGGCGACGTGCCGAATCAGGTGCCAGGAATGGCTCTTCCCCGATCTTCTGGCACCGGTGATGATCAGAACACGCTGGCCGCCGACGAATTCGCGCAGGCATTCCCGCAGCACGTCCCGGTCCAGCAGTACCCGTGACCCGCCCAGGTCGAAGAGGTGTACGTGGAAGGGATCCTCCGCGAGGGCTCCAGCGCTGTCGAGCAGGTCCCTGAATACCGTGATGCCCCGGCTGGTGGGAGCGTGCGCCACGATTTCCACGAGCCTTCGCAGCAGGCCGTCGTGAGCCGCTCCCTCCAGTACCTGCGGCCAGACTTCGGCGGCGCTCCCGGTGGAAGCGAACAGCGCTGGGCGTACTCCCGCCTGAGCTGCGAACAGCTTGATCTCTCTGTAGTCGTGATGCGTGCTGAGCAACGCATCGAGGAGCAGCACGGCGTCGGGGTCACCCAGCGGGAAGCTCCTCCGGTCCAGAAAGCTCATGTTTCACCCCAGTCCGGCGGACCGCACTCCTGCGGCGACGTGATGGATGCGGATGCCCTCGTTGCGGAACTCCTCGTCCCCCTGCGGACTCCTCGGTCCCGGCACGGATCTGCGGTGCAGGGCCACGAGACGCCACTCCTGATCGAAGACCGGCGCCCCGGACGATCCGCGCTCGGTGTCGGTCCAGTACTGCACGACATCGTCATCGGCGTGCCGGACGATGTTGTGGTGTGCGGCGAGTTTCTTCAACCCGCCATGAGGGTGCTGGATGATGTAGACGCGGTCGCCGGGCTCGACCGTGGCGGTGTCGTCGAGATCGATCGACGGGACGCCCGCGGGAATCGGTGCAGCACAGCGGATGACGGCCCAGTCGCGTTGCGGGTCGCCCTCGACGCTCTCCGGGTTGCACGGCACCACTTGGTGTTCCAGATGGTTGCCGGACAGATCGCGCTCGAAGCCGAACCATGCCTCGACGTGCTCGGCACGGATGCTGCCGCGTCGCTTGTCGTGCAGAACGTGATGACTGGTGAGCAGGAGGTCGTCGCCGATCCGGAAGGCCGTGCCGTGGCACTGCGCGTGGGGAAAGGTCACCAAGAGCCGGACCACCGACGCGGCGACCTCCACACCCCGTGCGAGAAAAGAGACATCCAGAAGGGTGTACCGGTCGAATATCTGGCGTTCCTCCGCGCTCGGATCGCTGTACCCGGCCCATTGTCCCGGCAGTTCCGCAGGCGCGGGAGCCTCCGTCACGGGAGCATCCGCGGTCAGCTCCGCAACGCGGGTCGCCGCGGCGGTGTCCGTACCCGTGATGATCTGCTCCAGCAGGGCTCGCAGCCTGTCTTCGCGTCGCGCCTGGGTCAGCAGGTCGAACCAGGCCTGGCCCATGGGCTGGTCCCAGTTGATCTCACCGAGCCGCACGCCTGCCTGGGCGGCCAGCCGCAGGACGGGAGCCTTCTGGTGGTACGTCTCAGCGAGGAAGCCGAGAAGTTCCCTTGCTGCGGGATCGGTCCAGTCGAAGGGGAACCGATCCAGGAAGTGCGTGCCATTCATCTGCCCCCCAGGGATGACGTCTTCTCAAAGCGGCCGGCCTCGCCGGCGGCTCAGGCGTTCGTTGCGCATGGATGATCCGTTGGGACCGGTCGGCGTTCTCACCCCCGATCCGGGACCGGCTCGTCGCCGGTTTCTCAGCTCCGCCGGGCGGGGAATCTCCAGTACACGCGGCCATTGCGGGTGAACGCCTTCAGGCCGAAGCGATCGGCCGGGGGGTGTCCGTGCCGGACGAGCGCGTAGAGGTCGGAAAGTATCGAGGAGTTGTCCCCGATGTAGGAGTGGCCCGACAGCCCGGTGTCCAGATCGGAGGCGTCGAGAGTGTCCACGCCGTCCACCAGGAGCAAGCCGTCTCCGGACTGCCCGGCGCGCGGGTATCCCGCGAGGCGTCTTGACAGTGCCAGAGCCTTGTCGTTGGACGACGCGTAGAGCGTGCACCGCTCAGCCCGGGGCACGAACTTCGGGGCGAGATCGAGGAAGATGCCGGAGTCGATGTCGGGAGCGGCGAAGACCACCTGTCCGAGCGCCGCACCGCCTCCGGGTTCTCGTTCGGGACCTGGTTCCGCGAGGGCCTCTGCGACCACCCGGCAGCCCATGCTGTGGGCCACGACGTGCACGCGGCCGCCTCCGGTGATACCACGCATCAGCTCGAGGAATTCCCTGAAGTGGGGGACCGTCCACCGCGCGCTGTTCTCGTCGTGGGTGTAACTGAGCACCCTGCCCTTGGATGGCCAGCTGTAGAGCACCGCAGCACCAGGGAAGTTGAGGTCGTAGACGATCTGAGCCGCGCGGGTGAGGGCATCGTCGAAGCTCACGTGGTAGCCGTGGACGAAGACGAGTACGTCCTGGGAGCCCGGGGCTTCTGCTCCCGCGCCGGCTCGAGTTCCTTCGGCGAAGTCCTCGCGCGACAGGGTCCTGACATCTGCGACCAGGACGTCCCTCTCGGGCCTTGGGCGGAAGCGCAGGGACCAGCGGGCCGGCTTCTCCCGTACACCCATCCGGTGGTCGTCGGGGACACCGACCGTCGCCCGACCGAGTACAAGGGGCCCACGCCGCCCGCTGAAGGCGGAAGGTGGCTGTCGGCGGGAGACGGCGGTGCCGGTCGGCGCGCGCTTCCCGTCCGCGCTCTCCCCGAGGTCGGCGCTGCCATCGTCCGGCGCGCGGTCCGTCGCGTACAGGACTGTGAGAATCAAGGACCGCACATACGGGACACCGCCCGGCACGGCGGGCTCTGCGGTGTCGTCGGGGAAATACCCTTCGTCCTCGGCCGCGAGCTCGGCCATTTCCGTCAGGAATCGGTCCGCGACCGCGGGCTCACGGGCGAAGAAAGATGCCAGGTTCCCGGCTGCCCGCCGCTCGTCGTCGACGGAGTCCGCGGCTTCGACTGCGCGCAGCATGATGACGACCTCGGACTCGAAAGACGCCCGTTCTTCAGGACGCAACATCGCCAGTGTGTCGCTCCACATACGGGCCACTGCGCAGACCACTAAGTTCGGTTCGTCCATGATTCCCCCCGTCGCGCAACAGCCGTGTGGCCATGATGATCGCATGGGCAACGCATGGGAATACCCTGTTGTGCTGCTCTTGTCGAGTTCGAGGAGACACCAAATGTCGTATGCAAATTAGTACGCCAGGAACGGATGCGGCGATGTCACTGCCGGTGTTCGGCTGCCGCAGGTGGGGCGTGGCGTGGCGGGTAATTTTGCGGCTGCGAGCACCAGCCGGCGGTGGCGTTTGCCGTTGCATCGATGGCTCGTTCACCACGTGACGCCACCTCTGAGAGGGGCAATGCCCAGTGCTCGACGATGTGCGGGAAGGCCAATCCGGCTCACCGCACGTCGAACTGCACCAGCGGCGCGTGCCCGTTCCAGGTGTAGAACACCGAGGACTCCTGGCCGTCCTTCGTGAACGTGACCCGCAGCCACTCCGGTTGGGTCCAGGTCTGCACCTGCCAGCCCGCGTCCGGCGTGGCGGACACGAGGGACGCCGAGTCCGCGCCCACCGAGAAGACCGCGCGGCCGCCGGTGATCGTGTAGCTCTTCAACGTGCCCGCGCGGTCGCCGGGTTGCGAGGGCGGTGGTGGGGACGAGGAGGGCGCCTTGTGCGGCGGGGCCGGGGTGCGGCGCCCTGCCGAGGGCGGGGGAGCGGAGGGGTGGGACGAGCCGGGCCCGGAGTGGGCCGGAGTCGGCGAGGGGCTCTCGGGGCGCTGCGTGGCCGGGATCAGCGGCGGCGGCGAGGCCGGGGCCGTGGCGCCCGCCGCGATCGGCACCGCGCGCGGCGGGTCGTAGGCGGTGCCGGCCATCACGGAGTGCACGCCCCACCACGACAGCGTGACGGCGGCGCCCGTGGCGAGCGACCACGCGACGACGGGAACGAGTGCCTGGCGCATCCCCGCCATGGTGCACCACCGGCGTAACGCCTGTCTCACCCGGATGGCGTACGGTGCGGGCCATGGCACGAGTGCTCGTGGTCGAGGATGACCAGTTTGTGCGTTCCGCACTGATCCGGCATCTGACCGATGCCGCCCACACCGTACGCAGCGTGGGCACCGCCCTCGAAGCCCTGCGCGAGGTCGCGCACTTCCCCTTCGACGTGGTGATCCTGGACCTGGGCCTGCCCGACCTGGACGGCTCCGAGGCGCTGAAGATGCTGCGCGGCATCACCGAGGTCCCGGTGATCGTCGCCACCGCGCGCGACGAGGAGACGGAGATCGTCCGGCTGCTCAACGCGGGCGCCGACGACTACCTGACCAAGCCCTTCTCCGTCGACGTGCTGTCCGCGCGGATGGCGGCCGTCCTGCGCCGCTCGCGCCTCGGCCCGGCGGGCGGCGAACCGCCCTCGCGCCTCATCGAGGTGGGCGGTCTCGCGATCGATCCGCTGCGTCGCCACGCCACCCTCGACGGGCTGGAACTCGACCTGACGCGGCGCGAGTTCGACCTGCTCGCATTCCTGGCGGGCCGTCCGGGGGTGGTCGTGCCGCGCAAGGAGCTGCTCGCCGAGGTGTGGCAGCAGTCCTACGGCGACGACCAGACCATCGACGTCCACCTGTCCTGGCTGCGCCGAAAGCTCGGCGAGACGGCTGCGCGTCCCCGGTACCTGCACACGCTGCGCGGTGTCGGGGTGAAACTGGAGCCGCCCCGGCCGCAGCAGCCCCGCCCGCACGCCGCAGCGCGATGAGGTGGGCCCTGGTCAAGGTGGTCCTCGCGGTCAGCGTGATGGTCGTCGTCGCGTTCGCCGTGCCGCTCGGATTGGTCGTCAAGGAGATGGCGCGGGACCGCGTGTTCACCAACGCGGAGCGCCAGGCAGCCACGATCGGTCCCGCGCTCGCCATCACCACCGACCGGGGCATGCTGGAGCGCGCCATGCTCTCCACGCAGGCGGGTTCGGACGGGCGGATGGCCGTGCACGTCCCCGCCGGGGGCGCGTCGGCGGCGATCGACCTGGGCAGGCGCAGGGCCGCGGCGCCCGACATCCACACGGTCGAACGGGTGGGCCGCGCCTCGATCTCGGCGGTCCCGGGCGGCTACGCCCTGCTCCAGCCCACGGCGCTGGGCGGGGGCGTGACCGCCGTGGTGGAGGTGTACGTGCCGCACGCGGACGTCACGCGCGGGGTCGCCACGGCGTGGCTGGTCCTCGCGGGCGTCGGCTGCGCGCTGGTGGCCGGGTCGGTGGTCTTCGCCGACCGGCTCGGGCGCCGCACGGTGCGCCCGGCCCGGCGCCTCGCGGACGCCGCCCAGGCGCTCGGCGAGGGCGTGCTCGGCGCGCGGGTGCCCGAGGAGGGGCCGCCCGAACTGCGCTCCGCCGCAGTCGCGTTCAACGCCATGGCGGACCAGGTCGTGCAACTGCTCGATGCGGAGCGAGAGTTCGCCGCCGACCTGTCGCACCGCCTGCGCACCCCGCTGACCGTGCTGCGGCTCAACGCGGCCTCGCTCGGGGACGGTCCGGCCGCGGAGCACACCCGGGAGGCCGTGGCCCGCCTGGAGCGCGAGGTGGACACCCTCATCCGCACCGCCCGCGAGGCGAAGCCGCTGACCGGCGCGGGCGCCGGCGCGGTGATCGGCTGCGACGTCAGTGAGGTGGTGCGCGAGCGGATGGACTTCTGGTCGGCGCTCGCCGAGGACGAGGACCGGACGGTACGGGTCGCGGGCATCGGCGCGCCCGTGCGCATCCCGGTGGCACGGCCCGAGATGGCGGCGGCCCTGGACGCGCTGCTCGGCAACGTCTTCCGGCACACCGCCGAGGGCACCGCCTTCGCGGTGGACGTGCACAACGCGCCGGACGCGGTCATCGTGCTCGTGTCCGACGCGGGACCCGGCATCGACGACCCGGAGGCCGCGCTCGCGCGCGGCAACAGCGGCGAGCGGACCGGGTCCACGGGTCTGGGGCTGGACATCGCCCGCCGCGTCGCCGAGTCCACGGGCGGCGACGTGCGCATCGGCCGCTCGGTGCTGGGGGGCGCCGAGATACGGATCTGGCTGGGCGTCACGACGCCGTCCCGGGACGGGAAGGGCGGCGCGGGCGGCAGGGGCAGGAAGGGCGCGACCGGCGGAAAGGGCGCGAAGGGCCTGAAGCGGGTGAAGGAGGCCGGCCGGCAGGGTGTGCGCGGACTGGGCCGAAGCGATCATCGGCGCAACCGCAACGATCACATGAGGTCGTCCACTTAACCCGTTCCGATCCCGTCCTTAAAGCAAGCCTAAGGACGGACCAGTGAGCGCCCGAACCCGCGACGGGCGGGCCTTCCCGGCGTTAGCGTTCCGGTGTCCCCCACGGGACCTGCCGGACACTCCGGCAGCCGGCCGCCCCACCGGCCGGCCCGGCGCCCCGGCCGCACCCCCACCCGGCCGGGGCGCCGCCCCCTCCACGGACCGCGGCGCGGTCAGGGCGCGGCAGGCAGCGGCGGCAGGGCGTTCGCGCGGATGACGTCCGCGTACCAGTGGGCACTGGCCTTCGGGATGCGGCGCTGGGTCGCGTAGTCCACGTACACCGCGCCGAAGCGCTTCGCGTACCCGTACGCCCACTCGAAGTTGTCCAGGAGCGACCACAGGAAGTACCCGCGCACGTCGATCCCGTCGTCCAGCGCGCGCCGCACGGCCCGCAGATGGGAGTCGAGGTAGGCGATGCGCTCGGGGTCCTCGACGCGCCCCTCGGGCGAGACGTAGTCGTCGAAGGCAGCGCCGTTCTCCGTCACCATCAGCGGCAGGTCCGGGTGTTCGCGGTGCACCGCGGCCAGGAGCTCGTACAGCCCGTCGGGGTCGATGGCCCAGTCCATCGCGGTGCGCGCCCTGCCCTCGGGCAGGTGGAAGGCGACGTCCTGCGCGCCGGGCCAGGGGGAGTGGGCGCTCGCGCCGTGCCCGCCGTGAGTGGTGCCGCCCGCCGCCCCGCGCCCGTCGGCTGCGGGGGCCGAGACGAGCGTGGGGGTGTAGTAGTTGACGCCGAGGACGTCGATCGGCCGGGAGGCCGTCTCCAGGTCGCCGCCGTGCACCAGGTCCGACCAGTCGACGACGCGGGCGGTGTCCGCGAGCAGGTCCTCGGGGTAGGCGCCGCGCAGGATCGGGCCCGTGAAGATCCGGTTGCCGACCGCGTCGATGCGCCGGGCGGCGTCCGCGTCGGCCGCGCCGTCCGTGAGGGGTGTGACCTGGTGGAGGTTGAGCGTCACGGAGATCCGTGCCGAGGCCGGCAGGGTGTCGCGCAGCACCTCGACGGCCCGGCCGTGGGCGAGGTTCAGGTGATGGGCGGCGCGCAGCGCGGCGGCCGGGTCCGTACGGCCGGGCGCGTGCACGCCGGAGCCGTAGCCGAGGAACGCCGAGCACCACGGCTCGTTCAGTGTGGTCCACAGCGGGACCCGGTCCCCGAGCGCGCCCGCGACGAGCGCCGCGTAGTCGGCGAACCGCTCGGCCGTCGGGCGGTGGGGCCAGCCGCCCGCGTCCTCCAGATCCTGCGGGAGGTCCCAGTGGTAGAGGGTGGCGACGGGCGTGATGCCCGCCTCCAGCAGCTCGTCGGTCAGCCGCCGGTAGAAGTCCAGCCCGCGCTCGACGGCCGGGCCCCGGCCGGTGGGCTGCACCCGCGTCCACGACACGGAGAACCGGTAGGCGTTCAGGCCCAGTTCGCGCATGAGGCGGACGTCGTCGCGGTAGCGGTGGAGGTGGTCGGCGGCGATGTCGCCGGTGTCGCCGTTGCGCACCTTGCCCGGGGTGCGGGCGAACGTGTCCCAGATCGAGGGCGTGCGGCCGCCCTCGGTGGCCGCGCCCTCGACCTGGTAGGCCGCCGTCGCGGCGCCCCAGACGAATCCGGCGGGGAAGGCGTCCGGGGCCGGTGCCATGGCGGGTACTGCCGCGGCCGAGCCGCGTGGCGCGGCGGCGCCGGGGAACGGGGAAGCGGCGGCGGCCCGGGTTCGGGTGCCGGTGGGGGACTGCGGTGCGGTCATGTGGGAGCGCTCCCATGATCGGGCGGGGACGGGACGGTCGGATCGGTGCGGGAAGGGGGGACCCGGGAGGACCGGACCCGTGGGTGGCCCGCGCGCGGGGCCCGTACGGCAGGGGCGCGACGGCCACGGCCGGGCGCGCGGCGGTGTGACGGGGTGTGACGGCGGGCGGCTGCGCAGGGTGACGGACGGCGGTTGCGGCGGACGGCCGCGCGGCGCGCGCAGGACGCCCGTACGAACGGCGGGCCCGGC
>NZ_JAKGCV010000126.1 GCF_021556455.1 Streptomyces fuscigenes | reverse complement strand
CGATCACGGTGTACCAGGCGTACGACCCGGCGACCGGCGAACCGGCCGCGCGGGCCGCGGTGCCGCAGGCCGGGCAGGACGGCCTCGTGCTGCTGCGCCGCGTCGGCGTGGTCGACCCCGAGAGCCTGGACGACTACCGGCTGCACGGCGGTTACGAGGCGCTGCGGCGGGCGTTCGCCCTGGGGCCGGCCGGCGTCGTGCGCGAGGTCACCGAGTCGGGCCTGGTGGGGCGGGGCGGCGCCGCCTTCCCCACGGGCCGCAAGTGGCAGTCCACGGCCTCGCAGCCGGAGCGCACGCACTACCTGGTGTGCAACGCCGACGAGTCGGAGCCGGGCACGTTCAAGGACCGGGTGCTCATGGAGGGCGACCCGTACGCCCTCGTCGAGGCGATGACGATCGCCGGGTACGCGGTCGGCGCGCACCGGGGCTACCTGTACCTGCGCGGCGAGTACCCGCGCGCGCTGCGCCTGCTGCGGCACGCGATCGGGCAGGCCCGCACCCGGGGCTTCCTCGGCGAGGACGTGCTCGGGCAGGGGTACGCGTTCGACATCGAGATCCGGCGCGGCGCGGGCGCGTACATCTGCGGCGAGGAGACCGCGCTGTTCAACTCCATCGAGGGGCTGCGCGGCGAGCCGCGCTCGAAGCCCCCGTTCCCCGTGGAGAAGGGCCTGTTCGGCAGGCCGACCGCGGAGAACAACGTCGAGACGCTGATCAACGTGCTGCCGATCCTGGAGCAGGGCGCGCAGGCGTACGCGGCGATCGGCACCGGGCGCTCCACCGGCCCCAAGCTGTTCTGCGTCTCCGGCAGCGTGGCACGGCCCGGCGTCTACGAGCTCCCGTTCGGCGCGACGCTCGGCGAACTGCTCGACCTGGCAGGCGCCTCGGCACGCAGCCGGGCCGTCCTGCTCGGCGGGGCGGCGGGCGGCTTCGTGCGGGCGGACGAGCGGGACATCCCGCTGACGTTCGAGGGGACCCGCGAGGCGGGCACCACGCTCGGGTCCGGGGTCGTGCTGGTCCTCGACGACACGGTGGAGCTGCCGCGGGTCCTGCTGCGCATCGCGGAGTTCTTCCGCGACGAGTCGTGCGGCCAGTGCGTGCCCTGCCGGATCGGCACGGTCCGCCAGGAGGAGGCGCTGCGCCGGCTCCTCGGCCGCCGGGGCGCGGCGGCCGAGGACGACGTCGCCCTGCTGCGCGAGGTGGGGCGGGCCATGCGGGACGCCTCGATCTGCGGTCTGGGCCAGACCGCCTGGAACGCCGTGGAATCCGCCATCGACCGTCTGGGGGCCTACTCATGACAGCCGTACCGCTCGGACCGCCCCGCAGGCTCGTGGAGTTCACCCTCGACGGTGAGCCGGTCCGCGTGCCCGAGGGCGCGACGGTGCTGGACGCGTGCCGCGCGGCCGGGAAGGACGTGCCGACGCTCTGCGAGGGCGACACCCTCACCCCGAAGAACGCGTGCCGCGTGTGCGTGGTGGAGGTCGAGGGCGCCCGGACGCTGGCGCCGGCCTGCTCCCGCCGCGCGGAGCCGGGCATGGAGGTGAGCACGGACACCGAACGCACGCGGCACAGCAGGAAGCTGGTCCTGGAGCTGCTGGCGTCCGCCACTGACCTGTCGACCACGCCGCGCGCCGAGGAGTGGATGCGGCACTACGGGGCCGACCCGGGCAGGTTCGGGCCCGGTGCGGCGCGGCTGGACGAGGAGGCGAAGGTCGACAACGACCTGTACGTGCGCGACTACGACAAGTGCATCCAGTGCTACAAGTGCGTGGACGCGTGCGGCGAGCAGTGGCAGAACTCGTTCGCGATCTCGATCGCCGGGCGCGGCTTCGACGCCCGGGTCTCGACGGAGCACGACGCGCCGCTCACGGACTCGGCGTGCGTCTTCTGCGGCAACTGCATCGAGGTCTGCCCGACGGGCGCGCTCAGCTTCAAGTCCGAGTTCGACATGCGGGCGGCGGGTACCTGGGACGAGTCGGCGCAGACGGAGACGACGACCGTGTGCGCCTACTGTGGTGTCGGGTGCAACCTCACGCTGCACGTGCAGGACAACGAGATCGTGAAGGTCTCGTCCCCGCACGACAATCCGGTCACCCACGGGAACCTGTGCATCAAGGGTCGCTTCGGCTTCCAGCACGTGCAGCAGCGCTGACAGAAGTCTGGCGGCGCCGGACGGATACGAGTAGGACTGATCACATGGGACGGGTCACCGAACGTCGGCGGACGATACGCATCCGGGACGGCGCCGTGAGCGCCCGCCCCGACACCCTGGTCGCCGAGGAGCCGCTGGAGATCCGGCTGAACGGCAAGCCGCTCGCCATCACCATGCGCACCCCCGGCGACGACTTCGCGCTGGCCGCCGGGTTCCTCGTCAGCGAGGGCGTGCTGGCGTCGGCGGCCGACGTCCAGTCGATCGTGTACTGCGCGGGCGCCAAGGACGACGGCCAGAACACGTACAACGTGGTCGACGTGCGCCTCGCCCCCGGGGTGCCGGTGCCGGACATCACGCTGGAGCGCAACGTCTACACGACGTCGTCGTGCGGGCTGTGCGGCAAGGCCAGCCTGGACGCCGTGCGCACGACGGCCCGCTTCCCGATCGCGGACTCACCGCCGGTGCTCGTCGAGCCGGAGCTGCTCTCGGCCCTGCCCGACCGGCTGCGGGCGGCGCAGCAGGTCTTCGACCGGACGGGCGGGCTGCACGCGGCGGCGCTGTTCTCCGAGTCGGGCGAGCTGCTGGACGTGCGCGAGGACGTGGGCCGGCACAACGCCGTGGACAAGCTCGTCGGGCGGGCCCTGCGCGAGGACGCGCTGCCGCTGTCCCGGGCGATCCTGCTGGTGTCGGGCCGTGCGTCGTTCGAGCTGGCGCAGAAGGCCGTCATGGCGGGCATCCCGGTGCTCGCGGCGGTGTCGGCGCCGTCGTCGCTCGCCGTGGACCTGGCGGCGGAGGCCGGTCTGACGCTCGTGGGGTTCCTGCGCGGCCCCTCCATGAACGTGTACGCGGGCGATGAACGGATCGCCCTGCACACCGGGGTGTGACGCGCCCCGCGTCACGGGATGAGGCCCGGCCGGCGGGGAGCGCCCCCTGCGCCGGCCGGGCCGGTCCGTCCTCTCCCGCGCCTCCGCTCCCGCCCCCGCGGCCCGTCTCCCCCGGCACACCCGGGCGCCCCGGCGCGCCGGCCGCGGCCCGCGCGGGCACGGGGACGGTCAGGACGTCTCGACGGCGTCCTTGATGCGGTGCGCGAAGGCGTCCGCGTCCTTGCGGGCCGCGCTCAGCGCGAACCCGGTGAGGAGCTTGCCCACGCCGTGCCCCTCCAGGCTGTTGAAGAGGCGCAGATGCGTCGTGCCGTCCCCGGCGGGCTGCAGGTCGTAGCCGCCCTCGGGGGCGGTCACCAGGTTCTTGGACGTCTCCGTCCAGCGGATCCGCCGCGGCGGATCGAACTCGCTGATGCGAAAGACGCGGTGCGTCGTCATGCCCGAGTCCTTGACGGTGCTCGCGTACACCGTGCCCACGCCCGTGGCACCCGGTGTCGTCCGCTGCATCTCCATGACGCGCGGACTGAACTTGGGATCGTTCTCCCCGTCCGCGAGGAAGGCGAAGACCTCCTCGATCGGGCGGTCGATGTCGACGGTGGCCTCGAACTGACCGGCCATGGTTCCTCCCGTGCTCATGCGCCCAGGGGCTGTCCGCCCCCTCCCATCATCACGCACGGCCGCCGGGCGCGCAGTGCGGCGCGTGCCCGGCGGGCCCGGGTGCGCCCGGCGCCCGGCGGGCGCCCGCGCCGGGCCCGCTCAGCGGGACACGTGCGGGGCGTCCTCCGCCGCGGCGGCCCGGGCCGGGGAGCCGCCGACCAGGAGGGAGTGCTGCTGCTCGGACCGGAGCGCCTGGGGGTCGCGGGAGCGGCGCTTCGCGATCACGGCGCAGACCATCAGCTGCATCTGGTGGAAGAGCATCAGCGGCAGCACGGCGAGGCTCGCCTGCGGCCCGAACAGGACGCTCGCCATCGGCAGCCCCGAGGTGAGGCTCTTCTTGGAGCCGGCGAACTGGATCGCGATCCGGTCGTCGCGGCCGAAGCCGAGGCGGCGGGCCCCCTGCCAGGTCAGTGTCAGCATCACGGCGAGCAGGACCGCCTCCACGGCCAGCAGCTCCAGCAGCCGCACGACCGTCACCTGGTGCCAGATGCCGGCCACCATGCCCTCGCTGAAGGCGGTGTAGACGACGAGCAGGATCGAACCGCGGTCGACGATCTTCAGCAGCGTCTTGTGCCGGGCCATGAAGCCGGCGAGCCAGCGGCGCAGCAGTTGTCCCGCGACGAACGGCGCGAGCAGCTGGAGGAGGATCTGCACCAGCGAGTGCGCGGAGAAGCCGACCGAGTCGCCGCCGAGCAGGCCGGCCGCGAGCAGCGGCGTGACGACGATCCCGGCGAGGCTGGAGAAGGACCCGGCGACGATCGCGGCGGGGACGTTGCCGCGGGCGATGGACGTGAAGGCGATGGAGGACTGGATCGTCGACGGCACGAGGCACAGGAACAGCAGGCCGTTGTAGAGCTGCGGGGTGAGCAGGAACGGGACGAGGAGGCGGGCGGCGAGGCCCAGCAGCGGAAAGGCGACGAACGTGCAGGCCAGCACCGTCAGGTGCAGCCGCCAGTTCTTGAAGCCGTCGAGCGCCTCGCGGGTCGAAAGGCGCGCCCCGTAGAGGAAGAACAGGAGCGCGACGGCGCCCGTCGAGAAACCGTTCGCCACCTCGGCCGCGCCGCCCGCGGCGGGGAGCAGCGCCGCCAGGGCCACCGTCCCCACGAGCGCCAGGATGTACGGGTCGATCGGCAGCCAGGACGGCATCTTCAGCGTGCGGCGGTTCATGTGCTCCACTCTCGGTACAGTTCGCGCCTCCCCATGATCCGCCCCGCGGCCATGATCGGGAATCCGGTGTACCGCTCTGACTGCCATCACGCTTCGCGATGACCGGCCGGGAAGCCGTCCAGGGCCTCTCGTTCGGATCTTGTCGGGCTCGCGTGCCTCGGCACCGCACCTCGCGGCGTTGTCGTCGGTCCCCACGGCTCCGCCATGACTCCCTCCTCCGCCTTGCGATCCACGGCACCGGACCCCTCCCCCAACCTCCGGCCGGGGGCACCCCCATGGTCCAACCCGATCCAAACGAAAGGCCCTAACCTGGACCGCGTGTACGACCCCGCTCAGCTGCGCACGTTCCTGACCGTCGCCCAGACCCTCAGTTTCACCCAGGCGGCCCGCCGGCTCGGGCTGCGGCAGTCGACGGTCAGCCAGCACGTGCGGCGTCTGGAGGACGCGACGGGCCGGCCGCTGTTCACCCGGGACACGCACAGCGTGGAGCTGACGGAGGACGGCGAGGCCATGCTCGGTTTCGCCGGGACGATCCTGGCCGCGCACGAGCGGGCCACGGCGTACTTCACGGGCACGCGGCTGCGCGGGCGGCTTCGGGTGGGTGTCTCCGAGGACTTCGCGCTGACCCGGCTCCCGGAGATCCTGGAGGCGTTCCGTGCGGACCACCCGGAGGTGGAGCTGGAGCTGACCGTAGAGCTCTCGGGGATCCTGCACCAGCAGCTGGCCGCCGGCCGCCTGGACCTGGTGCTGGCCAAGCGGCGTACGGGCGACACGCACGGCGACCTGGTCTGGCGCTCGGCCCTGAGCTGGATCGGGGCGCCCCGTCTGCGGGTCGACCCGGAGCGTCCCGTCCCGCTGATCCTCTACCCGCCGCCCGGGATCACCAGGGCGCGGGCCCTCGGGGCGCTGGAGGGGGCGGGGCGCGCCTGGCGCGTCGCGTGCACGAGTTCGAGCCTGAGCGGGCTGATCGCGGCGGCCCGGGCCGGACTCGGCGTGATGGCCCACACCCGCGGGCTGATCCCGCCGGGCCTCGCGCCGGTCTCCGCGCGCGCCGGCCTGCCCGAGCTCGGCGGGGTCGACTTCGTCCTGCTGCGGCCGGGTGACGCCCGGCCCTCGCCCGCGCGGGACGCCGCGGACGCGCTCGCCAAGGCGATCCTGACGGGCGGGGACCGGCTGCACCGGGCGGCCGAGGTGCGGTGAAGGGCCCGGCGCCGCTTTCCCGGGCGGGCGCCGCGCCGCCGTCGCCGGCTCAGGCGCCGGGGCGGCGGCGCTCCGCGCCGTCGTCGTACGTGAGCTGCTTGACGGTGCGCAGCACGGGTGAGACGTCGACGGACGAGACGCCGTCCAGGCTCCCGACCGCGCCGCTGACGTAGCGGTAGACCTCGGCGACGTCCCGGCAGACGATCACCACGGCCAGGTTGCTCGGACCGGTCGTCGCGAACACGGCGGCGGTCTCGGGCTGCGCGGACAGGGCCCGCCCCACGCCGTCCAGTGAGCGCGGCTCGACGCCGAGCCACAGCAGGGCGCGCGTGGTGAAGCCGATCGCGGCGGGCGAGTACTCCGCGTCGATGTAGACGCTGCCGGAGCCCAGCAGCCGCTCCAGTCTGCGGCGGGCGGCGGACTCGGAGACGCCCGCGACCCTGGCCAGTTCCGCGAGCGGCGCCCGGCCGTCGCGTTCGAGGGCCCGCAGGACGGCCTCGTCGGCCGCGTCCGGCGCCTCGCGCCGCGGGACCGCAGCCGGGGCCGGGGCCGGGGCCGCCCCGGCGTACCGGGCCCACGCGGGTGTCAGCGCCGCCACCCGTTCGGCCTCCAGCGCCGTCTCCTTCCCGAACCATCCGCTCGGCCCGCCGAAGAAGCGGTGCAGCACCTGGTGGGCGCGGATGTCGGCGATGCTCGGCGTGCGGGGCAGCCTGCCGAGCACCAGCTCCTCGTGGTCCCCGGCGCGGGAGAAGGAGATCGAGCAGACGATCTCGGTGCCGGCCGAGGTGAGGCCGATCCAGCTGGTGTCGTCGCGGCGGGCCAGGGCCCGGGCCACCGCGTCGGCCCCGTCGGGGCGCACCCGCAGCCGGAGCATCCACGTGTCGTGGCCGAGGAGCTGGGCGTCGCGTACGCCCACGATCCGCAACTGCATGTCCGAGCTGAGCCGGCGGAAGCGGCGGGCGATCGTCTGGTCGGAGACGCACAGCACCTGGGCGAGGCGGCTGAAGGAGGCGCGTCCGTCGACCTGGAGGGCGTGCAGGAGCTGGAAGTCCAGTTCGTCGAAGGTGTGGTTTTCCGTCATCGTGCGGCCCCCGGATGTCGAATGTCCGCGCCGGAGCGCCCGCAACCCCGGCGATCCGCGCTCCGGCACCGATCGTAGGGCCGACGGGAACCACCGTCGGGAACACGGGTTCGGAGGGACTCTCATGGGGAAGTGGGGGCCGCTGGTCGCGGTCTGCCTCGGCACGTTCATGCTGCTCGTCGACGTGTCGATCGTCGTCGTCGCGCTGCCCGCGATGGCGGGCGGGCTGGGCGCGTCGCTGAGCGACCTGCAGTGGGTGATGGACGTCTACGCGCTGGTGCTCGCGGCCCTGCTGCTCGCGGCGGGCGCGGCGGCCGACGTGCTGGGCGGACGCCGGATATACGCGGCGGGCACCGTGCTGTTCGCGCTCGCGTCGCTGGGCTGCGGGCTCGCGACGAGCGCGCCGGAGCTGATCGCGCTGCGCGCGGTGCAGGGGCTCGGCGCCGCGGCGATGTTCGCGACGACGCTGTCGCTGCTCGCGGCCGCGTACCAGGGCAGGGACAGGTCCGTGGCGCTCGGCGTGTGGGGCGCGGTCAACGGCGCGGCCGCGGCGGCCGGCCCGGTGCTGGGGGGCGTGCTGACGCAAGGGCTCGGCTGGCGGTGGATCTTCTTCATCAACCTGCCGGTGAGCGTCGCGGCGATCTGGCTGACGCTGCGGGTGGTGCGCGAGGCGGGCCGCGACCGCACCCGGCGGGTGGACTGGGCCGGCACCGCCTGCTTCGCGCTGTTCGCGGCGTCGGTGACGTACGGCAGCGTGCGGGCGGGCAGCGACGGCTGGCTCTCGGCGGCGACCGGTGTGACGGCCGCGGTCGCGGTGCTCGCGCTGGCGGCGTTCGTGCTGGTGGAGCGGCGGGTGGCGCAGCCGCTGGTGGACCTGGCGCTGTTCCGCCGGGCGTCGTTCGTGACCGTGATGGGCACGGCGCTGGTCTTCAGCGCCTCCTCGTTCACGATCCTCGCGTACGTGTCGGTGTGGCTGCAGACCCTGCTCGGCATGAGCCCGATCACGGGCGGCCTGGCCCTGCTGCCGCTGGCGGCGTCCTCGTTCCTCGTGTCGGCGATCAGCGGGCGGCTGCTGCACGGTGTGCCCGCCCGGGTGCCGGTCGGTGTCGGCACGATGCTGGTGGGCGCGGGCGAGTTCGCGCAGGCGGTGCTGGGGGCCGGATCCTCGTGGCCGGCGCTGACGGCCGGGCTGGTGGTCACCGGGATCGGTGTGGGCCTGGTGTCGCCGGCGCTGTCGGGGGCGGCGCTCGCGTCCGTCCCGCGGCACGAGGCCGGCATGGCGGGCGGCGCGCTGAACACGTTCCGCCAGCTCGGGTACGCGCTGGGCATCGCGGTGTTCGGCACGGTCGTGACGTCGCGCATCGCGTCCTCGCTGCACGGCACCGCGCCGGACCCGGACGCGGCCGCGCGGGCGCTCGCCGGCGGGGGCGCGGCGGCGCTGCGCGGGAGCGTGCCCGGGCACGCGCTGCGGGCGGCGTTCGCCTCGGGTCTCGACACCGCGATGATGATCGCCGGCGGGCTCGCGGTGGTCGCGGGTGCGGCGGTGCTGATCTGGGTACGTACTCCCGGACACACCGCCGCGCCCACCGTGCGGGAGGGCGAGAAGGCCGCCGCGGTGTCGTAAGCGACGCGTACGGATTCGGTGGAGATTCCCTCGCGCGGCTCCCACCCTTCCGTCGGAAGTCTGTCCGGGCGCTGCCGGAATGGGCGATTTTCGGCCGCTCAACTGCGGCGGTTTCGCCCGTTCCGGCCGTCCGGAAGCCCGTTTTGGGCCTGTGCGGTGGGGTAGCGTCGCGGCGCTGTGCGGAGCGCGACAAGGAGCAAGTCATTGCGCGAGTTCACCGTTCCTCCCCTCGTTCCGGTCGCCACCTCGGGTGGCCTCGCCGACGTGGTATTTGATCATGCCCGCGACAATCCGGACCATGTCGCCCTCGGCCGCAAGGACGAGTCGGGGACCTGGCGCGACGTCACCTCGGCGGAGTTCCGCGACGAGGTGGTGGCCGTCGCCAAGGGCCTGCTCGCCGACGGGGTGCGCTTCGGCGACCGGGTGGGCATCATGTGCCGCACCCGCTACGAGTGGACCATCGTCGACTTCGCGCTGTGGACGATCGGCGCGCAGTCGGTCCCGATGTACCCCACCTCCTCCGCGGAGCAGGTGCTGTGGATGCTCTACGACTCGGAGGCCACCGCCTGCCTCGTGGAGCACGAGGACCACGCCATGACCATCGGCTCGGTCATCGACCGGCTGCCCGAGCTCAAGCAGATGTGGCAGCTCGACGCGGGCGCGATGGACCACCTGCGCACCGCGGGCGCGCACATCGGCGACGACGTCGTCGAGCGGCACCGCCGGGCCGTCACACCGGACGAGTGCGCCACCGTCATCTACACCTCCGGCACCACCGGCCGCCCCAAGGGCTGCGTCCTGACCCACGGCGGCTTCCTGTACGAGACGCAGACGATGGTCGAGCGCTACGAGCGCGTCTTCCACTCGAAGCCGGGCGACCAGGCGTCCACGCTCCTGTTCCTGCCGCTCAGCCACGTGTTCGGCCGCATGGTGGAGGTCGCGGCGGTGATCGGCGGGGTGAAGCTGGGCCACCAGCCCGAGATGCGGGCGAGCGCCCTGCTGCCGGACCTCGTCGCGTTCCGCCCCTCGTTCATCCTGGCGGTGCCGTACATCTTCGAGAAGGTCTACGGGGCAGCGCGGCGCAAGGCGGAGCGGGACGGGAAGACCGGCCCGTTCGACAAGGCGGTGGACGTGGCCGTGCGGTACGCGGAGGCGCTGGAACACAAGGCGTTCGGCACCGGCCCGGGCCCGTCCGCCGCGCTGCGGCTGCAGCACCAGTTCTTCGACAAGGCCGTCTACGGCAAGATACGCACGGCGATGGGCGGCCGGGTACGGCACGCCATGTCCGGCGGCTCCGGGATGGACCGCAGGCTCGGGCTGTTCTTCGCGGGCGCCGGGGTCACGGTGTACGAGGGCTACGGCCTGACGGAGACCTCCGCGGCCGCCACGGCCAACCCGCCCGAGCGCACCCGGTACGGCACGGTCGGCATCCCCATCCCCGGCATGACCGTGCACATCGCGCACGACGGCGAGGTCTGGCTGAAGGGTCCCAACGTCTTCACCGGCTACCTCGGCGACAAGAAGAACACCGACGCGACGCTGCACGACGGCTGGCTGGCCACCGGCGACCTCGGCTCGCTGGACGACGACGGCTACCTCACCATCACGGGGCGCAAGAAGGAGATCCTGGTCACCTCGGGCGGCAAGAGCGTCTCCCCCAACGCGCTGGAGGAGCGGGTGCGGGCGCACCCGCTGGTGGGCCAGTGCATCGTCGTGGGCAACGACAGACCGTACGTGGCGGCGCTGGTGACCCTCGACCAGGACTCCGTCGAACACTGGCTCTCCGTGCAGGGCAAGCCGGCGCTCGGGCCGACGGCGCTGGTGCGCGACGCGGACCTGGAGACGGAGATCCGGCGCGCCGTCGTCGCCGCCAACACGGCGGTCTCGCAGGCCGAGTCGATCCGCACGTTCCGCATCCTGGCCCATCCGTTCAGCGAGGAGCACGGACTGCTCACGCCCTCCCTCAAATTGAAGAGGAAGGCGATCGAGGCCGCCTACACGGCCGAGGTCGAGGCGCTGTACCGGTGAGGTCGGACACATCCGCCACGAGCGGGAATTCCGTTTCGGCGCGTGATCGTTGGGCAACGCGGGACACGTGTGCCCCGGGTCCGTGCGCACGTCCGCACGGGCACGACAAGACTCCGGACTGAAAAGGATCATCACCGCGTGAGCAGCAAGGTCCCCTCCCTCACACTCAACAACGGCATCGAGATGCCGCAGCTCGGCTTCGGCGTCTGGCAGATCCCGGACGACGAGGTCGTCGGCGCGGTCGCCACCGCCCTCGATGCGGGCTACCGCAGCATCGACACGGCGTCCGCGTACGCCAACGAGAAGGGCACGGGCAGGGCCATCGCGTCCTCGGGCCTCCCCCGTGACGAGCTGTTCGTCACCACGAAGCTGCGCAACAGCGAGCAGGGCCACGACTCGACGCTGCGGGCGTTCGACGCCTCGCTCGAGCGCCTCGGCCTCGACTACGTCGACCTCTACCTGATCCACTGGCCCTCCCCGTCGAGGGGCCTGTACGCGGAGACGTACAAGGCGTTCGAGAAGATCCTGGCGGACGGGCGCGCCCGCTCCATCGGCGTGTCGAACTTCCTGCCCGAGCACCTGGACGTGCTGGCCGCCGAGTCCAGCGTGGTGCCCGCGGTCAACCAGATCGAGCTGCACCCGCAGTTCCAGCAGGCACAGGCGCGTGCGGTGCACGCGAGCCGCGGCATCGTGACCGAGGCCTGGTCGCCGCTGGGCCAGGGCAAGGGCCTGCTGGAGGTCCCGACGGTCGGCGCCATCGCGCACAAGCACGGGCGCACCCCCGCGCAGGTCGTGCTGCGCTGGCACCTCCAGCTGGGCAACGTGGTCATCCCGAAGTCCTCGACGCCCTCGCGCATCAAGGAGAACATCGAGGTCTTCGGCTTCGAGCTGGACGACGACGACCTGGCCGCCTTCGCGGCGCTGGACGAGGACCGCCGCCTGGGCGGCCACCCCGCCGAGGTGCGCTGAGCACCGTCGCGGGTCCGCCGCGCCGGGCCTCACCACCGTACGGGCCTGTCCCGGGGCGCCCCGCGCCGCCAGGACGGGCCCGCCGCGTGCCCGGCGCGTAGGCTGGGCGGCGGCGGCCCGACCGCGGACGAAGGGAGACCGCCATGGCGGCGGAGGCACTGGCACGCGACACCGTGCGGGAGCGGCTGCGGGAGCTGCCCGGCTGGTCTCTTGCCGAGGACGGCATCACCCGTTCGTACCGGCTCGCCTCGCACTTCGCGGCCACCGCGATGGTCGTGCACGTCGCGCAGATCCAGGAGGAGCTGAACCACCACTCGCAGCTCACCCTCGGCTACAACACCGTCTCGCTGAACGTGAACACCCACGACGCGGACGGCGGCATCACGGAGAAGGACCTGGAGCTGGCCCGCCGGGTCGAGGCGGCGGCCGCCGGCCACGCGGCCGAGTGACCGGCGCGGCGACCCGCGGCGGCGCCGCGCGGCAGCGGCGACCCGCCGTGCCGCCGGCGCGGGGACGGGAGCAGACGGGCGGTGCGGCGGCCGCGGGCAGCGCAGGCGGGACCGCGCGCACACCCCAGCCCGTGCGCGGCCCCGGTGTCGGGACGCTGCTGCGCGACTGGCGGCGCCGGCGCCGGGTGAGCCAGCTGGAGCTGGCGCTGCGTGCGCGGTCGTCGGCCCGGCACATCAGCTTCGTGGAGACCGGCAGGGCCCGGCCCAGCGAGGAGATGGTGCTGCGGCTCGCGGAGCACCTGGACGTGCCGGTGCGCGAGCGCAACGCCCTGCTGCTCGCGGCGGGTTACGCCCCGCGCTACACCGAGAGGACGCTGGACGACCCCGCGCTCGGCGCGCTGCGCGAGGGCCTCGGCCGGCTGCTGAGCGCCTACGAGCCCTACCCCGCCGTGGTCGTGGACGGCACGTACACGATGGTGGCGGCCAACCGGGGCATCACCCTCCTGGCGCAGGGCGTGGAGCCCGAGTTGCTCGTGCCGCCGGTGAACACGATGCGCCTCGCGCTGCACCCGGGCGGGCTGGCGCCGCGCATCCGCAACCTCCCGCAGTGGCGGGGCCACCTCCTGGAGCAGCTGGAGCGCCAGCTGGCGCTGACCCGCTCCCCCGCGCTGCGGGCCCTGTACGACGAGGTCGCCGCCTATCCCGTGGCGCTCTCCCGGGACGACCCGGCGGCCGGCACGGGCGCGGCGGCGGGCTTCGCGCTGCCGCTCGTGATCGAGCACGACGGGCGGCTGCTGTCGTTCGTGTCGTCCATCTCCACGTTCAACACGCCGACGGACATCACCGTGGCGGAGCTCGCGATCGAGGCGTTCCTGCCGGCCGATCCGGCCACCGCCGCGCATCTCGCGGCGCACGCGTCGTGAGCGGCCCGGCGACGGGCGGGGCCCGCCCGATGCCGCCGGGCGCGGCCGATCCGGAGCGGCTGCGG
>NZ_JAKGCV010000125.1 GCF_021556455.1 Streptomyces fuscigenes | reverse complement strand
CGCCCCGGCGCGGCGGCGGGGGCCGGGGGGTCCTGGAGGCGGTACCCGTCGTCGTCCTCGGACGGCACGTCCCCCTCGGCCGGTCCGGCGGCCGGGTCCGGCGCCCCGCCGGGCGCCGGCGCGGAGGGCGGCGCCCAGACCGGGAGGTGCCAGTCGTCCTCGGACGCACCCATCCTGTGCTGCATCTCCTGCCACTCCGTCTCGTGCGACCGGCGTGTTGCCTCCTGAACGGTACCGCCCCCGGCGTCCGGGCCGGGAACGGCTGTCAGCCCGTCAGTTCCTCGACGAGCGCCCGCAGGGCGAGGCGGTAGGAACCGATGCCGAAGCCCGCGATCGTCCCGCTGGCGACCGACGCGACGACGGAGTTGTGCCGGAACTCCTCGCGGGCGTGCGGGTTGGAGATGTGCACCTCGATGAGCGGGGCGGTGCGCTGCGCCATGGCGTCCCGCATGCCGTACGAGTAGTGCGTGAACGCGCCGGGGTTGACGACGACGGGCAGCTCGCCGTCGGCCGCCTCGTGCAGCCAGCGGATCATCTCGCCCTCGTCGTTGGTCTCGCGGACCTCGACGTCGAGCCCCAGCTCCCGCCCGGTCTCCTCGCAGGACTCGACCAGGCCCTTGTACGAGGTGGAGCCGTACACGTCCGGCTCCCGGGAGCCGAGCCGGCCGAGGTTCGGGCCGTTGAGGACGAGCACGCGGCGGCTCACGCCGAGACCTCCCCGTAGGCGGCGACCAGGAAGGCCGGGTCGGGGCCTTCGAGGATCGTCGGCTTGCCGAGTCCGTCGAGCACGATGAAGCGCAGCAGGTCGCCGCGCGACTTCTTGTCGAGCTTCATGGTCTCCAGGAGCTTGGGCCACTGGTCGCCCCGGTAGGTCAGCGGGAGGCCGACCGAGCCGAGGACCGCCTTGTGCCGGTCGGCCGTCGCGTCGTCGAGCCGGCCCGCGACCCGGCCGAGTTCCGCGGCGAAGACCATACCGACGGAGACGGCCGCGCCGTGGCGCCACTTGTACCGCTCGTTCTTCTCGATGGCGTGGGCCAGTGTGTGGCCGTAGTTGAGGATCTCCCGCAGGCCCGACTCCTTGAGGTCGCTGGAGACGACCTCGGCCTTCACCCGGATCGAGCGCTCGATCAGCTCGGCCGTGTGCGGTCCGCGCGGGCTGCGCGCGCCCTCCGGGTCGGACTCGACCAGTTCGAGGATGACGGGGTCGGCGATGAAGCCGGCCTTGATGATCTCGGCCATGCCGCTGACGTAGTCGTGGGTGCCCAGGGACTCCAGCGCGGCGAGGTCGCACAGCACCCCCGCCGGCGGGTGGAAGGCGCCCACCAGGTTCTTGCCCTCGGCGGTGTTGATGCCGGTCTTGCCGCCGACGGCGGCGTCGACCATGCCGAGGACCGTCGTCGGGACGGCGATCCAGCGCACCCCGCGCAGCCAGCTGGCCGCGACGAAGCCGGCGAGGTCCGTGGTGGCGCCGCCGCCGACCCCGACGATCACGTCGGAGCGGGTGAAGCCGCTCTGCCCGAGCGCCTTCCAGCAGTACGCCGCGACCTCCGCGGTCTTCGCCTCCTCCGCGTTCGGCACCTGCACCGCGATGGCCTCGTAGCCCTGGTCGGCGAGGTCGGCGCGCAGCGCCTCGCCCGTCTCGGCCAGGGCCTCGGGGTGGATCACGGCGACGCGCTTGGCGCGGCCGACGAGCGAGGGCAGCTCGCCCAGGAGCTGGTGGCCGACCAGCACCTCGTAGGGGTCGGTGCCGGCCGTGCCGGCGACCTGGATGCGCGTGACCGGCTGCGCCGCTGTCTGCTCCGTCATGCCTTCCTCAGTTCCAGTGCGTCCAGTACGGCGTCCACGACGTCCTCGGGGGCGCGCTCGTCGGTGGCGACGACCACCCGGGCGACCTCCGTGTACAGGTGGCGCCGCTCGTCCATGAGCTGCTTCCACTGCTGGCGCGGGTTGACGACCGTGAGCAGCGGGCGGGCCACGCTGAGACCCGTGCGGCGCACGGCCTCGGCGACCTCCATCGAGAGGTAGACGACCGGCAGGCCGGCGAGCAGCCCGCGCGTGCCCGCGTCGAGCACGGCGCCGCCGCCGAGGGCCAGCACCCCTTCGTGCCCGGCGAGGGCCGTCGCGACGGCGGCGCGCTCCAGCTCGCGGAAGCGCGGTTCGCCGTCGTCCAGGAAGATGTCGGAGATCTCCTTGCCCTCGGACGCGACGATGTCCGCGTCGGTGTCGCGGAACGACGTGCCGAGGCGCTGCGCGAGCAGCTCTCCCACGGTCGACTTGCCGACCCCCATGGGGCCGACGAGCACGACCAGCGGCGCGGTCACCGGATCGCCAGGTGCTCGAGGTACGACGCGACGTTGCGCCGGGTCTCGGCCACGTTGTCGCCGCCGAACTTCTCCGCGACCGCGTCCGCGAGGACGAGGGCGACCATGGCCTCGGCGACGATGCCCGCGGCGGGCACGGCGCACACGTCGGAGCGCTGGTGGTGGGCCTTGGCGGGCTCGCCGGTGGCGACGTCGACGGTGGACAGCGCGCGCGGCACGGTCGCGATGGGCTTCATCGCGGCGCGCACCCGCAGCAGTTCGCCGGTGCTGAGGCCGCCCTCGGTGCCGCCCGAGCGGCCGGAGGCGCGCCGGATGCCCTCGTCGGTCACCAGGATCTCGTCGTGGGCCTGCGAACCGGGCACGCGGGCGAGCTCGAAGCCGTCGCCGAGTTCCACGCCCTTGATGGCCTGGATGCTCATCAGGGCGCCGGCGAGGCGGGCGTCGAGCTTGCGGTCGGCGTGGACGTGCGAGCCGAGGCCGACCGGGACGCCGTAGGCGAGGACCTCGACGACGCCGCCGAGGGTGTCGCCGTCCTTGTGGGCCTGGTCGATCTCCGCGACCATCGCCTTGCTGGCGTCGGCGTCGAGGCAGCGCACCGGGTCGGCGTCGAGCCGCTCCACGTCCGTGGGCTTCGGCAGGACGCCGCGGGGCGCCCTCGCCGAGGCGAGCTCGACCACGTGGGAGACGATCTCGATGCCGGCCGTCTCCTTGAGGTAGGAGCGGGCGACGGCGCCGAGGGCGACGCGCGCGGCGGTCTCGCGGGCGCTCGCGCGCTCCAGGATCGGCCGCGCCTCGTCCAGGCCGTACTTCTGCATGCCGGCGAGGTCGGCGTGGCCGGGCCTCGGGCGGGTCAGCGGGGCGTTGCGCGCCTGCTCGGCGAGAACGGCGGGGTCGACCGGGTCGGCCGCCATGACCTGCTCCCACTTGGGCCACTCGGTGTTGCCGACCATGACCGCGACCGGCGAGCCCATCGTCAGGCCGTGCCGGACGCCGCCGAGGAAGGTGACCTCGTCGCGCTCGAACTTCATGCGCGCGCCGCGTCCGTAGCCGAGGCGCCTGCGGGCCAGGTGGTCCGCGACGTCGTCCGTCGTGATCGGGACACCGGCGGGAAGACCCTCCAGCGTCGCGACGAGTGCGGGGCCGTGCGACTCCCCCGCCGTCAGCCAGCGCAACCTGCTCAACGGTGCTCCTCATGTCCGCGCCTGGGAACTGCTGCGGCCCGACCGGGCGTGGGGCCCGGCCCGCCGTGCCTCGATCCTCCCACGAGCGGGGAAGCGGCCCGGCCGCCGGTCCACAGGACGGACCACTCGTCCGACGGTCGGAAGGGACGCTCGTCGGAGGAGATGCCCGCCCCGGGCGGCGGCCGCCGGGGCGGGTGCGACGGGCGGGGCTTCTGCGACGGGCGGGGCTTCTGCGGCAGGCGGGGCGCGTGTGACCTACGGGGCCGCTCCCCCCGTCCGCCGGAGGCGCCCCCGTCCGCGGTGGCTGTAACCGTCCGCCGAGGGCCGCGACCGCTACGCCCGGCGTGCCGCCAGCGCCCGCTCGCCCGCCGCGCGCATCGCCGCGAGCGGCGACTCGGGCAGCCCCGTCATCAGGTTCACCTGGATGACGGCCTGGTGCACGAGCAGGTCGAGGCCCGAGACCACCTGTCCGGCCCGGGCCGACCAGGCCGCGGCGAGCCGGGTGGGCCAGGGGTCGTAGAGGACGTCGAACAGCGTGCCGGGCCGCTCGGGCAGCCGCTCGGCCAGCTCGTCCGCCGCGCCCGCGGGCGTGGTCGAGACCACCAGCCGCGCGTCGAACGCGGCGGCCGCCTCGCCCCACGGCGCCGTGCGCACGTCGACGCCCAGCCGCTCGCCCCAGCCCCGCATCTCGGCCGCGCGGGCGTCGCTGCGCACGTAGGCCGTGACCGGGCCGGTGCACACCTGGCTCAGCGCGGCGAGAGCGGACGAGGCGGTGGCCCCGGCACCGAGCACGGCCGCCGACTCGACGGTTTCCACGCCGCGTTCCGCCAGCGCGGCCACCATGCCGGGGATGTCGGTGTTGTCGCCCCGGGCGGATCCGTCGGGGCTGAAGGTCACGGTGTTGACCGCCTCGACCGAGCCGGCCGTGGCGCTGATCTCGTCGAGCAGCGGGATCACGGCCCGCTTCAGCGGCATGGTCAGCGAGAAGCCGGCCCAGGGTGTCCCGTCCCGCTTCAGCGCCTCCCGGTAGAAACCGGGCAGCGCCGCCTCGTCCACCTCGTGGCTCTCGTAGCTCCAGCCCGTGAGGCCGAGCTCCGCGTAGGCGGCGCGGTGCAGCACGGGCGACAGGGAGTGCCCGATCGGCGAGCCGAGGACGGCGGCGGCGTGCGGCTCGGGCTGGGGCGCGTCCTGCGGGGTCATCCGCCGAGGCCTCTCTGCTTGTTGTTGAACTTCTGCTTGAGCTGCTCGAACTCGGTGAACGTCTTCGCGAACTCGGTCTTCTCGTCGCCGTCGGTCGCGACGAAGTAGAGCCACCCGTCGTGCGTCGGGTTGATCGCCGCGGCGAGCGCCTCCTCGCCGGGGTTGCCGATGGGACCGGGCGGCAGGCCCCGGTTCGTGTACGTGTTGTACGGGTCGTGGTTGCTGTTGACCTCGGCCTCGCTGATGTCGATGTGGCTCTGGCCCTTGAGGTAGTTGTACGTCGAGTCGAACTGGAGCTTCTGGTTGGTCTGCTGGTTGGTGGTCTTGAGCCGGTTGTAGACGACCTCGGCCATCTTGCGGAAGTCGTCGTGGGTCTTGCCCTCGGCCTGCACCAGGCTCGCGACCGTCAGCAGCTGCCAGGGGTTGTCGAGCCCGAGGGACTTCGCCTTGTCCTGCAGCCCGTACTTGTCGTACTCGGCGTTCGCGCGGGCGACCATCTTCTTGAGGACGTCCTCGGGCTTCGAGTTGTCCGCGACCGGGTAGCTCGCCGGGAACAGGAAGCCTTCGAGCGGGTCCTTGATGTTCTTCGAGTCGTCGGCCCAGCCGGGCATGCCGAGGTTCTTCGCCTGCGCGAAGGCGACGCCCTTGGTCGTGCCGGCCTTCAGCTTCAGCTTCTTGTCGATCAGCGCGTAGATCGCCGCGTCGCGGGTGCCCTCCGGGATGATCAGCGCGTTGCGGCTGTTCGGGCTCAGCATCAGCGCGACGGCGCTCGCGCCCGACATCTGCTTCTTGAGGGTGTAGACGCCGGCCTGGATGCTGTTGCCCTTGGGGTTGTGGTCCTGCGCGACGACGAACGCGGCGGTGCTCTTGACCACGCCGCTCTTCATCAGCAGGCTCGCGATCTGCGACCCGCTCGCCCCGTCCGGGATCGTGACCTGCACCGTCACGGTGCCGGCGCCCGAGTAGTCCGGCGGCGGGCCGAACCGGTGCTGGTAGAAGGTGTAGCCCACGTACCCGAGGCCGCCGACACCGCCGACGAGCACCACGGCGACGACCAGGCAGGCCGCGCCGCTGCGGCCCTTGCGCTTCTTGCCGCCGCCCCTGTCGCCGTCGTGCCCCTCGCGTTCGTCGTCGTCATCGTCATCGTCGTCATCGTCATCGTCGCCGTAGGCGTCGGCGGCGTTCCCGGCGGCCCCTCCGCCCGGGCGCCCGTCCCGCGGCCCGTCGGAACGCCCCGTGCGCCGGGAGCGTTCGCGGCCCGGCAGCGGGGTGTCCTCGCCCGTGAAGAACGGGTGCGTCTCCTCCGGGTGCTCGTCGTCCCAGCCGGTCTCCTCGGGCTCGCCGCGCCCGGCACCGCCGGCCGGCGTGCCGTCCGGACGGTACGCGCGCTGTCCGCCGATGCGCCCCCGCACCCCGGGCTCCCGCTCCTGCGGGGACCCGTCCGGGACCGGCCCGGCCCCGGAGCCGGCCCCCGGCCCGCCCCGGCCGCCCTGCGTCCCCGGGTCCTGGGGCGCGCCGGGCACCTGGCCGTAGTCCCCGCCGCCCTGCCCGTAGCCGTCGCCGGGTCCGTAGCCGTCGCCGGGCCCCCGCTGGTAGCCGACGACGGGCTGCTGCTGCCCGGTGTCCCAGCCGCCGCCGTACTGCGGGTCGTAGTTCTGCTGCCCCTGCGGGTACGCGTCCTGGCCCTGCCCGGCGTAGCCCTGCGGATCCTGCGCGTAGCCCTGCTGGGGATGCTGCTGCGGTATCTGCTGCCCGTAGCCCTGGCCGTAGCCCTGGTCCTGGCCGAACGCCGCCGGTGGCTGCGCCGGCTGCTGCTGGTACTGCTGGTACTGCTGGGCGTGCTGCTGCTCGGGGTAGCCCTGCTGGGCGTACTGCTGCTCGGGGTAGCCCTGCTGCGGGTACTGCTGGGCGTACTGCTGCTGGTACTGGCCCTCGCCGTAGCCCTGCTGCGGGTACTGCTGCTGGTACGGGTCGTGGGCGGCCCCGTACTGCTCCTGGGGGCCCGCCTGCCGGCCGTACTGCTGCTGCCCCTGCCCGCCGTCCTGCGCCGGCCGGCCGTCGCCGGCCTGTTGCGGCCCCCACCCCTGGTCCCCGTACAGGGGATCCTCGGGGTGCCACGGTTCGGAGCCGGAGCCCCGGCCATAGTCGGTCATCGATCCCCAAAAAGCCGCGAGGGGCAGCCGCAGTGCGCGGAGCGCGGCGGTCGCGTCGCCTCTTTCTTGTGCGGCGGCTGTTCGAACGCCGCCGCATCGCGCGGAACGTTACCGTACCGCGATCAGCCCCCCGCCCTGACGGCTTCGCCCGGGGCCGAGCCCGAGGCACGCTCCGTCTCCAGCGCGCTCTGCAGGATGACGACGGCGGCGGCCTGGTCGATGACGGAACGGCCCTTGCGGGACGTCACCCCGGAGGCCCGCAGGCCGCCGGCGGCCGTGACCGTGGACATCCGCTCGTCGACCAGGCGCACCGGTACGGGGGCGACGCCCCGCGCGACCTCGCGGGCGAAGGCCCGCACCTTGGCCGCGGCGGGGCCCTCGCCGCCGCCCAGCGAGCGCGGCAGCCCGACCAGGACCTCCAGCGGTTCGTACTCCTCGACGAGCGCCCGCAGCCGCCGGTGGGCGGCCGGGACGTCGCGTCCCGGCACGGTCTCCACCGGCGTCGCGAGGATCCCGTCGGGGTCGCAGGACGCGACCCCGATCCGGGCGTCCCCCACGTCGATCGCGAGACGGCGTCCGCGCCTCACGAGACCTCGGCGACCAGGCGCTCGACGGCGGCCATGGCCTCGCCGACGGCGTCCGCGTCCTGTCCCCCGCCCTGGGCGACGTCCGGCTTGCCGCCGCCACCGCCGCCGAGGGTCTTGGCGGCCGTACGGACCAGGTCGCCGGCCTTCAGGCCCCGTCCGCGGGCGGACTCGTTGGTGGCGATGACCGTCAGCGGGCGGCCGTTCGCCGTCGTGAACAGAGCGACGACGGCCGGGCGGGACGCGGGGATGCGGCCGCGCACGTCGAGGACGAGCCTGCGCAGGTCGTCGGCGGACGTGCCGTCGGGGACCTGCCCGGTGACGAGGGCGGTGCCGCCCACGTCCTTGGCGCCGTCGGCGAGGGAGCCGGCCGCGGCGAGGACCTTCTCCGCCCGGAAGCGGTCGATCTCCTTCTCGGCGTCCTTGAGCTTGGCGAGCATGCCGGAGACGCGCTCGGGCAGCTCGTCGGGACGGGCGCCCTTGATCAGCTCCTGGAGCTGGGCGACGACGGTGTGCTCCTTGGCGAGGAAGCTGTACGCGTCGACGCCGACGAGGGCCTCGATGCGGCGCACGCCGGAGCCGATGGACGACTCGCCCAGCAGCTTGACCAGGCCGAGCTGGGCGGTGTTGTGCACGTGCGTGCCGCCGCACAGCTCCTTGGAGTAGTCGCCGATCGTCACGACGCGCACGCGCTCGCCGTACTTCTCGCCGAACTCGGCGATGGCGCCCTGCTTCTTGGCCTCGTCGATGCCCATGACCTCGGCCCGGACGTCCAGGTCCCGGGCGAGCACCTCGTTGATCTTCTGCTCGACGTCGGTGAGGACCGTGCCGGGCACGGCGGCGGGCGAACCGAAGTCGAAGCGGAAGCGGCCGGGGCTGTTCTCCGAGCCGGCCTGCGCGGCCGTCGGGCCGAGCGCGTCGCGCAGGGCCTGGTGGGTGAGGTGCGTGGCGCTGTGGGCGCGGGCGATGGCGCGGCGCCGGTGGGTGTCGATGGCGGCGAAGGCCGGGGCGCCCACCGTCACCTCGCCGACCTGCACACTGCCCTTGTGCACGTACACGCCGGGCACGGGCTGCTGCACGTCGCGCACCTGGACCACGGCCCCGGTGTCGAGCCGGATGCGGCCCTGGTCGGCGAGCTGGCCGCCGCCCTCGGCGTAGAACGGGGTGCGGTCGAGCACGATCTCGACCTCGTCGCCCTCGGAGGCGGCCGGCGAGGAGACGCCGTCCACGAGCAGCCCGACGACGGTCGACTCGCTCTCGGTCAGGCCGTAGCCGGTGAACTCCGTGGCGCCGTGGGAGTCGGCGACCTCACGGTAGGCGGACAGGTCGGCGTGCCCGGACTTCTTCGCGGCGGCGTCGGCCTTGGCGCGCTCCCGCTGCTCCTTCATCAGGCGGCGGAAGCCCGTCTCGTCCACGGACAGCCCCTGTTCGGCGGCCATCTCCAGGGTGAGGTCGATCGGGAAGCCCCAGGTGTCGTGGAGCAGGAACGCCTTGTCGCCGGAGAGCACCGAGGCGCCGGCGGCCTTGGTGTCGGTGACGGCGGTGTCGAGGATGTTGGTGCCGGCCCTGAGCGTCTTGAGGAACGCGGCCTCTTCGGCGAGGGCGACCGTCTCGATGCGCTTGCGGTCGGTCTCCAGCTCCGGGTACTGCTGGCCCATCATCCGGATGACGGTGTCGACGAGTTCGGCGACGACCGGGCCCGTGGCGCCGAGCATGCGCATGTTGCGGATGGCGCGGCGCATGATGCGGCGCAGGACGTAGCCGCGGCCCTCGTTGCCGGGGCTGACGCCGTCGCCGATGAGCATCACGGACGTGCGCATGTGGTCGGTGACGACACGCAGGGAGACGTCCGAGGTGTGGTCGGCGCCGTAGCGCACGCCCGTCAGCTCGGTGGCCTTCTCGATGACGGCCATCGAGGTGTCGATCTCGTACATGTTCTGCACGCCCTGCAGGATCATCGCGAGGCGTTCGAGGCCGAGGCCGGTGTCGATGTTCTGCTGCGGCAGGTCGCCGAGGATCTCGAAGTCCTCCTTGCCGCTGCCCTCGCCGCGGACGTACTGCATGAAGACCAGGTTCCAGATCTCCACGTAGCGCTCGTCGTTGACGGCGGGTCCGCCCTCGGCGCCGAGCTCGGGGCCGCGGTCGTAGAAGATCTCCGAAGACGGGCCGCAGGGCCCGGGCACGCCCATGGACCAGAAGTTGTCCTTCTTGCCCAGACGCTGGATGCGCTCGGCGGGGAAGCCCACGACGTCGCGCCAGATGCGCTCGGCCTCGTCGTCGTCCTGGTACACGGTGACCCACAGCCGGTCGGGGTCGAGCCCGTAACCGCCGTCGTCCTGCGACGTGGTGAGCAGCTCCCAGGCCAGCTTGGCGGCGCCTTCCTTGAAGTAGTCGCCGAAGGAGAAGTTGCCGCACATCTGGAAGAACGTGCCGTGCCGGGTGGTCTTGCCGACCTCTTCGATGTCCGGGGTGCGCACGCACTTCTGCACGCTGGTGGCACGCTCGAAGGGCGGCCTGACCTCACCGAGGAAGTACGGCTTGAAGGGCACCATGCCGGCCGGGACCAGCAGCAGAGTCGGATCGTCCGCGATGAGCGACGCCGAAGGGACGACGGTGTGCCCGCGCTCCTCGAAGAAGCTCAGCCAGCGGCGGCGAATTTCTGCCGACTCCATCAGTGGTCCTCATTCCGGTTGTGTTCGTTGAAGGGGTGGGGGCCTCGGCCCCGGGGGGCGGGGCCCCGGCCGCTGCGGGGCGCGCCGCGCGCGGGGCCCGCCTCGACCGCGCGGACCTGCCGGGGCCCGGCGGGCGGGAGGCCGCGCGCGGGCTCCGCCTCGATGCCGAGCGCCTCACCGAGTTCGGCCTCGCGCCGGACCATGCCGGTCCTGACGTCGGCCGCGAAGTCCTTGATCCGGTGGCCGGCCTCGACGGCCCGGTTGGCCGCCTGCGCCGCGAGGCTCTCGGGGGTGAGCTGCTTGATCTTCTGGTTGACCTTGGCCGTGGCCCACACGCCGGCCGCTGCGCCCGCGGTGAACCAGAACGTACGGCGGAACATCGCTGCGTCAGCCCTTCTTGTTCCTGCGGCGTGCGGCGGGCACCGTGCGCCCGACGACGACACTGCCGCGCTCGCCCCGGCGCTCCTGCCGCGGTGCGGATTCGGCGCCGCGGCGGGACATCGCCTGGCGTACGCCGTAGCCGAACGCGGCGACCTTCACCAGCGGCCCGCCGAAGGTGGAGGCCACCGTCGAGGAGAGCGCGGACGCGTTGGAGGTGACTTCCTGGACGTCGGACGCGATGGAGTCGACGCGCTCCAGCTGCGTCTGCGCCGTGCGCACCGTCGCGGAGGCGTCCGCGAGCAGCGGCACCGCCTGTTCCGTCACGTCCGCCACGAGCTTGGTGGTCGCCTTGAGCGTCTGCGCGAGCCTCACCAGCACCACGGCGAGGAACGACACGAGGATTGCCCAGAACACGGCCACCAGGATCCCGGCCACCTCTCCACCGGTCACACCGCACCGCTTCCTGCTTGGTCACGGACACCCGACGGGGTCCGAAGAGTCGTCCTCCGACCCTATCGCGCCGCCGCCCGCGCCCCGAACCGGATTACGGGCGGGCGGACGGCGGTTGTCAAGGGCGATTGTACGGAAAGGCATCGCTTCGCTACGCTCTGTTTCCCATGCGTGGCACATCCGGTGGAGTCCCCGTCCCCGACCGCCCCGAGGAGCCCTGCCGCGGGCTGCCCGCGGAGCTCTCGTCGTTCGTCGGCCGCGACGCCGCGCTGGCCGGGCTGGTGGAGCGGCTGGAGGCGGGCCGGGACCGGCTGGTCACGGTGGTGGGTGTCGGCGGCGTCGGGAAGACCCGGTTCGCGCTGCGGGCCGCGGCGGCGGTGGCGGAGTCCGGTCCCGGGCAGAAACGCTACTGCGACGGGGTCCGGCTGGCCGACCTCGCGCCGCTGCGGGATCCCGCGCTGCTCGACCACACGCTCGTGGAGGCGCTGCGGCTGACGGACCAGAGCCCGCGCACGCCGCGGGAGGTCCTCGCGGAGCAGCTGGCGGGCCGCCGGGTGCTGCTGGTCCTCGACGGCGCCGAGCACCTGGTCGAGGCGTGCGCCGAGGCCGTCACCGACCTGCTGCGCCGGGCGCCCGGCCTGCGGGTCCTCGTGACCGCCCGCAGGCCGCTGGGCGTCGAGGGCGAGCACATCCTGGCGCTCGCCCCGCTGCCGCGGGCGGAGGCGGAGGCGCTGTTCCTGGTGCGCGGGGCCGCCAGGCTGCCGGGGTTCGCGCCCGAGGGGGCCGAGCGCGCCGCCGTCGCCGAGCTGTGCGCGCGCCTCGACGGCATCCCGCTGGCGCTCGAACTGGCCGCGGGCCGCCTGCCCGTGCTGACGCCCGACCAGATCGTCGACCGGCTCGACGACCGCTTCCGGCTGCTGACGGCCGGCGCCCGCGGGGCGCTGCCCCGCCACCAGACGCTGCGCACGGCCGTGGGCTGGAGCCACGAGCTGTGCACCTCGCGCGAGCGGCTGCTGTGGGCGCGCCTGTCGGTCTTCCCCGGGCCCTTCGACCTGGACGCGGCCGAATACGTCTGCGGCGGGCCCGACCTGCCCGCCGACCAGGTCCTCGACGTCCTGGGCTCGCTCATCGACCAGTCGCTGCTGGTCCGGGAGGACACCCCGGCGGGCAGCCGCTACCGGATGCTGGAGACGGTGCGGGCGTACGGCGCCGAGTGGCTGGAGGAGGTGGGCGACGCCGAGCGGCTGCGCGGGCTGCACCGCGACTGGTACGTGGGGCTCGCCACCTGGTACGAACTCGACTGGTACGGGCCGCGCCAGGCGGAGATCGCCGCCGGGGCGGAGAGCGCGATGCCGAACCTGCGGGCGGCACTCGACCGGTGCCTGAGCTCCCCCGCCGACGCGCACGTCGGCCAGCACCTCGCCGGGTCCCTGTGGTTCTACTGGGCGGGCTGCGGCCGGCTCGCCGAGGGGCGGTACTGGCTGGACCGCGCGGTGTCCCGGGAGCCGGGCGGGCGCGACGGGACCCGGCTGAAGGCGCTGTGGGTGCAGGGGTACGTCTCCGTGCTCCAGGGCGACACGGCGGTCGCGCTGCGCGCGCTGTACGAGTGCCGCGAGGAGGCGCTGCGCACGGGCGACCGGCTGGCGTACGCGTACGCGGTGCACCGGCTCGGGTGCGTGGCCCTGCTGACGGACGACCTGCCGCACGCTCAGGACCTGCTGGGCGCCGCCCTGGCGGTGTACCGCGAACTCGGCGAGCTGAACAGCAACGTCCTGATGGGGCGCGCGGAGCTGGCCATGGCGCTGGCCTTCCAGGGGGACGTGGACCGGGCGGTCGGCGAGTGCGAGCGGCTGCGCGAGGTGTGCGAGGACAGCGGCGAGCGGTGGGCGCGCTCGTACGCCCTCTACGTCCTCGCCTACGCGCGGTGGCGGGAGGGCCGGTACGCGGGCGCGCGGGAGCTGCTCGGCGAGTGCCTGACCACCAGTCACACCTTCCACGACCTGGTGGGGCTGGTCCTCGCCCTGGAGCTGACGGCGCTCGTGACCGCGAGCGAGGACGCCGCGCAGGAGGCCGCGGTGCTGCACGGCGCCGCGCTGCGGGTGTGGGACGCGGTGGGCCCGCCGCTGTTCGGCTCGCGCCATTTCGGGGCCCCGCAGGCGCTGTGCGAGGAGCGGGCCGTGGCGGCCCTGGGCCCCGTCCGGTACGCGCGGTGCGTGGAGCGGGGGCGGGCGCTGGACGCGGACGAGGCGGTGGCCAGGGCGCTGCGGTCCGCGCCGGGCTCGGCG
>NZ_JAKGCV010000124.1 GCF_021556455.1 Streptomyces fuscigenes | reverse complement strand
CGCGGTGGCCCGGGCCCGGACGCCTACGGCGTCGGGCTCGGTCAGCGCGTGGGCCGCGGCGGCCGCGACGGGCGTCGGGACGAGCGCGCCGAGCGCGGTCAGGATGTCGATGGTGGTGGCGCGGCGGGCGAGACCACGCACGGTGTGCGGGAAGCGGGCCACGGCCGCGGGCCACGCGGCGGGCGTGAGCGACCCGACGGCGTCGCTGATCACGGTGGTGTCGGCGGGCCACATCTCGGCCGGGCTCAACAGGACGGTCTCGGGGCTGTGCAGGGTGTCGCGCCAGGTCTCGTCGCTGACGAGGTGCAGGCCCTCGCCGACGGCCGCCTCGCACGCGGCGTGCAAGGCGTCGGGCGGGGCGACCGTGCCGGTCGGGTCGTCCGCCGGGCACAGCAGCAGGACGCGGGGGCGCCCGCCCTCGGCGCGAACCCTGCGGACGGTCTCCAGCAGGGCGTACGGGTCGGGCACGCCGCCGCACTCGGCGGGGGTGGGCACGTGGTAGGCGGGCCGGCCGAGCAGCCGGATCTGCGGGGCCCACCAGGCCGGCGAGGGGCGGGGCAGCAGCACATCGCCCTCGATGGCGCTGAGCAGGGCGAACAGCAGCGGCGGGGCGCCCGGGGCCGCGACGACCTGGCCCGGGACCGTGCGCATGCCGCGGCGCGACCAGTAGTCGGAGGCGGCGTCGCGCAGGGCGGGGCCGCCGCCGGGGGGCTCGGGATCGGGGCTGCCGGACGCCGCCGCGCACGCGGCGACCAGCTCCGCGAGGGCGGGCAGCCCCGAGTCGGGCGCCGACGGACCGAACCGGACGGGGCCGCGGTCCTCGCGGACCGTGCGCCGCAGCTCTCCACCTCGCGCGCCGGGTCCGTGACCGCCTGCCGTGATCCCGACAGATGAAGTCATATGCCCTTTATATAGAGATTTGATACTACGTGCCCCCTCAGTCGCCCCACCGGGTTCCGCCCCGCACCCCTGCTACCCACCGCGACCGCACCGTGCACGCGGCACCCGCCCGCATACGGGGCCGTCCGGGGCCGTACGGGACGGATCCGGGGCCGTCCGGGGCCGTACGGGACGGATCCGGGGCGGGCCCCGGTCGTCCGGGGGCGAGGTCGCACGGGCGCGGGGGCCGCTCACGGCTCCCACCGCGCCGGCCGGACCCGTGCGCCGCCGCGGACCCGGGCCGCACACCCCGCCCGGCAGGCCCGGATGGCGCACGTCGGACGGGGTATGCGGATGCCCATGGCAGACAACAAGGGGATCGCCGACCTGCTCTCCCGCGCGGACAAGCAGGTCTTCCGGTTCGCCGCCACCCGGAACTGGCCGGGCGCGGAGCCGGTACTGCCGCGACTGAGCCGGGCGGCCAACCACGGCCTGCTGTGGGTCGGGGCGGCCGCCGGGATAGCGGTACTGGGGCGGGGGGCGCGCTCGCGCCGGGCCGCGGCACGGGGTCTCGCCTCGCTGGCGCTGGCCTCCGGCACGGTCAACACCGTGGTCAAGCACGCGGCACGGCGGGACCGCCCGGTGCTCGACGCGGTGCCGATGGTGCGGCAGCTCAAGCGGCAGCCCGTGACGACCTCGTTCCCCTCGGGCCACGCGGCCTCGGCCGCGGCCTTCGCCGCCGGGGTCGCGCTGGAGTCGACCGGGTGGGGCGCGGTCGTCGCGCCCGTGGCCGCGTCGGTGGCCTTCTCCCGCGTGTACACGGGGGTGCACTACCCGAGCGACGTGCTGGCGGGCGCGGCGCTGGGCGTCGGCGCGGCGCTCGCGGTCCGCGGGATCGTCCCCACCCGCGCCCAGATGCCCGCGCCGGGCCGGCCGTTCGCCGAGGCGCCGAAGCTGCCCGGCGGCGAGGGCGTGGTCGTGGTGGTGAACCGCTCCTCGGGCACCTCCGAGCTGGCGACGCTGGTGGCGGACGCGCTGCCGCACGCGGAGATCGTCCACTGCGAGCCGGGCGAGGTGACGGACGAGCTGGAGAAGGCCGCCGGGCGCTGCACCGCCCTCGGCGTGGTCGGCGGCGACGGGACCGTCAACCGGGCGGCGGTGACCGCGATGCGGCACGGCGTGCCGCTCGCGGTCTTCCCCGGCGGCACGCTCAACCACTTCGCCTACGACCTCGGCATCGAGTCCGTGCACGACACCTGCCGGGCCCTCGCGGAGGGCGAGGCCGTACGGGTGGACCTCGGTCGCTTCACCCCGGGACCGGACGGCGCGGACCACGGCTACTTCCTCAACACGTTCAGCCTCGGTGTCTACCCGGACCTCGTGCGGGTGCGGGAGCGCTGGGCGCCCCGCGTCGGCGGCTGGCCGGCCGGAGTCCTCGCGGCGCTGGAGACGCTGCGTCGGGGGCACCGGCTTGAGGCCGAGTTCGAGGGGCGGCGCCGTTCGCTGTGGCTGCTGTTCGCGGGAAACAACATCTACCAGCGCATGGGCCCGACCCCCGGGCACCGGCGCGACCTCGCGGACGGGCTCCTCGACGTGCGGATCGTGCACGGCGGCCGGCTGCCCGGCACGCGGCTGCTCGCGGCGGCGCTCGCCGGACCGCTGAGCCGCTCCCCCGTCCACGCGGCCGAGCGCATGCGCCGGGTGCGGATCGGGGGGCTGGCCCCGGACACGTCCCTGGCGTTCGACGGCGAGGTCACGTCGGCGCCCAGGGAACTCGTCCTGGACAAGGCCGTGGAGGCACTGACGGTGTACCGGCCGCAGGTCCTGATGGCTTCGGCCTTCTGAAGGACGGGGCCCCGGCCGCCGGGCACGGGGCCGGGGCCCCCGCATGCGCACGGGACCTCCCGTGCGGCCCCGTACGGCGCCGACCCGCACGGCGACCGCTCGGAGCGCGGGACTCCCCGCCCCGTGTCCGCATGATGAAACACATCGTCTCATCATGCAGACGGGGGGCTACGGTGGCTCCGTCACGCGACGCCGCGAGAAGGGAAGTCCCCGATGGCCAGGGAGACCGCCGTCTACACCCACGGGCACCACGAGTCCGTCCTGCGATCGCACCGCTGGCGCACCGCCGCCAACTCGGCCGGCTACCTCGTGCCGGAACTGCGCCCGGGCCAGGAACTGCTGGACGTGGGCTGCGGCCCGGGAACCATCACCGCCGACCTCGCCGCGCTGGTGGCGCCGGGCGCCGTCACGGCCCTCGACGCCTCCGAGGACGTCCTGGCCGCCGCGCGGGGCGCCGCCGAGGAGGCGGGCGCGGACAACATCCGCTTCGCGGTCGGTGACGTCCACGAACTGGACTTCCCCGACGACTCCTTCGACATCGTCCACGCCCACCAGGTGCTCCAGCACGTGGGCGACCCGGTCCGGGCGCTGCGCGAGATGCGCCGGGTGTGCCGGCCGGGCGGCATCGTCGCCGTACGGGACGCGGACTACGGCGGGTTCAGCTGGTACCCGCAGCCGCCCGCGCTCGACGACTGGCGCGACCTGTACCGGCGGGTCGCCCGCGCCAACGGCGGCGAGCCGGACGCGGGCCGCCGCCTGCCGTCCTGGGCGCGTGAGGCGGGGTTCACCGACATCGTGCCGTCGGCCTCGACCTGGTTCTACGCGACCCCGCGGGAGCGGGCGTGGTGGAGCTCGCTGTGGGCGGACCGCACGCTGGCGCCCGCCTACGCGGACCGGGTCACCGCCACGGGCGAGGGCACGGCCGAGCAGTTGGACGCCATCTCGCGTGCCTGGCGCGCCTGGGGGGAGTCCGAGGACGCCTGCTTCCTGTGCCCGAACGTGGAACTGCTCTGCCGAGCCTGACCGCCGCAGGGCCCGCCCCTTTGGCCGCGCCGCCGCGGAGCGCGCCCGGTCCGCGCGACGCAGTCCGGAACACCCCGTCCCCCGGGCCGCGTTCTCCAACTAATGTGATCGCATGGAGATCCTCGGGACCACGCTGCGCATCTACGTCGACGATCTGGACCGGGCCGTGGCGTTCTACGAACGGCTCACCGGGACCCCGGCGCTGCGCTCCGAGCGCGGGGGCGTGTCCGCCGCCGCGGTGGGCTGCTTCCTCATCATGAGCGGGCCCGCCGCGGAAATCGACGTCCTGCGCAGGGTGACGGCCACCATCGCGGTCAAGGACGTCGCCGACGCGGCCGCCACGCTCACCGAGGGCGGGGCCCAGGTCCTGGTGGGCCCGGTGTCGACGCCGGGCGGGCGCAACCTCATCGCCCTGCATCCTGACGGGGCCGTGTTCGAGTACGTGGACCGGACCGTGGAGGCTCCCCGCCCGTAGCGGAGCGTCCGCGCCGCGCGAGGAGCCCGTAGAGCACGGCCGGCACGATCAGGCCGACGATCCACGAGATGTCCGCGCCGCCCAGCGGACCGACGACCGGGCCGGTGTAGAAGCTGGTCGACAGGAAGGGGAACTGGGCGGCCAGGCCCACCACGTACGTGACGAGCGCGGCGGCGCGCCAGCCGCCGTAGCGCCCGTCCGGGTCGGTGAGCGCCGGGATGTCGTAGCGTTCGCGCGAGATCAGGTAGTAGTCGACGAGGTTGATCGCCGACCACGGCGTGAAGAACGTCAGCAGGAACAGCAGGAAGTCGGCGAACGAGTCGAGGAACGAGTCGCGCCCGAGCAGGGCGACGACCGTGCCCGCGACCATGATGCACGCGATGTACGCGCCCCGGCCCCGCTGCGAGAGCACCCGTTGGCCGCGGAACCCGCTGACGCTGGTCACGATGGACATGAAGCCGCCGTACGTGTTGAGCACGTTGATGGTCAGCTTGCCCAGCGCGATGGCGAAGTAGAGGAAGGCGGCGACCGCGCCGGTGCCGCCGAGGCCGACCACGTAGCCGACCTGGTCGTCCACGAAGGCCTTGCCGGCCGTGGCGGCGACCAGCACGCCGAAGGTCATGGACCACTGCGCGCCGAGGGCGGTGCCGCCGAGCGTCCACCAGAACGTGGCCTTCGCGCTCGTCGTGCGGGGCAGGTAGCGCGAGTAGTCGGCGACGTACGGGCCGAACGCGAGCTGCCAGGAGGCGGAGAGCGCCATGGCGAGCAGGAACATCGGCAGCGCGAAGTGGTCGTCGTGCAGCACCGTGCCCACGTCGATCCGGTCGAGGAGGCGGATGCCCAGATAGACGAAGGCCGCCGCGCACACGATGCTCGCCACGCGTCCGAGCGCGTGGATGACGCGGTAGCCGACGACGGCCATCACGGCGGTGACGACGGCGAAGACGACGATCCCGCCGACGGGCCCGAGGTGGGTGAGCTTGCCGACCGCCTGCCCCGCGAGCACGGTGCCGCTGGCGAAGAAGCCGACGTACATCACGACGACCAGCACGAGGGGCACCACCGCCCCCTTCACGCCGAACTGGGCGCGTGAGGAGATCATCTGGGGCAGTCCGAGGCGCGGGCCCTGCGCGGAGTGCAGGGCCATCACCGCGCCGCCCACGAGGTTTCCCGCGAGCAGCCCCACCAGGGACCAGACGACGTCGCCGCCGAAGATCACGGCGAGGCCGCCGGTGACCACGGTGGTGATCTGCAGGTTGGCGCCGAGCCAGAGGGTGAACTGGGAGAACGCCGTGCCATGGCGCTCCCCGTCCGGCACGACGTCGATGGAACGCCGTTCCACCAGAGCTTCGGCCACCGCCTTCTCCATTCCCTCAGGATGCGTTCTGCATACGATCATGCAGAGTTCCGCTAGATGAATAGATTGTCAATACTTCGGGGCGGACTCCGGGCGGACCCGAGCGGACCGGACAGGACAGGACCGGACCGGGGCGCGTTCGCCCGGTGGGTCGCTCGCCGGACCCGGCGGCCGTCGTCACGCGCGGGCGGCAGTCCCGGAGGCGCCTCGGGCCGGTCAAAAATGGCTGGGCACTCCCCCGCGACCGCCGTAGGCTGCGCGCGGCGCGCGGACCCGCGCGGCGGAGGGCACGGAAAAGGACGGCGCTGCCGATGAGCACCCAGCACACGTACCGCGTGATCGTGCGCGGCACCTGGCGGGACCTGACGGACGGGGCGCGGCAGCGGCTGCTCGCCGAGGCCGAGGACCACGGGCTCGCGCAGCACCGGTTCACACCCGAGGGCTCGCTCGTGTACGACCGCACCCTCAAGCACTTCAGCTACCGCTACGAGCTGGCCTCCGACGCCGACGAGGGCGAGGAGATGGCCGCGCTCCTCGCCGAGGAACGCGCGGCGCAGGCGCTCTCCGCGCTCGGGTACGGGCACGGAGAGCTGCGGTCCACGGCGACGGACATGGACACGATGAAGATCAACCGGCCGTCGCGCCGCTGACGCCGGGCACCATGTCCGAGGTGATGGCCCAGCGTTCGTGGTCGCGCCATGCCCCGTCGATGAACAGGAAGTCGGGCGAGAAGCCCTCCAGGCGGAAGCCGGCCCGGCGCACCAGCCCGATCGAGCCCGCGTTCTTCGGCTGCACGGCCGCTTCGAGGCGGTGCAGGCCGAGCGGGCCGAAGGCGTGGGCCATCACCAGCCGCAGGCCCTCGCTCATGAGGCCCTGCCCGGCGGCGTGCGCGAAGACGCCGTAGCCGAGGGCGCCGCCGCGCAGCGCGCCGTGGACGATGTTGTTGATGTTGATGAAACCGGCGATCCGCCCGTCGAAGCGGGAGCAGACGAGGTGCCCGGCCCGGTCGTTGTCGTGCAGGAGCCGTGCGGTGTACGTGGCGTACGCCTCGGGCCGGTCGGGCGGGAACAGCCAGGGGCGGTGGAGGTCGCGGCTCGCGCGGGCCGCCGCGGTGAACTCCTCCGCGTCCTCGGGCCTGAAGTGCCGGATGAAGGTCCGTTCCCCCAGGGCGAGCGCGGCGGTGGCGGCAGTGCTGGTCTCGGGCATCGCGTCATCGTAGACCCGCGCCGGCGGGCGCGGCCGGTGGTTTTCGCGCCCGTGCCGGGCACGTCCGGTCCGGGGGCCCGGTGACCGCCCCGGACCGGACGTGGTTCACACCAGGGCCGGGACCTCCAGAGTCAGGGTGGCGCTCGCCGCGTCCAGCACCGCCGGCACGCCGAAGGGCACCGTCAGCGCCGGGGTGCCGTGCCCGAAGCCGAGTTCCTCGACGATCGGGACGCCCAGGGGGCCGAGCCGGTCGAGGAGGACGTCGCGCACCGCCTCGTAGGGCCCGCAGCCCTCCCAGGAGCCGAGGCCGACGCCGGCGACGCCCTCCAGCCACCCCGAGCGCAGCAGCTGGGTGAGGATCCGGTCGAGGCGGTACGGCTCCTCGCCGGTGTCCTCGATCATCAGCAGGCCGCCGGCCGCCGACGCCCGCGCGTACGGGGTCCCGAGGTCGGCGGCGAGCAGGCTGACGCAGCCGCCGAGCGTGATCCCCCGGGCGCGGCCCGGCACGAGGCCGCGGGCGCCGGGCAGGCCGAGCGTCTGCACGGACTCGGGCTCGAACAGCGTGGCCCGCAGGTGCTCCTGGCTGTCCTTGTCGTCGAGGAAGACGGCGGCGGCCGCCATCTGGCCGTGCAGCGTCGCCACCCGGAGCCGGGTCGCGAAGGCCTCGTGCAGCGCCGTGATGTCGCTGTAGCCGACGAACGCCTTGGGGCTCGCGGCCCGCAGGGCGTCCCAGTCGAGCAGGTCCACCATGCGCTGCGCGCCGTACCCGCCCCGGGCGCAGATCACGGCGGCGACCGACGGGTCGCACCAGGCGGCCTGGAGGTCGTGCGCCCGGTCGGCGTCCCCGCCCGCGAGGTACGGGAAGCGCGGATGCCTCTCCAGGACGTGCGCGCCGACGACCGGGTCGAGTCCCCAGCCGCGCAGGACGTCGAGCCCGGCGAGCAGGCGCTCCTCGGGGATCGGTCCGCTCGGGGCGACCACCGCGACCCGGTCGCCCGGCACGAGGCGCCGGGGCCGGGTCAGCGGGGCGGGCCCGCCCGTCACGGGGCCAGCTCCAGCCGGGGGACGTCGGTGCGCTCGAAGCCGAAGGTCTGTGCGTACAGCGACAGTTCGGCCTCCAGGCAGCGCACCAGCGTGTCCTTCCTGCGGAAGCCGTGGCCCTCGCCCTCGAAGGACAGGTACGCGTGCGGCACGCCCCGTCCTGCGATCGCGGCCAGGAAGCGGTCGCACTGGGCGGGCGGGCAGATCACGTCGTCGAGCCCCTGGAGCAGGATGAACGGCGCCTTGACGTTGTCGACGAGGTGGATCGGCGAGCGCTCGCGGTAGCGGTCGGGCACCTCGGCGAGCGGGCCGATCAGCGACTCGAGGTACTGCGACTCGAAGTCGTGGGTCTCGTCCTCGGCCCAGCCGGCCAGGTCCAGGATCGGGTAGCTGATGGCTCCGCACGCCCAGACGTCGCGCGCGGTCGGCGACGTGAGGGAGGCGGCGGTGGTCCAGCCGCCCGCGCTGCCGCCGCGCACGGCGAGCTTCGTGCGGTCGGCGCTGCCCTCGGCGGCGAGCGCGAGGGCCACGGCGGCGCAGTCCTCGACGTCCACGATGCCCCACTGCTCGCGCAGCCGGTTGCGGTAGGCGCGCCCGTAGCCGGTGGAGCCGCCGTAGTTGACCTCGGCGACGCCGATGCCGCGCGAGGTGAAGTACGCGATCTCCAGGTCCTCCACGAGCGGCGTGCGGCTGGTGGGGCCCCCGTGCACCCAGATCACGTACGGGGGCAGCTCGCCCTCGGGCCCGGTGACGCCGGGGTGGTGCGGCGGGTGGACGTGCGCGTGGATCTCCCGGCCGTCCGGCCCGGTGAAGACCCGCTCCTGCCCGGCGGAGAGGTACGCGGGGTCGACCGCGTCCTCGTGCGCGGCGGCGACGACCCGGGCCGCGCCGGAGGCGGTGTCGACCTCGACGATCTCGTACGAGGTGCGGGCGCTCGCGGCGAGCCCCACCACCGTGCCGCCGTGCGCGGCGAGGGTGGACGCCCACTCGGTCCAGGGGCCCTCCACGTCGGTGAGGGTGCCGGCGTCCGGATCGAGGATGCCGAGCGTGTTGGTGCCGGTGCCGTGGACGGTGGCGATCCGGCCGCCGGGCAGCGGCAGGAACCACTGCATGCCCACGCGCCACAGCGGGCCCGCGAACTCCTCCTCGCGGGCGGGCAGGAGGGCGTGCGAGCGGGCCCGGGCGTCGCCCAGGTCGGCGGCGGCGACGCGCCGCAGCTCCCACCAGCCGCCCGGATCGGACGCGTACAGCAGGGACCCGTCCTCGGCCCAGGCGACCTGCGAGACCGACTCGTCGGGGCCGCCGAGCACGGAGGCCGCGCCGGTGAACGGGCCGCCGTCCTCGGGCACGTCGGCGAGGATCACCTCGGTGCCGTCCCAGGGCATGCGGGGGTGGTCCCAGGCGATCCACGCGGCGCGGCGCCCGTCGGGCGAGAGCTGCGGCCCCGTGACGAAGCGGTGCGCGTCGCCGGAGAGTTCACGCAGCGCGGAGCGGTCCTCGGCGGCCGAGCCGTCGAGGGGCACGGCGACGATGCAGCGGCGCACGTCGGTGGGCGACTCGCCCGTGAACTCCTCCATGACGCACCAGGCCTCGCCGCGCTCCGGCAGGACCCGCAGGTCCGCGAAGCGCAGGCCGCCGCCGAGCGAGGAGAGCGGCGTGAGCGGGCGGGGCTGCCCTCCGCCGTCCGGCTCGACGACGTACAGCCGCTGGTCGGCGAAGTGGACGAACACCACGAGGGGGCCGCCGGCCGGGCGGGGCACCCCGGCCCAGGGCAGGCCGCCGTACTCGATGACGCGGCTGCGCACGTTCCACGGGGCGGGCAGCACCGACTCCTCGGTGCCGTCGGCGCGCCGGCGCACCAGGGCGCGACGCCCGCCCTCGGCCGGGCGGGGCGCGGTCCACCACACCTCGTCGCCGACGGTGCCGAGGTACTCGGGCCGGCCGTCGTGGGACGCGGCGAGGGCGGCGTCGATCGGGGACGGCCAGCTGCCGTAGGGGGAAACCGTGGCCATGGTCGGCTCCTTCACGCGGTCTGGAGGTAGTGGTCGAGGACGCGGGCACCGAAGTGCAGGGCGGAGACGGGCACGCGCTCGTCCACCCCGTGGAACAGCGCCTGGTAGTCGAAGCCCTTCGGCAGCTTCAGCGGAGCGTAGCCGTAACCGGTGATGCCGAGCCGGGAGAACTGCTTGGCGTCGGTGCCGCCGGTCATGCAGAACGGAACGGCCTTGCCCTCGGGGGCGAAGTGCTCCACGGCGGCGCGGAGTTTGGCGAAGGTAGGGGAGTCGACGGGCGCCTGGAGCGCGACCTCGCGGTGGTCGAACTCCCAGTCCACGTCGGGGCCGGTGAGGCGGTCCATCGTGGTGACGAACTCGTCCTCGCCGCCCGGCACGACGCGCCCGTCCACCATGGCGGTGGCATGCCCGGGGATCACGTTGACCTTGTAACCGGCTTCCAGCATCGTCGGGTTGGCGCTGTTGCGGACGGTCGCCTCGACGAGCGAGCGGGTGTCGCCGAGCCGGTGAAGGAGCGCGTCGATGTCGAAGCCGGGCGTGTCGAAGCCGGTCTCGACGCCCTGCAGCGCGGCCAGTTCCTCGATGGCGGCGCGGACCGTGGGCGTGATGCGCAGCGGCCACTCGTGGTCGCCGATGCGGGCGACGGCGGCGGCGAGGCGGCTGACGGCGTTCTCGCGGTTGACCTTGGAGCCGTGCCCGGCCCGGCCGCCCGCCGTCAGGCGGAGCCACGCGGTCCCGCGCTCCCCGGCCGCGATCGGGTAGAGCTCCATGCCGCCGGCGTGGTACGTGTACGCGCCGGACTCGCTGATGCCCTCGGTGCACCCCTCGAACAGGTCGGGGTGCTGGTCGGCGAGGAAGCCGGAGCCGTCCTCGGCGCTGGCCTCCTCGTCGGCGGTGAACGCCACCACGATGTCGCGGCGCGGCCGGATCCCGTGGCGGTGCCAGGCGCGCACGACGGAGAGCACCATCGCGTCCATGTACTTCATGTCGACGGCGCCGCGCCCCCACACGACTCCGTCGCGGACCTCGCCGGAGAACGGGTGGACGGTCCAGTCGGCGGGCTCGGCGGGCACGACGTCGAGGTGGCCGTGGACGAGGAGGGCGTCGGCGGAGGGGTCCGTGCCGGGGATGCGTGCGACGACGTTGCCGCGTCCCTTGGTGCGTTCGAGGACGACGGGGTCGAGCCCGGCCGCGGCGAGGCGCTCGGCCGCGTACTCGGCGGCGGGCCGCTCCTGGCAGTCGCCGCCGCCCCGGTTGGTGGTGTCGATGCGGATCAGCTCGGAGGTGAAGGCGGTCACCTCGTCGAGCGCGACGGCGTCGATCGCGCCCTCGGTCCGTACGGGGGTCTGCTCAGCCATACTGCTCCTCCACTGCGGACGAGGCGATCGTGGTGACGGCCTTGAAGGTTCGGATGGCCTCGTACATCGTCGGGGACGTGTACGAGACGCGGCGCTCGCCGGCCGCGCGGGCGACGCCCGGCACGACGGTCGACGCGTCCGCGAGGTGCTCGGCGTCGAACTCCAGCTCGACGGTGAACGGGCCGCCCGCGACCGGCTCGTACCGGCCGGCCAGCGCGGCGGCCTCCTTGGCGGCGGCGCGGATGTCGGCGGCGGTGCGGGCGGGGGTGCGGCAGACGGCCGCGTAGCGCGAGACGTGGTCCTTGACCGCGACCTTGCGGGCGGCGGGCGCGTAGCCCTCGGCGTCCACGCAGGTGAGGTCGTCGCCGGTGACGAGCACGACGGGCACGCCGTACTCGGCCACCACGTGGGCGTTGAGGAGTCCCTCGCTGGCGCGCGCGCCGTTGAGCCAGACGCCGGTGATGGAGTTGGCGAGGTAGGTGTGGGCGAGGACGCCCTCGGTGCCGGCCGCGGTGTGGTAGCCGACGAACGCGATCGCGTCGACGTCGCCGTGCTGCACACCCTCGACCATGGACAGCGACTTGTGCCGGCCCGTGAGCATCTGGGCGCGGTCGTCGAGCTGCTCCAGCAGGAGGTTGCGCATCGACCAGTGGGCCTCGTTGATGAGGACCTCGTCGGCGCCGCCGTCGTAGAAGCCGAGTACCGCGGCGTTCACGTCGGAGGTGAACAGCGCCCGGCAGCGCTCCCACTGCGCCGTGCCCGGAAGGACGTCGGCCGGCCAGGTGACACCGGTCGCGCCCTCCATGTCGGCACTGATGAGGATCTTCAAAACCGCCCCGTTCTCCCAGGCCAGTGGGGTACCGACCCACCGGCGTCCATCTGGACGCGTCCAGTAGACCACTCGGCCGGACGGCCCGGGGACACCGGCCTGCACGTCGCGCACACCACGTGTCCGGCGGCCGTGCGCGCACCGGTCCGGGCGCCGCGGCGGACGCGCGCGGCCCCGCCCGCAAGGACGTCCAAGACGGCGACGGCCGCGGCAGGCCATGCTGTGCGGGTGCGCGGAGCGTGGTGCCCGCGCGGCCGGAGGGGTGTGCGATGACGAGGCGTGGCTGGGCACTGTTCGCGGTGATGAGCGTGGTGTGGGGGGTGCCCTACCTGCTGATCAAGGTGGCGGGCGAGGAGGTGGCGCCCCCGGTCGTGGTGTTCGCCCGGACGGCCCTGGGGGCGTTGCTGCTGCTGGTGCCCGCCCTGCGCGCGGGCGGTTTCGGCGCGCTGCGCGGGCACTGGCCGGCCGTGCTCGCGTTCGCCGCGTGCGAGGTCATCGGCCCGTGGTGGCTGCTGTCGGACGCGGAGCGACGGCTGCCCAGCTCGCTGACCGGCCTGCTGGTCGCGGCCGTTCCGATCGTCGGCATCGGCCTGGCGTACCTGGCGGGCGGCCGCGAGCGCCTCGGGCCCGTGCGGTGGGCGGGTCTCGCCCTCGGGCTCGCCGGGGTGTTCCTGCTGGCGGGCCGCCAGGTGGCGGGCGGCGACCTGTGGTCGATCACCGAGGTGTTCCTGACGGTGCTGGGGTACGCGTTCGCGCCGATGATCGCGGCCCGCAGGCTGGCGGACGTGCCGAGCCTGCCGATGACGGCGGCGTGCCTGTCGGTGGCGGCGCTGTGCTACCTGCCGCTCGCCGTGCTCAGCCGGCCCTCGCGGATGCCGGACGGCGGCGCGCTCGCCGCGCTCGGGACGCTCGGCGTCGTCTGCACCGCGCTGGCGTTCCTCGCGTTCTTCGCGCTGATCCGCGAGGCGGGCACGGCGCGCGCGATGGTCTTCACCTATGTCGCCCCGGTGGTGGCCGTCCTGGCGGGCGTCCTGTTCCTGGGCGAGCCGCTGACCGGGACGGTGATCGCCTCCTCCGTGCTGGTGGTCGCCGGCTGCGTGCTGGCGACGGGGCGCGGCGGCGGTACCGGCGGAGGCGGCACGCGGACCGGGCGCGGCGCGCGTGGGAGCACCGCGGTGGCCGGTGCCCCGGTGGCGGGCGCCG
>NZ_JAKGCV010000123.1 GCF_021556455.1 Streptomyces fuscigenes | reverse complement strand
GCCGGGCCTGGCGCTGCGGGGCCGCGCCCCGGGCGCCCGGCCGTCGGCGGGCCGCGCCCCCGCGCCGCGCGCCGGCGGCGGCCGCCCGCGCCTGCCGCGCCCGGGAGGCACGTCGGGCGGACCGGGGCTGCGCGGCAGGTTCGACCAGGCCCGGCGGGCCTGGGACCGCCCGCTCACGGCGTATTACCTGATCATCGGCAGCGCGTTGCTGATCATGGTGCTCGGCCTGGTCATGGTCTACTCCGCGTCCATGATCAAGGCGCTGGAGCTGTCGCTGCCGGCCTCCTACTTCTTCCGCAAGCAGTTCCTCGCGGCCATGATCGGCGCGGGCCTGCTGCTGATCGCCGTCCGCATGCCGATCAAGCTGCACCGCGCCCTGTCGTACCCGCTGCTGCTGGTGACCGTCTTCCTGATGGCGCTCGTGCAGGTGCCGGGGATAGGGCAGTCGGTCAACGGCAACCAGAACTGGATCGGCTTCGGCGCCTTCCAGCTCCAGCCGAGCGAGTTCGGCAAGCTCGCCCTCGTGCTGTGGGGCGCGGACCTGCTCGCCCGCAAGCACGAGAAGCACCTGCTCAACCAGTGGAAGCACCTGCTGGTGCCACTCGTGCCCTGCGCGTTCTTCCTGCTCGGCCTGATCATGATCGGCGGCGACCTCGGCACCGCGATCATCCTCACCGCGATCCTCTTCGGCCTGCTGTGGCTCGCGGGGGCACCCACCCGCCTGTTCGCCGGGGTACTCGGGGTCGCGCTGGCCATCGTCGTCATGCTCGTGGAGACCAGCCCCAACCGCATGGGCCGCCTCAGCTGCGTCGGCGCCAGCGCGCCGGGCCCCGAGGACCAGTGCTGGCAGGCGGTGCACGGGCTGTACGCGCTGGCCGGCGGCGGCTGGTTCGGCTCCGGCCTCGGCGCGAGCGTGGAGAAATGGGGCCAGCTGCCCGAACCCCACACCGACTTCATTTTCGCCATCACCGGGGAGGAACTGGGTCTCGCAGGGACGCTGTCGGTCCTCGCCCTCTTCGCGGCTCTAGGCTATGCGGGTATCCGCGTGGCCGGACGCACGGAGGACCCCTTCGTGAGGTACGCAGCGGGTGGCGTGACCACCTGGATCACGGCGCAGGCCGTGGTCAACATCGGTGCCGTGCTCGGCCTCCTGCCGATCGCGGGTGTCCCGCTCCCGCTGTTCTCCTACGGAGGGTCCGCCCTGCTGCCGACGATGTTCGCCGTCGGACTGCTGATCGCCTTCGCGCGCCAGGAGCCGGCGGCGAAGGCGGCACTTGCCATGCGGGCGTCCGCCCCCGGCCGGAAGGCGGGCGGGCTTGGATGGATGACGATGAGACGGCGCGTCAAGCAGCGGCCGTCCGGAGAGCGGTGAATTTCGGTGCATGTCGTACTCGCAGGCGGAGGGACCGCCGGTCACATCGAGCCCGCGCTCGCCCTCGCGGACGCCCTGCGCAGGGCCGATCCCACCACCGGGATCACCGCGCTCGGCACGGAACGCGGCCTGGAGACCAGGCTCGTGCCCGAGCGCGGCTACGAGCTCGCGCTCATCCCCGCCGTGCCGCTGCCCCGCAGGCCCACGCCCGAACTGATCACGGTTCCGGGCCGGCTGCGCGGCACCATCAAGGCGGCCGAGCAGGTCATGGAGCGCACCAAGGCCGACTGCGTGATCGGCTTCGGCGGCTACGTGGCGCTGCCCGGCTACCTCGCGGCCAAGCGGCTGGGGGTGCCGATCGTCGTCCACGAGGCGAACGCCCGGCCCGGCCTCGCGAACAAGATCGGCTCGCGGTACGCCTCGGGCGTCGCCGTCTCCACCCCGGACAGCAAGCTGCGCGGGGCCCGCTACATCGGCATCCCGCTGCGCCGCACCATCGCGATGCTGGATCGCGCGCGGGTGCGCCCCGAGGCGCGGGCCGCGTTCGGCCTCGACCCCAACCTGCCCACCCTGCTGGTCTCCGGCGGCTCGCAGGGCGCCCGCCGCCTCAACGAGGTCGTCCAGCAGGTCGCGCCGGTCCTCCAGCGCTCCGGCATCCAGATCCTCCACGCCGTCGGTCCGAAGAACGAAATGCCGCGCGTGGACAACATGCCGGGAATGCCCCCCTACATCCCGGTACCGTACGTGGACCGGATGGACCTCGCGTACGCCGCGGCCGACATGATGCTCTGCCGCGCGGGTGCGATGACCGTGGCGGAACTCTCCGCCGTGGGCCTGCCGGCCGCCTACGTGCCGCTGCCGATCGGCAACGGCGAACAGCGGCTCAACGCCCAGCCGGTGGTCAAGGCCGGCGGCGGACTCCTCGTCGACGACGCGGAACTGAGCCCGCAGTGGGTGCAGAGCAGCGTCCTGCCGGTCCTGGCCGACCCGCACCGGCTGTACGAGATGTCCCGGGCGGCCTCCGAGTTCGGCCGCAGGGACGCCGACGACCTCCTCGTCGGCATGGTGTACGAGGCGATCGCCGCGCGCCGCCAGGCGTGAGGCGGGCCCCCGAGGGGGCCCAACCGAGCGAGAGGCAGGGGCACATGGCCGGACCGACCGCGGCCGAGCGCGACGCACGGCAGCCGGGGGCGGAGTCCGGCCACCCCGGCGGAGGCGAGGACGAGGGCCGTCGCATCCCCCTGCGCAGGCTGATCGTCGTACTGGCTGCGGTGGCCGTGGTGTTGGGATTCGTCCTGTGGCTCCTCTACGGCTCCTCCTGGCTCTCGCTCACGCGCGTGCGGGTCTCCGGCACCGCTGTCCTGACGCCCCGGCAGGTCGCGGACGCCGCCCGGGCCCCGCTCGGATCGCCCCTCGCCTCGCTGGACACCGGCGCGGTGGAGGCGCGCGTCGAACGGGCGCTGCCACGGGTCGATTCCGTGGACGTCTCCCGGTCCTGGCCGCACACGGTCGAACTGAAAGTGACCGAGCGAAAGCCCGTACTGGTCATCAAGAAGGGCGCGGAGTTCACCGAAGTCGACGCCAAGGGTGTGCGTTTCGACACGGTGGGGAAAGCGCCCACGGGTGTGCCTCTGCTGGAATTGGCGATCGACCCGAAGGCGGCCTCCCCGCGTTTCCCGGCGACCCGTCTGCTGCGCGAGGCGGCGGCCGTGCGCGCGGCGCTGCCCGCCGAGGTGGGCCGCGCCACCCGGTCGCTCGAAGTCCGGTCGTACGACTCCGTGTCCCTGAAGCTGGCCGGTGGCCGTACGGTGATGTGGGGGAGCGGCGAGGACAACGGGTCCAAGGCGCGTGCGCTCTCCGCTCTTCTCAAAGCCGCGCCGAACGCCGACCATTTCGACGTGAGTGCGCCCAGTGCGCCCGCCGCATCGGCCAGTTGACGGGCGTTTGTGCTGGCAGGGGCCCTGGTTGGCCAGCGCTATGGGTGATCACATAGGGTGAAAAGAAACACGGGAGGTTCGGCGTGTTCATTGAACGTCCGCCACTTGTCGCCTTAGTGTCCTGTTCGGAAGAGTCCAAAGAAGCCCAAGAACGGGCGCACTACTAACCCTAAACTTCAACGTTAGGGTTTGGGTCGGCGATTCGGACCGTCCCATCGGCATCAGTCGTCACGCAGTGGATCTGTCCGCGCGACGGCACGTAACCCGAGGCGAGAGGCCTTCGACGTGGCAGCACCGCAGAACTACCTCGCAGTCATCAAGGTCATCGGTGTCGGCGGCGGTGGTGTCAATGCCATCAACCGAATGATCGAGGTCGGCCTCAAGGGTGTCGAGTTCATCGCGATCAACACGGACGCGCAAGCGCTGTTGATGAGCGACGCCGACGTCAAGCTCGACGTCGGCCGCGAACTGACCCGCGGCCTCGGCGCCGGCGCCAACCCGGCGGTCGGGCGCAAGGCCGCGGAGGACCACCGCGAGGAGATCGAGGAGGTCCTCAAGGGGGCCGACATGGTCTTCGTCACCGCGGGCGAGGGCGGCGGAACCGGCACCGGCGGCGCGCCCGTCGTCGCCAACATCGCCCGCTCGCTGGGCGCCCTCACCATCGGCGTGGTCACCCGCCCCTTCACCTTCGAGGGCCGCCGCCGCGCCAACCAGGCCGAGGACGGCATCGCGGAACTCCGCGAAGAGGTCGACACCCTCATCGTCATCCCCAACGACCGGCTGCTGTCCATCTCGGACCGCCAGGTCAGCGTGCTGGACGCCTTCAAGTCCGCGGACCAGGTCCTGCTGTCCGGCGTCCAGGGCATCACCGACCTCATCACGACGCCCGGCCTGATCAACCTGGACTTCGCGGACGTCAAGTCCGTGATGTCCGAGGCCGGCTCGGCGCTCATGGGCATCGGCTCCGCCCGCGGCGACGACCGCGCGGTGGCGGCGGCCGAGATGGCCATCTCGTCGCCGCTGCTGGAGGCGTCCATCGACGGCGCCCGCGGCGTGCTGCTCTCCATCTCCGGCGGCAGCGACCTCGGCCTGTTCGAGATCAACGAGGCCGCGCAGCTGGTCAGCGAGGCCGCACACCCCGAGGCCAACATCATCTTCGGCGCGGTCATCGACGACGCACTCGGCGACGAGGTCAGGGTCACCGTCATCGCGGCGGGCTTCGACGGCGGACAGCCGCCGACGCGGCGCGAGACCGTGCTCGGCTCGTCCGCCGGCAAGCGCGACGAGCCCTCGGCGTCCCGCCCGCTGGACGGCGGACGCCCCTCCTCCGGCGGACTCGGCACCGTCCCCTCCGCGGACGACGTCCCCTCCCCGGCCAAGGAGCCCGCGGCCCCGGTCGCCGAGAAGCCGCTCCCGCCGGTGTCCACCCCGCACGTTCCGCCGACCCGTCCGCCCTTCCAGGACAGCCAGGCCGAGGAACTGGACGTCCCGGACTTCCTCAAGTGATACGGGAAGCGCAGACGATCACGGGCGGCGCCCACTTCGCCTTCACCGACCGGTGGGGCGGGGTGAGCGCCGCTCCGTACGAGGAGCTCAACCTCGGTGGCGCGGTGGGGGACGACCCGGACGCGGTCCTAGCCAACCGCAAGCGGGCGGCGGCCGCGCTCGGCCTCGACGCGGCCCGGGTCGTGTGGATGAACCAGGTGCACGGCCGCGACGTCGCCGCCGTCACCGGCCCCTGGGCGGCGGACGAGACCGTCCCGTCCGTGGACGCGCTGGTCACCGCCGAGCGGGGGCTGGCACTCGCCGTGCTGACCGCCGACTGCGTGCCCGTCCTGCTCGCCGACCCCGAGGCAGGGATCGCGGGCGCCGCGCACGCGGGACGTCCCGGGCTCGTGGCGGGCGTCGTGCCCGCGGTCGTCGCCGCCATGGTGGAGCGGGGCGCGGACCCCGCCCGCATCGCGGCGGCCACGGGGCCCGCGGTCTGCGGCCGGTGCTACGAGGTGCCCGAGGCCATGCGCGCCGACGTCGCCGCCGTCGTGCCGGAGGCCTACGCGGTGACGAGCTGGGGCACCCCGGCCGTCGACGTCGCCGCCGGCGTGCACGCCCAACTCGCCGGCCTCGGCCTGCGCGACCTGCGGCGCTCGCCCGTGTGCACCCGGGAGTCGGCGGACCACTACTCGTACCGCCGCGACCGTACGACCGGTCGGCTCGCCGGCTACGTCTGGCTGGACTGAGCCATGGCCGACCGCAGGGCGGAACTCTCGCGCAACCTCGCCGACGTTCGCGAACGCATCGCGACGGCGTGCGCCGCGGCGGGCCGCGACGCCGCCGACGTGACCCTGATCGTCGTCACGAAGACCTATCCGGCTGACGATGTGCGAACGCTGTACGAACTGGGCGTGCGCCATGTCGCGGAGAACCGCGACCAGGACGCGGCCCCCAAGGCCGCCGCGTGCGCCGATCTGTCGCTGAACTGGCACTTCGTGGGACAGTTGCAGACGAACAAGGCCAGATCCGTGCTGGGTTACGCCGACGAGATCCAGTCGGTGGACCGGGTGCGGCTCGTGTCCGCGCTGTCCGCGGCCGCGGTCCGGGCCGGACGCACGGCCGGCTGTCTCATCCAGGTCGCGCTGGACGCGGAGTCCGGCGAACGCGGAACGAGAGGCGGTGTGGCGCCTGACGGAGTCGAGGAGTTGGCGACGGCGGTGGCCGGAGCCGAGGGGCTGCGGCTCGACGGTGTGATGACCGTCGCCCCGCTGGCCGGGCCGTTCGCGGGCCGGCAACGAGCGGCGTTCGAGCGGCTGATGGAAATCTCATCCCGCCTGCGCGCGGACCATCCTGCTGCAACCATGGTTTCGGCGGGGATGAGCTCGGACCTCGAAGAGGCCGTAGCGGCCGGTGCGACACATGTACGCGTCGGTACGGCGGTCCTCGGAGTCCGACCCCGGCTCGGGTAACGTCGCGAACTAAGTCGGACCAGAGTAGAAAATATGGTCATTTCCGCCGCAAGGCGGGCAGGCCGAGTGGATCGCGGACACTTGGTGACGAGGATCCACCACAGAGCGGAGGAACCGGAGCATGGCCGGCGCGATGCGCAAGATGGCGGTGTACCTCGGCCTCGTGGAGGACGATGGGTACGACGGCAGGGGCTTCGACCCCGACGACGACTTCGAACCCGAGCCGGAGCCCGAACGGGAGCACCGGAGGCAGCCCGCGCACCAGTTGGAGCGCGAGGAACCCGTGCGTGTGCCGGGGCCGCCGCCCCAGCGCGAACGTGAGCGCGAACCCGTATCGCTGGCGGCGGAAAGCGGGCGACCGGCACGGATCGCCCCCGTGGCGTCCATCACACCTGAACGTCCCAGTCTGGAGAAGAACGCACCGGTGATCATGCCCAAGGTCGTGTCGGAGCGGGAGCCCTACCGCATCACCACGCTGCACCCCCGGACCTACAACGAGGCCCGTACCATCGGGGAACACTTCCGCGAAGGCACCCCGGTGATCATGAACTTGACCGAGATGGACGACACCGATGCGAAGCGACTTGTCGACTTTGCCGCAGGTTTGGTCTTCGGTCTGCATGGCAGCATTGAACGTGTGACCCAGAAGGTGTTCCTGCTGTCTCCTGCTAACGTCGATGTCACGGCGGAGGACAAGGCCCGAATCGCAGAGGGCGGGTTCTTCAACCAGAGCTGAGAAACACGACACCGGGTACGACACCGGCCTTCCGGCCGGACCGGCTGGGCCAGGGGAGAGGGACGCGTGGGATGGGCGTTGCGCTGCAGGTGATCTACATCGCTCTGATGTGCTTCCTCATCGTGCTGATCTTCCGGTTGGTCATGGACTACGTCTTCCAGTTCGCACGTTCATGGCAACCCGGGAAGGCGATGGTGGTCGTTCTCGAGGCCACCTACACTGTCACCGATCCACCGCTCAAGCTTCTGCGGCGGTTCATCCCGCCGCTGCGTCTCGGGGGCGTGGCACTCGATCTGTCCTTCTTCGTTCTGATGATCATCGTTTTCATTCTGATTTCCGTCGTAGGCGGGTTCGCGGGATGAGTGTGGACGATACGGTCTTGCCGACTGCCGACGACTACGTAGAGGTGAAGTAGAGATGCCGTTGACCCCCGAGGACGTGCGGAACAAGCAGTTCACGACCGTCCGCCTCCGAGAAGGCTATGACGAGGACGAGGTCGATGCCTTCCTCGACGAGGTCGAGGCGGAACTGACTCGCCTGCTGCGCGAGAACGAGGACCTGCGGGCGAAGCTGGCCGCCGCGACGCGCGCGGCCGCGCAGAACCAGCAGCAGCAGAACATGCGCAAGCCCCCCGAGCAGCAGGACCGGCCGGGTCCCGGCGGACCGCAGGGCCCGGGCGGCCCCGGCGGACCGGTGCCCGCCGCCATATCCGGACCCCCCGTCCAGCAGCAGCCCCCGCAGATGGGACCGCCGCAGCTGCCCGCGGGTCCGAGCGCGCACGGCCCCCAGGGCCCCGGCGGCCCGCAGGGCCACGGCCCCCAGGGCCCGCAGGGCCAGCACGGTCCGGGCATGCAGGGCGGCCCCGGTATGCAGGGCGGCCCGATGCAGGGCGGCCCGGGCATGCAGGGTGGCCCGATGCAGGGCGGTCCGATGCAGGGCGGTCCCGGCATGCAGGGCGGTCCGGGCATGCAGGGTGGTCCCGGCATGCAGGGCGGCCCGATGCAGGGCGGCCCCGGCCAGATGCAGCAGCACATGGGCCCCGGCCCGATGGGCGGCCCCATGGGCGGCCCCGGCGGACCGATGGGCGGCCCCGGCCCGATGGGCCACGCGCCGCAGCTCGGCCAGCCCGGCGGCCCCGGCGGCGACAGCGCCGCGCGTGTCCTCTCCCTCGCCCAGCAGACCGCCGACCAGGCGATCGCCGAGGCGCGGTCCGAGGCCAACAAGATCGTCGGTGAAGCACGCAGCCGCGCCGAGGGTCTGGAGCGCGACGCCCGCGCCAAGGCCGACGCACTGGAGCGGGACGCGCAGGAGAAGCACCGCGTCGCGATGGGCTCGCTGGAGTCCGCCCGCGCCACGCTGGAGCGCAAGGTCGAGGACCTGCGCGGCTTCGAGCGCGAGTACCGCACCCGCCTGAAGTCCTACCTGGAGAGCCAGCTGCGCCAGCTGGAGACCCAGGCCGACGACTCGCTCGCTCCGCCGAGGGCTCCGTCCTCCGCGCCTTCGCTGCCCCCGTCGCCCTCCATGGCGTCGGCCGGTGCCGGTTCGCTCGGCCACTCGATGGGCGGCGGTCCGTCCATGGGCGGTCACGGCGGCCCCTCGGCCGGCCCGTCGTACGGCGGCCAGCAGCAGATGTCGCCCGCGATGACGCAGCCGATGGCACCGGTGAGGCCCCAGGCCCCGCAGCCGATGCAGCAGGCTCCGTCCCCGATGCGCGGGTTCCTCATCGACGAGGACGACAACTGAGGCCGCGGCGCGCGTGAGCGCGTGAACTGAGGCGTTCGGCCGTCGGCAGGCCGCACCGAAGGGGCCGGGCCCGGATCTCCACGATCCGGGCCCGGCCCCTTTTCCGCGTCCGGCCGGGCCCGCGGCCCCGTGGTGTTCCCACGCTCGTACCCGAACCGGCCGGGCAGGTTGGTCCCGTCCCCTCGCGTGACCTCCCGTCCCCGGCCCCAGGCACTTCCCGCCCGGTCCGTCGCTTCCGCAACGCACCGCGGCCCGGGACCCCGTCGGGGTCCCGGGCCGCGGTCCCGGCTCACGGCAGCGGCATACGCCGCCGCCCGCGCGTCAGGCCTTGCGCAGGTGGAACGTCAGCCCGAGCCCCTCGTCCGTGAAGGCCTCGCCGAACGTCGCGTCCGGCTCTCCCCGCTCGAACTCCGGTGCCAGCACCTCCTCGGCCACCAGCTCCGCGTGGCGCGTCAGCGCCTCGGCGACCTCGTCGGACTCGGAGCGCCAGCGCAGCACGATCCGGTCCGCGACGTCGAGGCCGCTGTTCTTGCGCGCCTCCTGGATCAGCCGGATCGCGTCACGGGCGAGGCCCGCGAGGCGCAGCCCCGGGGTGATCTCCAGGTCGAGGGCGACGGTCGCGCCCGCGTCCGAGGCGACCGACCATCCCTCGCGCGGGGTCTCCGTCACGATCACCTCGTCCGGCGCGAGCTCGACGCGCTCGCCGTCGACGTCCACGAAGGCCGTGCCCTCGCGCAGCGCGCGGGACAGCTCGGCGGCGTCCGCCGCCGCGACGGCCTTCGCCACCTCCTGCACCCGCTTGCCGAACCGCTTGCCGAGCGCCCGGAAGTTCGCCTTCGCCGTCGTGTCGACGAGCGAGCCGCCCACCTCGGACAGCGTCGCCAGCGACGACACGTTCAGCTCGTCGGTGATCTGCTCGCGCAGGCCGTCCGGGAGCGACTCGAAGCCGGCCGCCGCGATCAGCGCCCGCGACAGCGGCTGCCGGGTCTTCACGCCCGACTCCGCGCGCGTGGCGCGGCCGAGCTCCACGAGCCGCCGCACCAGGGCCATCCGGCGCGACAGCTCCGGGTCGACCGCCGAGGGGTCCGCCTCGGGCCAGCTCGCCAGGTGCACCGACTCCGGCGCGCCCGGCGCCACGGGCACGACCATGTCCTGCCAGACCCGCTCGGTGATGAACGGCGTCAGGGGGGCCATCAGCCGCGTGACCGTCTCCAGCACCTCGTGCAGTGTGCGCAGCGCGGCCGGCTCGCCCTGCCAGAAGCGGCGGCGGGAGCGGCGCACGTACCAGTTCGACAGGTCGTCCACGAAGGCGGACAGCAGCTTGCCGGTGCGCTGGGTGTCGTACGCCTCCATCGCCTGCGTCGCCTGCTCGACCAGCGTGTTCAGCTCGCCGAGCAGCCAGCGGTCGAGCACGGGCCGGTCGGCCGGCGCCGGGTCGGCCTCCGACGGCGCCCACCCGGAGGTCCGGGCGTACAGGACCTGGAAGGCGACCGTGTTCCAGTACGTCAGCAGGGTCTTGCGCACGACCTCCTGGATCGTGCCGTGCCCGACGCGGCGCGCCGCCCACGGCGAGCCGCCGGCCGCCATGAACCAGCGCACGGCGTCCGCGCCGTGCTGGTCCATCAGCGGGATCGGCTCCAGGATGTTGCCCAGGTGCTTGGACATCTTCCGGCCGTCCTCGGCCAGGATGTGGCCCAGGCACACGACGTTCTCGTACGACGACTCGTCGAAGACGAGCGTGCCGATCGCCATCAGCGTGTAGAACCAGCCGCGCGTCTGGTCGATGGCCTCGCTGATGAACTGCGCCGGGTAGCGCCGCTCGAACAACTCCTTGTTCTTGTACGGGTAGCCGTACTGCGCGAACGGCATCGAGCCCGAGTCGTACCAGGCGTCGATCACCTCGTCCACGCGCGTCGCGGGCTCGCCGCACTGCGGGCAGGCGAAGGTGACCTCGTCGATGAACGGGCGGTGCGGGTCGAGCTCCGACTGGTCCGTGCCGGTGAGCTCCGTCAGCTCGGCGCGCGAGCCGACGCAGGTCAGGTGGGACTCCTCGTTCGCGCAGCGCCAGATCGGCAGCGGGGTGCCCCAGTAGCGCTTGCGGGACAGCGCCCAGTCGACGTTGTTGTTGAGCCAGTCCCCGTACCGGCCGTGCTTGACGGAGTCGGGGAACCAGTTCGTCTTCTCGTTCTCCTCCAGCAGGCGGTCCTTGACGGCCGTCGTGCGGATGTACCAGGACGGCTGCGCGTAGTAGAGCAGCGCGGTGTGGCAGCGCCAGCAGTGCGGGTAGCTGTGCTCGTAGGGCAGGTGCTTGAACAGCAGGCCCCGCTCGCGCAGGTCCTCCGTCAGCGCCTCGTCGGCCTTCTTGAAGAAGACGCCGCCCACCAGCGGCACCTCCTGCTCGAAGGTGCCATCGGGGCGGACCGGGTTGACGACCGGCAGGCCGTACGCGCGGCAGACCTTGAGGTCCTCCTCGCCGAAGGCGGGGGACTGGTGCACGAGGCCCGTGCCGTCCTCGGTGGTCACGTAGTCCGCGTTGACGACGTAGTGCGCCACCGTGCCGGCCGGGAACGAGATCAGCGAGAAGGGGCGCTCGTAGGTCCAGCGCTCCATCTCCTTGCCGGTGAAGGACTCGCCGGTGGCCTCCCAGCCTTCCCCGAGGGCCTGGCCGACGAGCTGCTCCGCGACGACGAGCCGCTCGGTGCCGTCGGTGGCGACGACGTAGCGCACGTCGGGGTGCGCGGCGACGGCCGTGTTCGACACCAGCGTCCACGGGGTGGTCGTCCACACCAGCAGCGACGCCTCGCCCGCGAGCGGCCCGGACGTCAGCGGGAAGCGCACGTAGACCGAGGGGTCGACGATCGTCTCGTAGCCCTGCGCGAGCTCGTGGTCGGACAGCCCGGTCTCGTCCTTCGGGCACCACGGCGCGACCCGGTAGTCCTGGACCAGCAGGCCCTTGTCGAAGATCTGCCGCAGCGACCACCAGACCGAGTCCACGTACTCGGGGCTCATCGTCCAGTACGCGTTCTCCAGGTCGACCCAGTAGCCCATACGGGTCGTGAGCTCCGCGAAGGCGTCGGTGTGCCGGGTCACGGAGGCGCGGCAGCGGTCGTTGAAGGCCGCGATGCCGTACGCCTCGATGTCCTTCTTGCCCTCGAAGCCGAGTTCCTTCTCGACGGCCAGCTCCACGGGCAGGCCGTGGCAGTCCCAGCCGGCCTTGCGGGGCACGTGGTAGCCGCGCATGGTGCGGTAGCGGGGGAAGACGTCCTTGAAGACCCGGGCCTCGATGTGGTGCGCGCCGGGCATGCCGTTCGCGGTGGGCGGACCCTCGTTGAACACCCACTCGGGGCGGCCCTCGCTCCCCTCGACGCTCTTGGCGAAGATCCGGGACTCGCGCCAGAAGTCGAGCACGGCGTGTTCGAGGGCGGGCAGGTCGACCTGGGCCGGTACCTGGTGGTACTGCGGCGAGGCCGGCGACGGCGGGGTCACTGTGGTCATCGGGCGCTTCCTCCGGCGGGACTGCGGCATCTCCGTCCGGAGGGACGAGAGCACGTGCTCCCGCGGTACCACCCTCCTTGGCTCCGGACGCCGGGCGTCCGGGGCCCCCTCATTGGGGCAGCGCTGCCGGGTCTAGTCGCCCGCCGCCTCGCTGCGGGCTTTCTTCCGGCGGCTCCGGGGTGATCCTTCGCTCCGCGCTCTGCCCCCGGGCTCGCACCGTCCCCGGGTCGCTCCTGGCCGCTTGCGGGCTACTCGTCCCCATCCATGCCTGTCGCTGCGCCCAGTGTACGGGGCGGCGGGGGCCGTGCCGTACCGATTACCGCCGGGGCCGGCGGGCGCGGCCCCGGCCCGCGGTGCGGCGGGTGCCGGCGCCGGTAACCGGCGGGGGCGGGGCGCCGGGATTACCCCTCGGGGCGCCGGGCACAACGGATGCAGGCGGGCGGAGGGAGGCGGCGGGGAACAAAGGGGCGGCGTGCCCCGTTGCCGCGGAGCTGATGTCGATTTATCGTCCCAACACGCGTGGGGGCGATGTCACGCAAGTGAAGGAGCCGCGGCCATGGTGGCGAAGAGGACGACCAGGGCGAAGTCACCGGCGGCCGGTCGCGCGCGGTCCGGGGCCGGGCCCGGGACGGGAGCGGGGGGCGGCGAGCGGCGGCCGGTGCGGGACGGGGCGCCCGCGGACGAGCCGGAGAAGGAGATCCGGAAGGGCTCGGGGCGGGGTTCCGGGAGCGCGGCACGGGCCGGCTCCGGAGACCCGGACGACGCAACGGCGCCGGCCCGGTCGCCGGAAGCGGCCGGACGGGCGGACGAGGGGTCCGCCGAAGCGGCCGGGACCCCGGATTCCGGACCCGGGAAGGGTGCCGCCGCGAAGCGGGCCCCCGCGAAACGCACGGCCGCGAAGCGCGGCTCCGCGAAACGAGCGCCCGCGAAACGTGCCGCGCCTGCGAAACGGACCAAAAGGGCGGATCCTGTGGAATCTGCCGATTCCGCGGAACCCGGGGAGGCCGGGGCGCAGGAGCCGGCCGGGGCGGCCGCGCAGGACGCCCCACCGGCCGGGGCCCCGCGCAAGCGGGCCGCGGCCGCCGCCCGG
>NZ_JAKGCV010000122.1 GCF_021556455.1 Streptomyces fuscigenes | reverse complement strand
GGTGCGGCCCCCGTGCGCGAGGGCCCGCCGCCAGTGCGGGGCGCCGGGTACGGAGCTGGGAGCGCGCATGACCGTGTGGGACGACCTGGTGGGCCAGGAGCGCGTCCAGGTGTCGCTGGCGGCCGCCGCGCGTGACGCGGACGCCCTGGTGACGGCCGAGGCGCAGGGCGCCCCGCCGCCCGAGGCCTCGAAGATGACCCACGCCTGGCTGTTCACCGGCCCGCCCGGGGCCGGCCGGGACACGGCGGCGCGCGCGTTCGCCGCCGCTCTCCAGTGCGTCAGCCCGGACCGCGCGCTCGGGGGCGAACCGGGCTGCGGGTTCTGCGACGGCTGCCACACGGCGCTGATCGGCACCCACGCCGACGTCGAGATCATCCGCACGGACCTGCTGTCCATCGGCGTGAAGGAGACCCGCGAGCTCGTCCGGCGCGCCCAGCTCTCGCCCGCCGTCGGGCGCTGGCAGGTCATCGTGATGGAGGACGCCGACCGGCTGACCGAAGGCGCGGGCAACGTACTGCTGAAGGCCGTCGAGGAGCCCGCCCCGCGCACGGTGTGGCTGCTGTGCGCGCCGTCCGTCGAGGACGTGCTGCCCACGATCCGCTCCCGCTGCCGCCACCTCGTCCTAGGTACGCCGTCCGTGCAGGCCGTCGCGGACGTGCTGGTCCGGCGGGACGGCATCGAGCCGCAGGCGGCGCAGGCGGCCGCGCGGGCCACTCAGGGCCACATCGACCGGGCACGCCGGCTGGCCACGGACGAGCGCGCGCGCAGCCGGCGCGGCGCCGTGCTGAAGCTGCCGCTGCGCGTGGACGACGTCGGGGCGTGCCTGCGCGCCGCGCAGGAGCTGGTCGACGCGGCGGGGGAGGACGCGAAGCAGGCCGCCGAGGAGACGGACGCCAAGGAGACGGAGGACCTGCGGGCCGCGCTCGGCGCCGAGAGCGGAGGCCGGATGCCGCGCGGCACGGCGGGCGCGATGAAGGAGCTGGCGGACCGACAGAAACGCCGCTCCACGCGCACCCAGCGCGACAGCCTCGACCTCGCGCTGACCGACCTGACCGGCTTCTACCGGGACGTGCTCGCGATCCAGCTGGGCTCCGCCGTCCAACTGGCCAACGAGGACCTTCGGGACGCGCTCGACCGCGTCGCGGGCGCCACCACGGCGGAGCGCACGCTGCGCCGGATGGAGGCGATCGGCGCCTGCCGGGAGGCCCTGGACCGCAACGTGGCGCCGCTGCTCGCGGTCGAGGCGATGACGATGGCGCTGCGGGCGGGCTGACAGGCGGTGCGTCGCACCGGCGTCCCGGTGCGCCTGGAGGCGGGGCGCTGGCCGCGCGTACGGGGGCGGCGCGCGTGCGAACGGGGCGGTGCGCGTGCGAACGGGGCGGTGCGCGTGCCGAGGCCCGTGGCCGGTTCACTCGCGCGGACGAACCGGCGACCGGCCCGGTACCGCCCCGGGACGTGCCCGCGCGCCCGGGACGCGCCCTCACCCGTACGTGCGATGCCGACGGATGCGGCGGTGCGGGCCGGTTAGGCTCCCCTGATGGACACCAGGCGCCTGCTGCGTACCCCCGCCGTCGCGTTCGTGGCGGCCGGACTCCTCCTCTCCGGCTGCACGTCGTCCGGCAAGGGCGCGGACCAGACCCCGCGTGCCGGCTCCGTCGACCAGGCGGCCCTCACGCGGTACTACAACCAGAAGCTCGACTGGCACGCGTGCGGCCCCTCCGGCTTCCAGTGCGCGACGATGAAGGCGCCGCTGGACTACGCGAAGCCGGACGGTACGGAGATCAAGCTCGCGGTGGAGCGCAAGAAGGCCACCGGCCCCGGCAAGCGGCTCGGTTCGCTGCTCGTCAACCCGGGCGGTCCCGGCGGCTCGGCGCTCGACTACCTCCAGAACTACGCGGGCATCGGCTACCCGGAGCAGGTCAGGGCGCGCTACGACATGGCCGCGATGGACCCGCGCGGCGTGGGCCGCAGCCAGCCCGTGGACTGCCTGACCGCCCACCAGATGGACACGTACACGGAGGTCGACCAGACGCCCGACGACGCGGCCGAGGTACAGAGCCTCACGACCGCGTTCAAGAAGTTCGCCCAGGGCTGCGAGGCGCACGCGGCCAAGGTCCTCCCGCATGTCTCGACCGTGGAGGCCGCCCGGGACATGGACCTGTTCCGCGCGGTGCTCGGCGACAAGAAGCTGTCGTACGTGGGGGCCTCGTACGGCACGTTCCTCGGCGCGACCTACGCCGAGCTGTACCCGAAGAACACGGGGCGGATCGTCCTTGACGGCGCCATGGATCCGTCCCTGTCCGCGCGCGAACTGAACCTCCAGCAGACCGCCGGCTTCGAGACGGCCGTCCGCTCCTTCGCCGGCGACTGCGTCAAGCAGGCGCAGTGCCCGCTGGGCACGGGATCCGTCGAGTCGGCCGAGAAGAAGCTGGAGGGCTTCTTCAAGCAGCTCGACGGCAAGCCGCTGCCGACCGGCCAGAGCCGCCGGCTCACCGAGTCCCTCGGGACGACGGGCGTGATCGCCGCCATGTACGACAAGTCCGCGTGGCCCCAGCTGCGCCAGGCCCTGCGCAGCGGCCTGACCGGCGACGGGTCCATGCTGCTCGCCCTCGCCGACTCGTACTACGAGCGCAGCCAGGACGGCAGCTACTCGAACCTGATGTACGCGAACGCCGCCGTGAACTGCCTCGACCTCCCGCCCGCCTTCACCGGCCCGGACCAGGCGAAGGCGGCGCTTCCCGCGTTCGAGAAGGCGTCCCCGGTCTTCGGCGCGGGCCTGGACTGGGCCTCGCTGAACTGCGCGTACTGGCCGGCCAAGGCCACCGGGTCCGCCCACCGCATCCAGGCGAAGGGCGCGGCGCCCATCGTCGTGGTCGGCACCACACGCGACCCGGCGACGCCCTACCGCTGGGCCCGCTCCCTGGCCTCCCAGCTCGACTCGGGCCGCCTGCTGACCTACGACGGGGACGGCCACACGGCGTACGGCCGGGGCAGCGACTGCATCGACACCTCGATCAACACGTTCCTGCTGGAGGGCACGCCCCCGGCAAACGGCAAGAAATGCTCCTGACCAGGGCAAAGCCCCCGAACGGGAGGGTGGACGGAGCACCCCCGGAAACTGTGTAGACTTGGCGTCGCCGCTGATCGCACCATGGTCGCGGTCGGCACGCCGCCTTAGCTCAGTTGGCCAGAGCAACGCACTCGTAATGCGTAGGTCTCGGGTTCGAATCCCGAAGGCGGCTCATCCAAACCGCAGGTCAGACACTGTCTGACCTGCGGTTTTTTTGTTCACAGGCACTTGTTGGGGCCCTGTACGGCCGGCCCGGGTGCGGGAGGATGGGCCGATGGTGGACATCAGCTTTCTGACCGAGTCCGATCGCGGCTGCTGGGAAGTCCTGGCGCGCGGCAAGGACAGTTACTTCGCGGTCGAGAGAGGCGACGACGCCTACGAGCGGACCTGGCGGCGCCTGCTCGGCGGGGGGCAGGTCCGCGGGGTCGCGGCGCGGCTCGACGGGACGATGGTCGGGGTGGCCCATTACGTCTTCCATGCGAGTGTCTGGTACGCGGGGAAGTGCTATCTGGCCGACCTGTTCGTGGACGAGGGGGCGCGGCGGCGGGGCGTCGCCACGGCGCTGATCGAGTGGGTGGCGCGCGACGCCGAGGAGCAGGGCCATCCCGGGCTGTACTGGAACACGCTGGAGGACGCCCCCGCCCGCGGGCTGTACGACAGGCTGGGCACGTTCCACGAGGGGTTCATTCACTATTCGTATCGGCGCGGCGCGGCCGCCGCGTCGGGCGCCGGAGCTTGAGGTTCGGCGCCCGACGTCGACCGCCCAGCGCTCGGTCGGCGCGGGACCGGGGAACGGCCGTGCCGCCGGACGCGGTTGGCCCGGGTGAGCGGGTAGGGCCGAGGGGCGCCTGGCGTTTGCCCGGCGGCCGGCCGGCCGTCGCCCCGGCGGGTGCACCTACCCGTACAGCTCCACGAGCCGCCTCGCGGCCACCTCCGCGCCGTCCGTGCGGATGCGGGGGGCCAGTGCTGCCGCGCGGGCCGCGGTCTCGGGGGCCAGGGCCGTTCCGAGGGCGAGCGACAGGGCCTCGGGGGTCGGCGACGGGCCGTCGTGGGCCGCGCCGATGCCCAGGGCGGCGACCCGGCTCGCCCAGTAGGGCATGTCCGACATGCGGGGCGGCACGACCACCTGCAGGGTTCCCGCCCGGGCGGCCGTCGCCGTCGTGCCGGCGCCGCCGTGGTGGACCACCGCGGCCACCCTGGGGAAGAGGGCCTGGTGGCTGACGTCGCCGATGGCGAGGCAGTCGGCGCTCCGGTCGAGCAGGTCCAGGTCCGCCCAACCGCGGGAGACGAGGACGCGGCGCCCCTGGGCGCGGAGCACCTCGACGGCGGCACGGGCGGTGTCGTGGGACGGGTGCATGCTGCCGAAACCCACGTACACCGGCGGGCTGCCCGCGTCCAGGAAGGCCACCAGCTCGGGCGGGAGCGGGCGTTCGTCCGGCAGGATCCACGCGCCGGTCTGCGTCACGTCGAGTCCGGGGGCGGGCTGCCAGGGGCCGAGGGCCGGGTCGGCCGCGAGCAGGGGGCGGTCGGTGCAGACGTGGTCGCGGACGTTGTCCACCGGCGGCAGGCCGAGCGCCGCGCGGTGGCGGTCGAGGCCGGCGCCGAACTGGGCGTTCACGTTGCGGGCGTCGGCCGCCCAGCGGGCCGTGTGGTCGCCGGCCTCCGGTTCCGGCCAGCCCGGCCGGGGCGGCGGCGCGTGGTGGGGCGAGGGCAGTTGGACCGCCGAGTAGCTCGTGTAGACGTAGGGGATGCCGGCCGCCTCCGCCACGGACCGGGCGGCGATCTGCGCCAGACCCGCGGCGACCAGCAGGTCGCAGCCTTCGGCCGCGCCGGGGAAGACGGCGAACTGGAGGTCGAGCATCTCGTCGCGGAGGCGGGCGAGCTCCTCGGGCGCGGGTACGGCCGACTCGCGCATGACGGCCCGCATCGGCGGCCCGACCGGCACCTGTTCCACGCCCAGGGCCGCCTGCCGCGCGGCGAACTCCTCGTCGGGCGGGGCGCACATCCGCACCCGCGCGCCGAGGGCCCGCAGCCGCGCCGCGAGCGCCACCAGCGGCTGGACGTCGCCCCGCGTCCCGTACGTCGACAACAGCACCCGCATCGCGATTCCTCTTCCGATCGGACTTCAGGCCGGACCACAGGTCGGACTTCAGGACGGTCCACGGGTGCGTCGGGCCCGCGGGCGTCCCGCCCGCCGGCGCGTCGGTCACCGTGCCGCGCGTCTCTTCAGCCACATCACTCTCACGAGGCAACTCGCGCGTCAAGATGGTGACTTACGCCTCAACGGCGTCGGCGGGGTGTCGGACGGGCCCCGGCGCGGGGAGCCTTCTGGAAGTTCGACGTTCCGCTTCGCGCGGGGCCGTCCTCGGGGCCGCGGTGCCCGCCGGAGCCTTCGGGTCCGGGTCGCCGGGCCTGCCGCGGGCCGCCTGCCGGGGGCGGGGCGCGCGAGGTTCCCGTCCGCCGGCAGAAGCGGAGAGCAGCTCGATGCACCCTTCGTCCCCGCTCGTCCCCGACGTTTCGATCATCCTGCCCTGCGCCGGCCTCGCGACGCGCTTCATGGCGCCCTACGCGAAGGAACTGCACTGCCTGGCGCCGGGTGTCACCGTGCTCGACCGCAGCCTGGAGGGCGTCGTCGAACTGGCGAAGAGCGGGCTCGCCGTGCGCGTCGTGGTCGTCATCGGGACGCACAAGATGGACACCGTGAGCTATCTCGCCCGGTACGTGGGGATCTTCCAGCTGGTCTTCGTCTATCAGGACGATTCGCTGGAGCCGGGCCTCGACGGCGCGATCCGCTCCGGACTGCCTCTCGCGCTCGGGCCGGTGGCGCTCGTGCTGCCCGACATCGTCGTCTCCGGTGCGGGCAGCGGCGGGAGCCTCCTCGCCGCGCTGCGGTCCGTCGGCAGGAGCGGGTGGAGCGTGGTGGCGGCGGAGGAACGGGACCCGCAGACGCTGCGGCAGATGGGCGCGCTGGCGGTGGCCGGGGACGAGGGGGACATGAGGGTGGGGGCGGCGGCCGACAAGCCGGCGGACCCCGCGCGTTACAACGCGTTCTGGGGCATGGTCGCGGTCGGCGAGGAACAGGCGCACCGGCTGCCGGACGTGGTGCGCGAGGGGGCGCCCAGCCCGCTGGCCGGGGCGGCCGCCGTGATGGTGGAGAGCATCGTCAACTACAACACCGTCAGCGGCTGAGGGCGCCGGAGGCCCGCCGGGCGGGGCGCGCCTGCGGGACGCGCGCGTCCGGGTGACGGTCCGCGCCCGCCGGCGGCGCGCCCGTCCGGGTACCGTCCCGCTCCTGCCGGGGTGCGGGTGCGTGCGGTCGCGTGCGCCGGGCCGCGTGCGCCGGGCGGCGGCTCAACCGTGGGCCTGCTGGGCGTGCTTGGGCAGGAGGCCCACCAGGAGCAGGGTGACGAGGTTGATGCCGGCCGCGATGGCGAAGACGAGTTCCGTCGCCGCGAGGTAGGAGTGGAGGGACGGGTGGCCGACCCGGGCGAAGAACACCGTGCCGAGGGCGGCGACGCCGATGGCGCCGGCGAACTGCTGGACGGCGTTGAGCAGGCCCGCGCCGGTGCCGACCTCCTCGGGGGTGGCGTCCCCGATGATGAAGTCGACCAGGGGTACGAAGACCAGCCCGGAGCCGAAGCCGGTCACCAGCAGGGCCGGGGCCAGCTTCCAGGCGGTGACGTCGGCGCCCCAGTGCCCGACGGACCACCACAGGGCGAACAGGCCGGCGACGGCGACGGACAGGCCGAGGTGCAGGGTCGCGCGCCCCAGCTTCTCGGCGAGCACGGCGCCGGCCAGCAGGACCGCGACCGCGGTGCCGAGGGCCCAGGGGATCAGCGTGAGGCCCGTGCGCAGCGGCGACCAGTGCAGGCCCTGCTGCAGCAGCAGGTTCATGACCAGGACGAACGCGCTGAGTGAGGCGTAGAACCCGGCCACGACCAGGAGGCCGACGACGAAGCTGCGCTTGCGGAACAGCGACGGCGTGATGACGGGGTGCCTGCTGCGCCGCTGGGACGCGGCGAACAGGGCGAGCAGGACGAGGGCCGAGGCCATCATGGCGTAGGTCCAGGCGGGCCAGCCGAGGTCGCGGCCCTGGATCAGCGGGACGATGAGCAGGGCCGAGGCGGCGGTGAGCAGGCCGACGCCGGTGAGGTCCAGGCGGGCGGTGGGGTCCTCGCCGCCGCGGCGCGGCAGGACGCGCAGGCCGAGGAGGCCGGCGGCCACGCCGAACGGGACGTTGATCAGGAAGATGGACCGCCACTCGCTGCCGAACAGGTCGAGGTGCAGCAGCCAGCCGGCCAGGATCGGTCCCGCGACCATGGCCAGCCCCATCAGGGGCCCGACCGGCGTCAGCGCCTTGCGCAGGTACTGGGGCGGGAAGACGACCTTCACCAGGGCGAGGCCCTGCGGGATCATGACCGACCCGCACAGGCCCTGCAGCGTCCGGGCGACGATCAGGAAGACCGGGCCGGGCGCGAGGCCGCAGGCCAGCGAGGCGAGGGTGAAGCCGGTCATGCCGAGCAGGAACAGCCGGCGCCGGCCGAGCAGGTCGCCGAGCCGCCCCGAGGTGACGAGGCCCAGGGCGAAGGCCGCGGTGTAGGCGCTGAGCACCCACTGCACGGTCACCTGCCCGCCGCCGAGGTCGGCGCGGATGGAGGGACCGGCGAGGTTGGCGACGCTGGAGTCGATCAGATCCATCAGGTCGGCGAGGACCACGACGGCCAGGACGAGCCACGCGGTGCGCAGCGGAAGGGCGGTGGTGGTGAGCGCTTCGGGTGAGCGCTGGTCAATGGACACGAACACTGTTCTACTCAAGAACAGTGTTCGTAGCAATACGAATAGCGTTCCGTGTCGGCGCGAACACTGTTCGCGCATTCGTTAGACTTCGGGCATGGCACCCACTCCGCAGGAACGGCGCGCGGCCCGCCACCAGCTCGCCGGCGCCCAGGAGGCGCGCGCGGCCCGGCGCGGACCCTCCGGCGGCCGCAAGCAGCCGATCACGGTCGACGCGATCATCGGCACCGCCTTCGGCATCGTGGAACGGGAGGGCTACGAGGCCCTCACGATGCGGCGCGTGGCCACGGCGCTGGAGACGGGGCCGTCGTCCCTGTACGCGCACGTGGTCAACAAGGAGGACCTGGACGAGCTGCTGATCGGCCGGCTCTGTGCCGGAATCGAGCTGCCCGAGCCGGATCCCGCGCTCTGGCGGCGGCAGATCGCCGACGTCTGCGCCCAGTTGCGCGACCAGTACCTGCGCTATCCCGGGATCTCGCGGGCCGCCTTCGCCGCCGCCCCCTCCAATCTCGACACGCTGCGCGTCGGCGAGGGCATGCTCGCCCTGCTGCTCGCGGGGGGCGTCGCGCCCCAGGCCGCCGCGTGGGGGACGGACTCCCTCATGCTCTACGTCAACGCCTACTGCCTGGAGGTCTCGCTCGCGGACAGGAGGCTGCGCCGCCGGGAGGGCGACTGGGTCGTCAGCCGCGAGGAGTTGCTGAGCCGGCTCGGGTCGCTGCCCGACGCGTTCCCGTACACCCGGCGGTATGCCGCCGAACTCACCGCGGGGAGGGGCCACGACCGGTTCGACTTCACCGTGGGCCTCATGATCGACGGGCTCCCGGCCTCGCGCTGACCGGGATCCGGCGGCCCGGCCGGGGCGGGGCGCCGTACGCCGGCGGGGTCGTGCGCCCTGTCTTCAACTCGGCTGCCCTGGCTGTGTGTTGTGTGCACGGGCCCACCCGCCGCGCCGAACCGCCTCCACCCCGTCCGTACCCCCGTCGCGCCACGCGTGGCGGGGCGGAACGACGCCCGCGATTCGTGAAGCACCCGTGAATACCCTGTGGAGCCGATGTCGGTGGCCCCGCTTATGCTGCACCGGACGACGACGCGGGACCATGGGGAGGGCGCGGCATGCTCGGCAGGCTGTTCGGCAGGCGTGGGGAGAGACCGGGGGCGGACGCGGACGCCCTCGCCGCGCCACCCCGCCGACGGAACGGGATGTACACGCTGGAGGCGCTCGGCGACCGGCGCGTGCAGGCGCTGCTGGCCGCCGCCGGCGCCGGCGACTGGGAGGCGCTCACGGAGGCGCTGGGCCCGTTCGATCTCGGCCGGGACGACCGCGTCCTGTCCGAACTGGCGGACGTCCGGGGCGTGCAGGAGTGGATCGGGCCGATCGTCGAGCAGGAGAAGGAGCACCGCGCGACGGCCCTGCTGATATCCGGCGCGCGCCACGTCATCTGGGGCTGGGAGGCGCGGACCAGCGCGCGGGCCGGGGACGTCACGCGCGAGCAGTGGCGGGTCTTCCACGAGCGGCTGCGCACCGCCGAGGAGCAGCTGCTGGAGGCGGCCGAGCTGCGGCCGGACTGGGTCACCCCGTGGCGGCGCCTGCTCACCTCCGGCCGGGGCATGTCGCTGGGCGACGCCGTGAACGGTGCCAGGTTCGACGCGGCCCTGCGCCGCGACCCGCTGGACGTGTCCACGCACCTCGAATGGGTCTCGCACCTGCAGCCCCGCTGGGGCGGCGAGCCGGGCCAGGCCCTCGCGTTCGCCCGCGACGCGTTGGGCCGCACCCCGCAGGGGCACCGCCTGGGCTGCGTCATCGCCGTCGCGCACATCGAGGAGTGGGTCGAGTCCGACCGCCCGGACGTCCTCGAAACGCCGGACACCCGAGCCGAGTTGCAGGTCGCGGCGCGCCACAGCATCCTGCACCCCTCCCATGTGCGGGGCCCGGGCTGGCAGCACGACTTCAACCTGTTCGCCATGGCGCTGTCGCTGGCGGAGGAGCGCGACGTGATCCGGGAGGTCTTCCGGGAGCTCGACGGCGCGTACACCACCTGGCCCTGGCGGTACCTGAGCGAGCCCTAGAAGCGGTTCGCCCGCCACCACGGCCGAGCCTGAGCGGCCGGGTCGAGCCCGACCAGCACGGGCGGGCCAGGGCACCACGGCCGGGCCGGAGCAGCCTGCCGGGCCGTACGCCAGGGCGGAGTCCCGGGCTCAGCGGCCGCCGGCCGGCGCCGCCCCCGGCCGCCCGGCGGCCACAGCTCCTCCGGTCACAGCGCCCGCGGGCACGGCTCGTACGCGCACAGTGCCTGCGGGCACACCGCGTGCGGCCCCCGCAGGCACCGGACGCCGCCACCCCGCCGAACGTCCTCGCCGAACACCCCGCACCGCCGGGCACCGGACAACCCCGCCCCGCCGAACGCCTGCTGTCTCCGCCGATTCCCGCCGAACTCGCACCCCCGGACTGGCCCATGACGCTCCCCGACACCCCCGTCGCCCAGCCCGGCGCCGACCGCACCTTCCAGGTGGATCTGCGCGGCCTGGTCGACCTGCTCTCCCACCACCTCTACTCCAGCCCGCGCGTCTACCTGCGCGAACTCCTGCAGAACGCCGTCGACGCCCTCACCGCCCGGCAGAGCCTCGAACCGGACGCCCCCGCAGGGACGTTCGGCATCCGCCTGTACGCCGACGGGTCCCTGGTGTCCGTCGAGGACGACGGCGTCGGCCTCACCGAGGCGGACGTGCACGCCTTCCTCGCCACGATCGGCCGCAGCAGCAAGCGCGCGGCCGAGCCCGCCCCGGCCGACACCGTGCCGGGCTGGGGGAGCGTGGCGGAGCAGCGGAGCGACTACATCGGGCAGTTCGGCATCGGGCTGCTCTCCTGCTTCCTCGTCGCCGACGAGATCCACGTCGTGAGCCGCTCGGCGCGCACCCCGGACGCCCCGGCCGTCGAGTGGCGGGGGAGGGGCGACGGCAGCTACACGGTCACCACGCTGCCGGCCTCGGCCCGCCCGCGGCCCGGCACCACCGTCACGCTGACGCCGCGCGCCGACGCGGGCGAGTGGACCCGCCCGGCCCAGGTGCAGGCGCTGGCCTCGCACTTCGGCTCGCTGCTGCGCCACCCCGTGACCTTCGGCGACCGGGCCGGGACGCCGGGGACGCCCGTCAACCCGGAGCCCGCCCCCTGGGCGCGGACGTACCCCACGCCGGGGGCGCGCTCGCGCGCCCTGGCCGCGTACGGGGAGGAGGTCTTCGGCTTCACGCCGCTCGACACGATCGAACTGGACCTGCCGGCCGTCGGCCTGAAGGGCATCGCGTGCGTCCTGCCCGACACGGTCCCGGCGGGCCGCCGCCACGGCCACCGGGTGCACGTCAAGGGCATGCTGCTGTCCGAGCAGGCCCACGAGATCCTGCCCGAGTGGGCGTTCTTCGTGCGCTGCGTCGTCGACGCCGAGGGCCTGCGCCCGACGGCGTCGCGCGAGTCGCTGTACGAGGACGACATGCTCGCGGCGGTCACCGAGGCGCTCGCCGACCGGCTGCGCGAGTGGATCGCGCGCGCCGCGGCCGGCGACCCGGAGCTGCTCGGCCGCTTCCTCCAGGCCCACCACCTCGCCGTGAAGTCCCTCGCGGTGCACGACGACGAGATCCTGCGGATGCTGCTGCCGTGGCTGCCGTTCGAGACCACCGACGGGCACACGAACCTCGACGCCTTCGCGCGCAGCCACCCGACGGTGCTCGTCACGTCGAGCGTGGAGGAGTTCCGGCAGGTCGCGGCGATCGCGTCGGCCGCCGGGCTCGGCGTCGTCAACGGCGGGTACACCTACGACCGGGCGCTGGTGCACCGGCTGCCCGAGATCAGGCCCGAGGCGGCCGTCGCCGACCTGGACCCGGGGATCCTGACCGCGCACCTCGACCCCGTCGACCGGGAGACGGAACTGGCAGCGGTGGGCTACCTCGCGCTGGCCCGCGACGCGCTCGCCGTCTTCGACGTCGACGTCGCGCTGCGCACGTTCCAGCCGGCCTCCGCGCCGGCCCTCCTCGTGGACAGCCGCGAGGCCCGGCACGAGCGGACCCGCTCCCGGCTCGCCCGCGAGCAGGAGGGCGGCCTGTGGGGGGACATCCTGGGCGCCCTGCGCCAGGAGGCGCCGCGGGCGCAGCTGATCCTCAACCAGCTGAACCCGCTGGTGCGTACGGCCGTCGCCATCGCCGAGCCGGAACTGGCCCGTACCAGCGCGGAGGCCCTCTACGGGCAGGCCGTGCTGCTCTCCAGGCGGCCGCTGAGGCCCGCCGAGTCGAGCCTCATCAACCGCTCATTCCTCGACCTTCTCGCCCACGCCCTGCGCAAGGACAGCTGACGATGCCGACCGCACCCCAGAACACCGACGAGCTGTACGACGCGCTCCGGAAGAACGCCGAGCGCCCGCACGGCCGCAGCCGCACCGTCGCCGCCGAGGAACTCGCGGAGGCGGCCGAGCAGTTCGACGACCCCGCCGCGCTCGCCGACGCACTCCTCGACCTCCAGGCGGCGTACACGTACGGCTCCGAGCCCCGCAAGTCGCCCGTCGTCTTCGCGCGCCTGCTCACGCTGTTCGACGAGCAGCCCGACGTCTTCGACGAGCGCCGCCGCCACCTGCTGTTCTGGCGTTTCAAGTGGGTGGCCAACGCCCTGCGGCAGCTGCCCGAGGTGCCGCTCGCCGCGCTGCGCCAGTGGCTCACGGAGATGCGCGACCGGTACGAGAAGGCGGGCCTGGGGCTCCAGCCGTACTACGGGCAGGCCCACCAGCTGGCCGCGCACGTCGGTGAGGACACCACCCTGGCCTACGAGTTGTGGGCGGGCCGCGCCCGCACGCCGCTCAGCGACTGCGAGGCGTGCGAGATCTGCGAGCGCGCCCACCACCATCTCGTGGCCGGGGACGACGAGCGGGCCCTGGAGGTGTGGGAGCCCGTCCTCGCCGGCAAGGAGTCCTGCCAGGAGGAGCCGGCCCGCTCCGTCTCGTACGCGCTGCTGCCGCTGCTGCGCACCGGCCGCGGCGACCGGGCCCGCGCCCTGCACCTCGCGGGCCACCGCCTGTGCCGCCGCAACCCGGCGATGGCGGGCGAGGTCGGCCGGCACCTGGAGTTCTGCGCGCTGACCGGCAACGAGGCGCGAGGACTGGAACTGCTCGCCGAGAACCGGAACCTGTTCGGCGAGGTCGACTCGCCGCTGGACCAGCTCGACTTCCTGACCGGTGTGGAGGTGCTGCTGCAGCGCGTCGAACTCCTCGGGCGCGGGGACCTCCCGGCCGCCGGGTGGGCGGGCCGCAACTGGACGGTGGCCGGCCTGCGCGCCGAGGTGCGGCGCCGCGGTGACGACCTCGCGGCCCGCTTCGACGCCCGCAACGGGACGGCGGCGCACACCGAGCGGCGCAGGGCGCGGCTGGACCGCGTCCCGCTCGTGGACACGCTGGAGCTGACCCTGCGCACCCGGAGCCTCGACGACCTGGAACCCGCCGCGGGCGGCCCG
>NZ_JAKGCV010000121.1 GCF_021556455.1 Streptomyces fuscigenes | reverse complement strand
CCACGGCGGCGGGAGCGGGGGCCGCCGCGCCGGGGCCCGGCCGCGCGGCGGGAGCCGGCGTACCCGCGTCAGAACGACCAGGGGGCCGTCGGCAGCGCCGTCCCGCGCTCCAGGAAGGACTTCAGGTTCGACAGCACCGCGGGCCAGCCCCGGGCCACGCCCGCACGCTCCGCCTCGTCGGCGAGGTCCTCGTGCGTCACGGTGAGCCGCACGATCCCCTCGTGCTCCTCGATCGCGAACGTGACGCGCGAGGGCGCCCGGCCCTCCGCCGCGTCCGGCGGGGCCCAGGTGGTCACCAGGCGGGCCGGGGGACGGGACTCCACCACCGTCCCGACGGCGTCGCTGATGCCGGAGCCGTCCGTCCGCTCGTGCCGCCAGGCGGATCCCTCGCTCCAGTCCGACACATTGCCGTGGCCCCAGTAACGCGCCGTCAGGTCCTCGTCCGTGAGCGCCCGCCACACCTGCTCGGCCGTGCTCTCGATGTAGACGACGTAGACGAACGCCGGCCGGGCGCCCGCGTCGTCACCGGCGCGTCCTCCGTCCCCCGCGCCCTCCCTGTCCGTGCCGTCCTGTGCGTTCATCGCGTCCTCCGCCTTCTGCTTGATCGTGGCGAGCGCCCGGAGCCTGGGTTCCTCGAACCGGCCGATCCAGCGCGTCCGCATCTCGTACAGCGGCACCGGATTGAGGTGGTGCAGCTTCTCGCGCCCCCGGCGCACGGTGCTCACGAGGTTCGCCGCCTCCAGCACCGCCAGGTGCTGGGCGACCGCCTGCCGCGTCATGTCGAGCCCGGCGCACAGCTCGCCCAGCGAGCGGCCGCCCTCCTGCCGCAGCAGGTCGAGCAGGAAGCGGCGCGTCGGATCGGCGAGCGCCCTGAACACCGGATCCATGTCGGTACTCACACCCTCATCATGCAAGCATTTACTTGCATGTCAATCCGCGGGTGCGTCCCGGCCCCTTGCGCCGCAGGTCCGGCGGCACCGGCCGGACGGGGGCGGACACGGCTTTCCCCGCACAGGTTGTTCCGCCATACTTCCGGCCGTGGAGCAGCGCAGCGATACGAACATCAAGCCCGTAGCGGTAGGCGCCGGTGTGGACCCGGCCTCCGTGCCCGGCCTCGTGCCCCTTCGCGCCCCCGAGGCCGAGGAGACGCGGACCGGGTCGTCCTCCTCGCCCGAACCGGGCCGCGCGGGCGAGCCCGCCGGCCGGAGCGGATCCCCGGACGGGGCGGCCGCGGACCCGGACGGAGCCCGGACGCCGAAGCCCGGAGCCGCCTCCGGCGCGGACTCCGAGGAGCGGACCGCCGCCGAGGACACGGCCGCGGACCGGGACGGCGGGGACACACCCGGGTCCGATGCCGCCGAGGCTCACGGGGCGGCCGACGCGGACGACGCGGACGACGCGGACGGTCCCGGCGACGGCCCGGCCCTCGACGCGTCCGACCGCAGGGCGTCGATCACGGCCGGGCGCCGTGGTGTGCGGTTCACCCTCGACGACCAGGAAGCCGACTTCCGCTGGGACGAGATCGGCGCGGTCGAGGTGGCCGTGCCGCGCTTCGGCAAGCGCCTCGGTGTGGTCGTGCACACGCACCTGGGCCGGTCGTACGAGGCCGACGCCGAGGCCCCAAGCCGCGCCGTGCTCAAGGAGTGGAGCGCGCGGCTCGACGCCGTGCTGGACGCCTACTTCGAAGACGACGGCACGGGAAGCGACACGGCCGACGGCCCGAACGGCTCCCCCGAGTCCGACGGCCCGAACGGCTCCGACAGCTCGGACGACGGCAGCGGCAGTGGCGGCGGGAGCGGCACCGGCAGCGGTGCCGAGGGAAGCAAGGACTGAGGGAAGCAAGGACGAAGGGCCCCCGGCCCGGGCCCGGGCCCGGCCGGCGGATCCCGGCGCCCGGCCTCGCCTCCGGCCCCGGCTCGTACGAACGCCTGCCCGGCCCCGGCCGGGCCGCGTGCGGGGGCACCCCTCCGGGCGCCCGTGCGGGTGTGGGCGCGCGCGTGGTCAGGTTCGTGAGCGGGCGTCCTCGATCACCATGTCCACGAAGGCGAGCGCGTCCGCCCTGCGCCGCGGCGGCACCGGGTAGTGCGACCGGCCGTCGCCGCCCCGCCGGGCCCGCAGCGCCTCGTCCACGATCCGGTGCCAGCGGGGGCCGAACTCCTTGCGGGCGTACTCTCCCGCCTCCGTCTTCGACACCGCCTCGCCGGTGGCGAGGGCCCGGTGCGCCCGGCTGATCCCGAGCACACCCCACGCCGGGGCCTCGGACCCGAGCAGCGCGAGCCCCTCCGAGCTGAACGGCCGGGAGCCGCGCTCCCACCACGGACGCCAGTAGCGCTCCAGGCTGTCGCGCGCCCAATCGGCCAGCTCCTGCGGGGCGGTGTCCACGGTGAGGTCCCGCGCCTCCGGCCCGCGCATCGTCACACCGTGCCGCGAGAGCACCTGCCACGTCGCGGGCTGCCTGCCGTGGGTCACGCCGGACAGCACACCGCCGCGGTGCGCGTACGGGCCGGGCCGGGCCGCGGACGGGTCGGCTGCGAGCTCGTCCCACGTGACGTAGGGGCCCTCGAAGAAGGGCCTGCGCACGTGTGCGGCGAGGCGGGCGTGCACCTGCTGGAGCGCGGCGGTCTCCCCCGCCGACGCGGGGACCGCGGACACCGCGACGAAGTCGACGTCCCCCCGGCGCCGCAGGAAGTCGTCCAGAGCCACCGAGCCCGTCAGGTAGAGCCCCTGGACGAGGCCGGGGACCGCGGCGTCGGTCAGGGTGAGGTACGCGCCGACGACCTCGCGAACGAGCGGATCCACAGTCACACCGCAAGCCTGCCATCCGGCGCCCGGGCGGAGAAGGGCGCACGGTGGCACAACGGCCCGCGCCCCGTGTGCGCGGGGGCCGCGCACGGCGGGAAACGGGGTGTGGCGGCGTGGGCGCCGGGGGCGCATGGTCGGCGGGCCGGCCCACCACGGCGTGCGAGCCGGTGCCTCACGTCCTTCGAGGGCTTCCGGTCACGCCTTGCGCGAGGGCCGCGTACGACGTCCGGTCACGCCTTGCGCGCCAGGGCCGCGTACATCGACACCGACTCGTCCGAGGTGCCCGGCACGGTGTTGCCGTCCGGGTGCCAGTTGTGCGGCGTCACGAGGCCGGGCGCCACCATGTCCAGACCCTCGAAGAACGCCGCGACCTCGTCGCGGGAGCGCAGCTGGAGCGGAATGCCGCCCCGGTGGTAGACCTCCGCGACACCGGCCCACATCTCCGGTGCGAAGTCCGCGGTGCAGTGGGATATCGCGAGGTAGCTGCCGGGCGCGAGCTGGTCCAGGAGGTAACGCACGATCTCGTACGGCTTGTTCTCGTCCGGCACGAAGTGCAGCAGCGCGTTCAACGACAGGCCCACCGGCTGCTTCAGGTCGATCGTCTCGTGCAACTCGGCGCTGTCCATGATGGATTCGGGTTGCCGGGCGTCCGCCTGGATGTAGGTCGTGCGGCCCTCGGGGGTGCTGCGCATCAGCGCCTCCGCGTGCCGCAGCACGACCGGGTCGTAATCGGCGTACACGACACGCGAGTCGGCTGCGGCCTCCTGCGCGACCTGGTGCAGGTTGGGGCGGGTCGGGATGCCCGTGCCTATGTCGAGGAACTGGCGGATGCCGGCCTCGGACGCCAGGTAGCGCGTGGCGCGGTGCATGAACGAACGGTTCACACGGGCGGTGGTCTTGATGGTCGGGAAGACCTCGAGGACCTTGTTCCCGGCGATCTCGTCCGCCTCGTAGTAGTCCTTCCCCTGGAGGTAGAAGTCGTACATGCGCGCCGGATGCGGCTTGCTGGTGTCGATGTCGTCGAGCGACGACTGGTCGAGGTCGGTCATCCTGTCCGTCCGTATGCTCGGTGGTGCCCGGTGGTTCGCCTGCGGCCGCCGCCTAGAGCAGGAAGTCGGCGAGGCCATTCTTCGCGCCTTCGACGAAGCGCGCCATGGCATCGTCCGAACAAATCAGAGCGGGACCGGTCGGATCCGTCGACTGGCGGACCGCCACCCGCCCTTCCCCGAGCTGCTTGGCCTCGACACAACTCCCGCCGTTCGGACCGCTCCAGGGCTTCTCCCAGCCGTCGGCACCCAGCTCGTCGGCCGGCATGCCGTTGTAGATGTCCTGCATCTAGAGCTCCTTGCGTATGTTCTCGAGGAAGGCCCGCGTCTCGTGCACCGAGGCGGCGCGCGCCGACAGGTTGTCGAGCACTTCGAGGTAGGCGGAGCTGTCCGGGCGCCGGTCCAGGTAGACCGCGCCGGTCAGGTTCTCCGTGTAGACGATGTCCGGGAGTTCCGTGAGGTCGAAGCGGAACAGGTGGAACGGGCCGAACGCCCCCAGGTGCGGCCCGATCTCGAACGGCATCAGCTGCAGCGTCACGTTCGGCAGGGCCGTCGCCTCCAGCAGGTGGTCCACCTGGGCCCGCATCACGTCGGGCGAGGTGCCGACGGGCCGCCGCAGCACGCCCTCCTCCATGAGGATCCAGAGCATCGGCGCGTCGGACTTCGTCAGGAGCTGCTGGCGCTTGACCCGCAGGGCCACCCGCCGGTCGAGTTCCGCCGCGGTGGCGTGGACGCCGGCACCCAGGACCCCGCGGGCATACTCCTCGGTCTGCAACAGCCCCGGCACGTAGTGCGGTTCGTAGGTCCTGATCAGGCTGGCCTCGTCCTCCAGGCTCACGTACGCGCTGAACCAGCCGGGCAGGGCGTCGCGGTAACGGTGCCACCAGCCGGGCCTGTTGGCGGCCTTGACCAGGTCCGTGAACTGTTCGGCCTCGGCCCCGCGCACCCCGTACAGGCCCAGCAGCAGGCGCACGTACGGCAGTTTCAGGCCGACCTCGGAGTTCTCGATGCGGCGGATCGTCAGCGGGGTCACGTCGAGCAGGCCCGCCGCCGCCTCACGGGTGACGCCCGCACGCTCGCGGAGCGCCAGCAGGCGCTTGCCCAGCACGATGCGCAGCACGGTCGGCGACGTGCCGCCGCCGGCGGAACCCGAGACTCCCGGCATTCCCAGCCGGACTTCACTCACCACACCGTCACCACCTGACGCCTCCTCACCCGGATGAGTCTGACAGGTGCTCCGTGCGCCGATCCAGAGCGTCGAGGAGCATTCTGAAATTATCAGACAGTCGGTTGCGGCGTGAGCGAGTCAGCGCGCATAGTGAGCGCGTGGCTCGTATCAAGGAACATGTGGCACAGCAGCAACGCGCCGCACGCCCGGTCGAGTTGTCGTCCCCGGGCGAGTGGACGGACACCCGACCGCGCACCCGCACGCACGCCCTCCCCCGGCAGCCGGCCTCGGTCGCCGCCGCCCGGCACCGGGTCCGCGGCGAACTGCGCGACAGCGACCTGCCGAGCGAGCTGTGCGACCTGGCGGAGCTCGTCGTGTCGGAGCTGGTCACCAACGCGGTCTTACGCACGGAGAGTTCGGTGGTGCGGTGCACGGCCCGCGTCTTCGCGCGCGGCGTCCGCGTGGAGGTGACGGACGACGGGCCGCCGCCCGGCACGATGCAGACCGGCAACGGGATGTTCCTGGTCGACAGGATCGCCCGGGCCTGGGGATCGGAACCGGATCGCGGTTCGGGCCGTCGCACGGTCTGGGCGAGCGTGTGCCTCCCGGACGCGGCGTCCGGGATCGGCCGACAGTGAGGGACGGAGGCGGGCGGTGCCGGCAATGGTGGCGTACGGGCGGTGGGCCGGACGGCCGGAGGCGCGCCATGTGTGAGGGCCCCGGAGCGCGCGGTGCCCGGCCCGGGGTGCCGCACCGAGGCGCCGGTGCGGACGCCGCACCAGGAGGCACGGGCCGCGCGCCGCGGGCCGGCGCCGGAACCCGGGCCTCCGGCGGCGCGCGTCCGGCGGACGCTCCCCGCTCCCCCGGCGACGCGGAGTCCCCGTCCGCCGGGGACGGCCTCGTAGGACCCGGCGGGCCCGACGGCGCTGCCGGTGGCGCCGGACCCGACGAGTTCGCCGGGCTCGCCCGCGAACTCCTGGACCGGGTCGCGCAGGACCACGCCCTGACGGTGCAGGCGCAGCGCCTTCCGGGAGCCCACATGCTCAGACGCCTGACCCGGTGCCGCGACGCGAACGCCGCCGCCCTGCGCGAGATCGTCGAGGAGCACGGCTGGCCCACGGCGGCACTGGTCGGGGGCGAGGCGTCCACGGCGGCCCTCATGATCCTGCTGCACGCCGACGACCTGGCGCTCCAGCTGACGGCCCGCGACCTGATCGACGACGCCGTCGCGCAGGGGCAGTGCCCGCCGATCCACGCGGCCTACGCGAGCGACCACTGCGCCGTCGAACTGGGCCGCCCCCAGCGCTACGGCACGCGCTTCACCCCGCTCGGGCGGCCGTTCCCGGTGGCGGACCCGGACGGGCTCGACGCCCGCCGGGTGTCGGTGGGTCTGCGCACGATGGCCGCCGAGCAGCAGGCCCTGGAGAAGATCCGGCTGCGCCACCTGAACCGCGCCTCGGCCTGAGACCGCCCGCCCGGCCCGTTTCCCGGCGCCACCGCGACGCTTGAGGCAGCCGGGGGCCGGCGGAATGCACCGGCTCCGCCGGGTCCGCGCGGCGGGCAGCGGGAAGCGCGCTGCGGGGCGATCGCCCTCCCCGCACCAGGGTGCGGGCAGCCCCGTGCCGGGCAGGGCCGGGGCCGGGCCGCCACCCTCGGCGGCCCGGCGTCAGGACACGATGTCCTTGCGGGCGAAGCCGCGGAACGCCAGCGCGAACAGCACCAGCGCGTACGCGACGGACACCGCCGAGCCCTTCAGCATGCCGGACCACTCCAGCTGCGGCTGGAGGGCGTCGATCCAGGCGAACTGCCAGTGCGCGGGCAGGAACTGCCGCCAGTCCCCGAGGGCCGTCACGGCGTCGAGCACGTTGCCGATGATGGTCAGGCCCACGGCTCCCCCCACCGCGCCCAGCGGCGCGTCCGTCCTGGTGGACAGCCAGAACGCCAGGCCGGCCGTGACGAGTTGGGAGACGAGGACGAACGCCACGACCAGTGCCAGGCGCGGCAGCGCCTGGCCGACGGGCAGCGATCCGCCCGTGGGCAGCTCCAGCGGACCCCAGCCGTAGGCGGCCGTACCGACCGCCAGCGCCACGAGCGGCAGCAGCACGATGGCCGCGGCGCTCATCCACAGCGCCACGACGAGCTTGGCGGCCAGGAGCCGGCCGCGCGGCACCGGCGCGGCGAGGAGGTACCGCAGCGACGACCAGCTCGCCTCCGAGGCGACGGTGTCCCCGCAGAACAGCGCGACCGGCACGACGAGCAGGAACCCGGCCGACACGAACAGCGACGTCGCGGCGAAGTTCGCGCCCGACGCGGTCGCCGTGTCCATCAGCGTCACGCGACCGCTCGCCCCACCCGGTGCCCCGCCGATGGCGAACGCGGCGGCGAGGACGAACGGCAGCAGCCCGAGCACCAGACCCATCACGAGCGTCCTGCGCCGCTTCAACTGCCGTACCGACTCCACGGCGACGGGCAGGGTGCGCCGGGCCCGGTAACCAGGCGCGTGCTCGGTGAGCGCGGTCATGCGATGCCTCCTGTGACGGCGGACTCGGTCCTCCCGGCGGCGTGGCCGCCGGGAGCAGCGGCCTCGCCCCCGTCGGAGATGAGGGTGAGGAAGGCGTCCTCCAGGCGCCGGTGGGGCCCGACGCCGGTGAGCCGCACGTCGAGCCGCAGCAGCTCCGCGAGCAGCGCGTTCGTCGTGGCTCCGCCGAGGCGTACGAGCAGGCCCCCGTCGGCGCGCACGGCGGACGCCACGCCCGGGAGGGCGGCGACCTCGGCGACGGCGGCCGGGGACATCTCCTCCTCGGTGCCCACGAGCAGCGTGTCCCCGGACCCGGTGATCTCCGCGACGGGACCGGCCTGGACGAGCTGCCCGCGGTGCATCACGACCAGGTGCGTGCAGGACTGCTCGACCTCGGCCAGCAGGTGGCTGGAGACGATCACGGTGCGCCCGTCCGCCGCGTACCTGATCATCACGTCCCGCATCTCGCGGATCTGGGGCGGGTCCAGTCCGTTCGTCGGTTCGTCGAGGATGAGCAGGTCCGGGAGGCCGAGCATGGCCTGCGCGATCGCCAGCCGCTGGCGCATGCCCTGGGAGTACGTGCGCACGGCGCGCTCCAGCGCGTCCCCGAGGCCGGCGATCTCCAGGGCCTCCTCGATGTGCGCGTCCTTCGCGGGGCGGCCGGTGGCGCGCCAGTACAGCTCCAGGTTGGCCCGGCCCGTGAGGTGCGGCAGGAAGCCCGCGCCCTCCACGAACGACCCGACCCGCGACAGCACCGGCGCGCCGGGCCGCACCGCGTGGCCGAAGATCCGGATCTCGCCCGCGTCGGGCGCGATGAGCCCCATGAGCATGCGCAGGGTGGTGGTCTTGCCCGCGCCGTTCGGGCCGAGCAGGCCGAGCACCTGGCCCCGCTCGACCCGGTACGAGAGGTCCCGTACGGCGTAGCGGTCCGCGGACTTCGCGTAGCGCTTCGTGAGGCCGGTGATCCTGAGCGGCACGCCGGCCAGGTCCGCGTCCGGCGGCGGGGCCGCGCCCCGCCGACTGGCCGTCGCCAGGAGGGCCGCGGCGACGGCCAGGCCGGCGAGGGGGAGCCCCCACACCCACCACGGCAGGCCGGGGGCCCCGGTGGTGAGCGCGGCGTCGGTGGGCACCGAGAGGCCGCCGCCTGTGAGGGAGACGCGGTACGCGGCCGGGGCCGGCGGCGAGGAGTATCCGAGGTCCGTCGCCGCGAACACCACCCTGAGCCGGTGCCCGGCGGCGATCTGGTGGTCGATCGCGGGCATCGTGACCTCGACCGTCCTGCCGGTGCGGGCGCCCTCGACCCTGATCGGCGCGACCAGTTGCCCGGGCAGGACCTGCGAGCCGCCCGGCCCGACGTCGTAGACCTTGCCGAACAGGACGGCGCGGCCCGTGGACGAGGACACGCGCACGCGCAGCGTGGGCGAGCCCGTGACGCGGAGCGCGTGCGCGAGGGGCCGGGAGACGAACTGGGCGTACTGGCCGGGGAAGTCGAAGGAGAGTCCGAGGCCGGCCGCGGCCAGCCCGCTCGCCACGCCCCCGCCGCCCGCCCCGGAGTCGCCGGCGCCCCCGGAACCGCTGTCGCCGCCCGCATCGGATGCGGCGTCACCGCCACTGCCGCCGCCCGCCCCCGACGCGAAGGCGCCGAGCCCGCCGAGTCCCGGTACCGCCGAGATCGACGGCGGGCTGCCGCCCGGGGGGTTGGCGAACGTCTGCGCGCTCCCGGTGAGCGGCACCCGCACGGGATCGCCCTCCAGGCCCGGATAGCGGCCGGCGGCCGCGCCGCGCAGCTCGGCGGTTCCGTCCGTGGAGTCGATGCCGCCCGTGCGGCTGACGCGGAAGGCCGGGCCGGTGGCCGTGGACCCGTCGTGCTTCAGGTAGCGGCCGAACCAGTCGGCGACGCGGGCCTGCACGCGGCCGCTCTCCTGGTCCCCGCCGTCGTGGCCGCCGGCCGTCCAGTCGACAGCGACCGGCGCGCCGTTGTGCCCGATCGCCTTCGCCATGGCGTCGGCCTGGCCGAGCGGGAAGAGCGAATCCGTCTGGCCCTGCACGATCAGCGCGGGCACGTCGATGCGGTCGGCCACGGCCGAGGGGCTGCGCTGCTCCAGCAGCGCGCGGTCGGCGGCGGTCGGCGTCCCGGAGACGGCCACGCGGTCGTACAGCTCGCACAGGCTCGCCTCGAAGCGGTGGCACCCGCCGCCGGTGGAGAAGAAGACGCCCGCCCACAGCTTCTTGAAGACGCCGCCCGGCATCAGTGCGTCCGCCAGGTTCCAGTACGTGATCTCCGGTGCGATCGCGTCGACCCGTTTGTCGTATCCCGCCGCGAGCAGCGAGACCGCGCCGCCGTAGGACGCGCCCGTCACCCCGACGCGGGGATCGCCCGGCCCGTCGAGCAGCACCTGCGGCCGCCGGGCCAGCCAGTCGATCAGCCGGGAGACGTCCTTGACCTCGTACGCCGGGTCGTTGAGCCCGATCTCGCCCGTCGACCTGCCGAAGCCGCGCGACGACCACGTCAGCACCGCGTACCCGTCGCGCGCGAGCGCCTCCGCCTGCCCCCGCACGTCGTCCTTGCTGCCGCCGAACCCGTGCGCCAGCAGCACGGCGGGCCGCCGGCCGCCGGATCCGCCGCCCGAGTCCGCGACGAAGTACGACGTGTCGATGCGCGCGCCGGGCATGTCCATGAACTGGTCCGTGCGGTGCACCGCGGGCGCACCGCCGCCCGACGCCGCGACCGCCGTCCACGTCCCGGCGCCGGCCAGCACGACGAGCACGGCCAGCAGCGCGGCCCAGCGCGCGTGCGGCCGCCCGAGGCGCCGCGGGATTCGGATCTCCATGCCCCGAACTCTAAGCGCGACCACTGACAGTGACGACGGGTCACCCGCCGGAGGCCCTCCCCACCCGTTCGCCGTCCCCGGCTCGTCGCCCCGCCCGCTCGCCCTCCCTCCTCGCCGCCCCCGCCGTTCGCCGTCCCGCACGCTCGCCGTGGGCGGCCTGCTCCACCCCGGTGCCCGCCCGCCTTCCACGGGCCGCGCCTCCCGCTCCCCGGGCGCGATCCCGAGGACCCTGGCAGCGCTCGGCACGGCTGCCCCGGGCCCGGTCGGGGCACCCGCGGCCGGCGGGCGGCCGGCGCCCCCGGGCCCACCGCACGGAAGAAGCACGCGAGCAGCACGGAAGAGGTGTCCCTTGCCGATCGGTCCCACCCTCCGCACCGCGACCACGACGGCCGAACTCGTCGCCGCGCAATATCTGTTCGACGGGTCCGTGACCGAGGCGCGGGCCCGCAGGTTCCTGGCCGCCGAGGGGCATCTGATGCTGCTGGCGTATCTCGACGCGGCCGGCGCCGACGCCCCGGTCGGCTTCGTGACCGGCATCGAGATGTCCCACCCGGACAAGGGCACGGAGATGGCGCTGTACGAGCTGGAGGTCGCCGAGCCGCACCGCCGCCGGGGCATCGGTCGGGCCCTGACGCGCGCCCTGGCCGAGGTGGCCCGGGAACGCGGCTGCTACGGCATGTGGGTCGGCGCGGACGCGGACAACGCGGCCGCCCTCGCCACGTACCGGTCGGCCGGGGCCGCCGGCCAGGGATCGGCCGCCGTCCTCGTGTGGACGTTCGGCGGGGAGTGAAACGGAGGGGGGAACGGAGGCGGGAACGGGGGCCGCGGCCGGCCCCGCCCGCCAGCTCCCTACGAGCCGCGTCCCTGAGGCCTCGTCCGTGAGCGCCTCGTCCCTGGGCACCTCGTCCGTCAGCACCTCGTCCGTGACGCCTCCGGGGCAGCGCGGTACGCGGGCCCCGCCCGCGGCCCTCATCGCCCCCGATGAGGGCCCGTTCGCGAGGTGCCGCCCGCGCTCACCGACGTGAACGGCAGCCACTGCACCGGTGCCGGACCGGCGGAGGGCGTCGGCGCCGCGCGGTTCAGGGTGCGGACGTCCGCGAGCCGGCGGTCGGTCAGGGCCACGGCGTAGACGCGGACCTCGTCGAGGGCTCCGGCGAGATGTCTCCTGCCGTCGGCGGAGCGCCCGGCGTGCACGCCGAACGGGGAGGTCTCGGCGACCGAGCCGGGGGCACCGGGGGCTTCCGCCGACCGGCCGTCCACCGTGAGGACGAGGCTGCCGCCCGTGCGGCGCAGCGCGACGAAGTGCCACTCCCCGTCCGCGTAGGGCCCGTCGAGCGCGACCGTCGCGAAGGTGACGGGCAGCGCCCCTCGCTGGGCCGCCACGGTCGCCACGATCCGCCCACCTCCCCCCTCCGCGCCGCCGGCCCCCGCCTCCGCACGACCGCCGTGCCCCTCCGCGCCGCCGCCCGGCCCGCCGGGATCGCCAGGACCGCGTGGCGCACGAGGCGCGGCCGGTGCTGCCGATGGGGCGGGTGCGGCCGATGGGGCGGGCGGCTCCACGGTGAGCGTCACCTGCGGCTGGTGGAGTCCGATGCCGCCCGCCGAGAACAGCGGCTGGGGCCCCCGGGCCGTCGACGCCGTCCGCATCCACAGGCAGACCGTGAAGTCCCTGTCCCCGAGGAGCAGTCGCCGCCCGTAGGGCAGGCGCACGCCGTCGTCGGCGCCGTCCAGCGCGAGGGCGCGGCCGAAGGGCCCCCTGGTCGTGCGCGCCCCGCCCAGCACGTACGCGTCGGGGGCGCCCGGGGCCAGGTCGGGCGTACGGGCGTACGGGGCGGGCCGGCCGCCGAGCCATGCGTCGGTGAAGCGGGCGAAGCGGATCTCGTCGGTGGCGCTCACCGCTCCCGCCTCGTACAGCAGCCCCGTCGCGGCGTCCGGCAGGCGGACGAGGTCCGAGTACCCGGACCAGTCGGTCGTCACGACCCGCCCCTGGTCCGCGTCCTGCCAGGTCCGGCCGTCGTCGTAGGAGGCGCGGATCTCCATCGTGCGCCGGCGGTCGGGATCCGCGGGCGACGCGAGGAGGAGCCGGCCGGGAACGCGCAGCAGGGAGCCTTCGACGCCCGGCGCGTACAGGTCGGGCACGGCGGTGAAGGGGCGCGTGAAGCTGTCGCCGCCGTCGGTGCTGACGGCGTAGTCGCGCGTGCCGAGGTCGGTCCCGGACTCCTCGCGGCCTCCGGCGTAGAGGGACCCGTCCGGGAGCTGGACCAGGGCGAGTTCGGACGGCTTCTGCCGGTATGTGCCGTCCGCGGGCGACACCGGGCGACGGTCGCGGGCCCCGATGTGCCAGGTCGCCCCGTGGTCGTCGCTGACGACGAGGGCCGCGTGGTTGGCCGTGGTGCGGCCGTCGGCGTAGCTCTCCGCGTTGACACCGATGACGAGTCGGCCCGCGTGCGGCCCCTTCTCCAACTGGATCCCGTGGTTGGGTCCGGTGGCGTACCAGGAGTTCCAGGCGGGGTCCCGGGCGGCGGGGAGGTCCACGGGCGTCGACCAGGTCGCACCGTCGTCGTCGCTGTACTGCAGGTGCGGCGTGCGCTCGCAGGGCGTGGGGCAGGGCACGCCGCCGGTGGTGGCGGCGTTGTACGTGGTGGCGAGCAGGACGCGGCCCGTCCCGCGGTCGACGACCGGTTCCGGGTTGCCGTGCGTCGCGCCTCCCCCGGCATCGACGATCCGGATCGGGGTCCACGTCCTGCCGCCGTCGAACGACCGCCGCAGCACCACGTCGATGTCGGCGGCGTCGCCGCAGGTGGTCCTGCGCCCCTCGGCGAACGCCAGCAGCGTGCCGGCGGGCGTCCGGACGAGGGACGGGATGCGGAAGCAGGCATAGCGGGTGTCGGTGCGCGCGGTGAACAGCACGCCTTGCGTGAGGCCGGGCGTCGCGCTGGTGGGGGCGCCCGGCGTGCCGGGCGTCGCGGTCGTGGGCGCGCTCCCCGTGCCGGGCGTCGCGGCCGCGCCCGGCGCCGCTTCATCGTCCGTGGCGGACCGCGTGGGCCCGG
>NZ_JAKGCV010000120.1 GCF_021556455.1 Streptomyces fuscigenes | reverse complement strand
CGAGGCGCTCACGGCCGCACTGGACGAGGCGGTCCGCGCCGTGGACGCGCCGGACGTCGTCGTCGCGTACGCCCGGGGCGGGCGCCGCACGGTGCGCAGCGGCGGCACGGCCCCGCCCCCGCCCGTCCCCCGCGAACTGCTGCGCTACGAGACGGGCTCGGCGTCCAAGCCGTACACCGGGCTGCTCCTCGCACGGCTGCTGGCGGACGGCACGGTGGGCGGGAACGACCCCGCGGCGGCGTACCTCGCGCCGGGCGGGCGGACCGGGCCCCGGGACGTCACGCTCACGCACCTGGTCACGCACACCTCGGGGCTCCCGCCGCTGCCGGCCGACTTCTACCCGGGAGCGCTGCGGCGGTGGCGGGACAACCCCTACGCGCACTACGGGCCCGAGCGGGTCGTGCGGGCCTTCCTGCGCGCCGGCCCCCGCCACCGGCCGGGCACCCGCTGGCGCTACTCCAACTTCGGCGCCGCCGTCCTCGGGCACGCCCTCGCGGCCGCCGCGGACACCGCCTGGGAGCACCTGCTCACCGATCGGGTGCTGCGGCCCCTCGGGCTGGCGGGCACCGCCCTGGCGCCCGAGCCGGACGCGCCGACGGGCACGTGCGACGCGACCGGCCACCGGGCGGACGGCGTCACGCCCGTGCCGGCCCTGGAGATCGGCGGCTTCCAGGCCGCGGGGGCGGTGCGCGCCACCCCGGGCGACCTGCTGCGCTTCGTGGAGGCCCACCTGCGCCCCGAGGGCTCGCCGCTGGAGGAGGCGCTGCTCGCCGTGCGGCGCCCGGTGCTGCGGCGGGGACGCGGGCACCGCGACGTGCACAGCCTCACCTGGTTCCGGCACGGGAGCGACCGGGGCCCGGTCTTCTTCCACGCGGGCGCCACCAGCGGGCAGCAGGTCTTCCTCGGCTTCGCCCCGGGCACGGGAACCGCGCTCGCCGCGGCCTGCACGCGCCGCTTCCGGCGGCAGGACACGTTCGTCGCGACGGCGTACGGACTGCTGTGCGACCCGCCGGACGAGGACTGACGCGTGCGGGGTCCGCGGTGCGCCCCACCCCGTGGCGGCCGGGGCGCGCGGATTGCCGCGCCGCCTCGCGGGCCGCGCGGCGCGGCGGGTCACGCCGTCTTGAGAGCCACGCCCGCCCAGAGCGGAACGGCGTCGTCCGGGACGCCCGCGCCCGCGTTGCCGACCTGCACCTCGACCGGCTCCGGCCGCCAGAGCTGCGGCAGCACCAGACCCGGCTCGACGAGGCTGAGTCCCTCGAAGAACCCGGCCACCTCCTCCTTGTTCCGGGCCTTCACGCCCGCACCTGACGCGGCCAGCGCCGACTCCAGGCCGCTCACGCCGCTGGAGTCGATGTCGCTCGCCAGGTGTGTGATCACGAGGGCGCTGCCCGGCACCATGCTGCCGAGCAGGCGCTCCACCACCGCGTACGGGTCCGACGTCGCGGGCAGCCAGTGCAGGAGCAGGTTCATGCTCACGGCGATCGGCTCGGCGAAGTCGAGGGTGGCGCGCAGGTGCGGCGAGGCGAGGATGCCGTCCGGGTCGCTGACGTCCGCCTCGATGTACGCGGTGCTGCCGGCCGGGTCGCTGCTGTGCAGCGCCCGCGAGTGCGCGAGCACGATGGGGTCGTTGTCCACGTAGACGACCCGGCTGTCGGACGCCACGCCCTGGGCGATCTCGTGCAGGTTGGGCGAGGTGGGTATCCCCGTGCCGATGTCGAGGAACTGCCGCAGGCCGGCCTCCGCCGCCAGGTGGCGCGTCGCGCGGTGCATGAAGGCGCGGTTGACGCGCACCGCCACCTGCGCCGTCGGGATGTTCGCGGCCACCTGGTCGGCCGCCGCGCGGTCCGGGGCGTAGTTCGTCTTGCCGCCGAGCAGGGCGTCGTAGATCCGTGCCGCGTGCGGCCGGTCGGTCCGCAGGTCGACCGGACCCCGGTGATCGCTGCGCGTCATCCACTCGGGTGTCTCCGGCATGGCAGTCCCGTCCTCTCCAAGCTCCGACCCGCGCGTGGGGCCTCCTGTCCGGACCCGGCGGGTCCGCCCGGCGCTGCGGCCGTGCGGCATCCTCCGGCGGCCGGCTCCGCGCCGGCCCTTTCCCGCGGGCGCCCGCACCCGGCGCCCCGGCGCGAACCGCTCCGCGACCCGCCGCGGGACGCATGGACCCCGGTCCGGGGGCCGGTCCGGATGGACAGACCCTAGACCTTACGGGCCGTCACGTCCCCTCCGGGGCGCAGCCCTTGCGGCGTCCTACAGCTCCCCGCCGAAGGCGCCCGCGATCCGGCCCGCCCGCAGCGCGCCCGAACCCGGGACCCAGTACGACGACGCGGCACGGTGACATGCCGGTTCCGGCACGGCCTCGGCCGCCGGCCGGGCGCCGGGGCAGGCGACCGCGGCCCAGACCGCCTTGCCGTCCGTGTCGGGCGTCGTCCAGCCCCATGTCTCGCTCAGGCACTCGACGATGTGCAGGCCGCGGCCCGACTGGGCGAAGTCGTCGGGCTCCTTGACCTCGGGCACCGACGCACTGTGGTCGCAGACCGCGAACAGCACGGTGCCCCGCCCGCGCAGCAGCCCGAGCCAGACGGCGGGCGGCGCGCCGGGGCCCCCCGCCGGGCTCGCGAGCCCGTAGCGCAGCGCGTTGCTCAGGAGTTCGGAGACGATGAGGGCCGCGTTGTCGACCAGCTGTCCGAGCGCCCACTCCCTGAGCGTGCGCCCGGTGAATCTGCGGGCCTCCCCGGCCGCCCGCCCGTCGGCGGGCAGGGCGCGCGCGAGGCACCGGCCGGGAAGCGCGGCCGCCTGGTCGTCGTACGGGAACGCGTCGCGTGACGCGCGCCCCAGGAGGCGTCCGACCGTGCCTCCCGGTAAGGCGGCTGACAGTCCGGGCGTACGGGGTGTCATCGCGATCTCCGTCGAACAGTCATATGTCACTTGCAGGTGATCGCCCACCACTATCCCCCTGCAAAGGATGGCGCCGCAACTGCATCTGCAATTACAGTTCGGTCGGCGCAATTACTGCCTCAAGTGCATCTGCAATTGCGGCAGCTGGCGTCTGGTCAGACTTACGCACAATCCACAGGAGTGGGCGGAATGCGACAGATCGAGAACGGCACGCGATCCGACCTCATCGAGGGCGCCAACTGGACAAAGAGCCGCCACAGCGCGCCCGGCGGCAACTGCGTCGAGGTCGCGGCGCTGCCGGACGGCAGCATCGCGGTCCGCAACTCCCGTCATCCGCAGGGCCCCGCCCTCGTCTACACCCGCGCCGAACTGTCCGCTTTCGTCGCAGGTGCGAAGGACGGCGAGTTCGACGCGATGACCGTCTGACGGCGTACCCGGCAGCCGGCGCGGCACCCCTCGGGCGCGGCCCCTCCCCCGTGCGCCGGACCGGGCCGCCCGCCGTACGGGGGTCGGCGGACGGACCGGTCCGGCGCGCCGCACGGGGAGCGCCGACCGGGCGCACCCGGACACCCGGACGCGGCCCGGACCTGACGGTTCGTCACCACAAGTGAGGACAACCGCCCGTTGTCCGACGGGGAGTGACGGTCCGTCGGCCCGCGTGCCTTTCGGCACCGGACGCACCGGCGCTCCCGCTGTACGCGGGCGGGCCCCGAGTGGAAGACTGGGGTCTCCATGTCCACGCGAGCGCGTACGGGAGTTGTCATGAGCGCCATACCGCGGCCGGACGGCGGCGAGCAGCCTTCGCTGCGGCGCTACCTCGACCAGCCCCGCATCGGGCCCACGGCCCTGCGCATCGTCCTCGGGGCGAGGCTCCGCCGCCTGCGCCAGGAGTGCGACATCACGCGGGTGGACGCCGGCAAGTCCATCCGGGCGTCCGACGCGAAGATCACCCGTCTCGAACGCGGCCAGGTCGGCTTCAAGCAGCGCGACGTCGCGGATCTGCTGAGCCTCTACGGCGTGCTGGACGAGACCGAGCGCGCCGACTACACGGAGATGGCACGCCAGGCCAACCTCCCCGGCTGGTGGCACCAGTACAGCGACGTCCTCGAGGACTGGTTCGAGCTGCACGTCGGACTGGAGGAGGCCGCCTCCCTCATCCGCAGCTACGAGGTGCAGTTCCTGCCGGGCCTGCTCCAGACCGGTGCCTACGCGCGCGTCGTCACCACCCTCGGCTACCCGGACGCCCCGGCGTCCAAGATCGACCGCCTCGTCGAGCTGCGGCTGGAGCGCCAGAAGCTCCTGCACAAGCCCGAGGCTCCCACGCTGTGGGCCGTACTGGACGAGGCCGTGCTGCGCCGCCCCTTCGGCGGTCCCGAGGTGATGCGCCCGCAATTGGAGCACCTGATCGCGATGGCGGCCCTGCCCAACGTCACCCTGCAGATCGCCCCGTTCAGCGTGGGCGCGCTCGCGGCGGCGGGCACTCCGGTCACGCTCCTGCGCTTCGCCGAGCCCGACCTGCCGGACAAGATCTACCTGGAGCAGCTCACCGGCGCGATCTACCTGGACAAGCAGGAGGAGATCGACCAGTACTCCCTGATCATGGACCGGCTGAGCGCCGAGGCCGACCCGCCCCAGGACACGGTCCCGTTCCTCAGGTCGCTGCTGGACGCCCTGTCCTGACCGGCCCGCCCGGTCCGGGCACCGCCCTCCGGCCCCGTCCCCACCCGGGGGCGGGGCCGCCGGTGGTTCTCGGGGCCTGACGGCCGCCCCGGGTCCCCCTTTCCCCGGCGCTCCGGATCGTCCGCCTCCGCGCGTCGGCCCCGGCCCCGCGTGTGCCTTGTGTCGTATTCTCGTGATATTCACGCGTACACACCGATATGCACCCGAACGCGAGGAGGGCCCGCGAGCGGTTCCACGAGGAGCGGCGCGGACGCCGGTCCTTCGCCCGACCTGGAAGTGCCGACGTGACGGACCGGGAGAACGCAGGCGAGCGCATGTTCGCCGACTTGCTGCGCGTCCTGGGCACCACGGCACTCGACGACCTCCCGGACACGGTGGGTGAACACGCCCGGACCGCGGGTTTCACCGAGGTGCGGATCTACGTGGGCGACGTGGAGCGGCGCGCGCTGCACCTGATCACCGGCACGGGCACGTCGCCGTCCGCCGAGCGCAGGCTGCCGATCGCCGACAGCGAGGCCGGCCGCGCGTACCAGTACGGCAGGGTCCTCCGCGCCGCCGCCGCGCCGCCGCGGGGCGGGACCGCCTACTGGGTGCCGATGTTCAACGGCCAGGAACGCGTCGGCCTGATGTACGTGGCCTCCGTGCGGGACGGCGAGAGCGAGCGGACGTACGCGTCGGCCCTGGGTTCCCTCGTGGCGCTCGCGGTCTCCACCAAGCGCTGGCACAGCGACACGTACGCGCGCCTCAACCGCACCGAGCCGATGAACGTGGCCGCCGAGGCCCAGTGGCACCTGATGCCCCCGCGCACCTACACGGATTCACGTGTCGCCGTCTGCGCGACCCTGGAACCGTCGTACCGGATCAGCGGCGACGCCTACGACTACGCGACGGACGGCTCCCGGGTCCACCTGTCGATCTTCGACGCGATGGGCCACGACACCGCGGCCGGGCAGACCGCCGCGCTGGCCCTGGCCGCCGCCCGCAGCGCCCGCCGCCGGGGCGCCGGGATCGTCGAGATGGGCGAGGTCATGGAGGAGGAGCTGCTGGCACGCCAGTTCGAGGACGTCCGGTACGCGACCGCCCTCCTCGCGGCGCTCGACACCGACTCCGGTGTGCTGGAGTGGGCCAGTTTCGGGCACCACCCGCCGCTCGTGCTGCGCGCCGCGGGCGCCACCCTCCTGGACTGCAAGCCCGCCCACCCGCTGGGCACCGGGCTCGGCGACCTGGGCACGACGGTCTGCCGGGAGCAGCTGGAGCCGGGGGACCGCATCGCGCTGTACACGGACGGCATCACCGAGGCGCGGCGTCCGCACGGCCAGCAGTTCGGGCTCGACCGCTTCGTCTCCGTCCTGACCCGGTACCCGGCCGACGGGCTGAGCGTGTCGGAGACCGTGCGGCGCTTCGCGCACGCGTTCCTCGACTACCACAACGGCGTGCTCCAGGACGACGCGACCGTGCTCCTGTGCGAGTGGCGGGGGCCCGGCCCCCCGCTCGGCACCTGAGGGCGCGCCCCGGATCGCGCGTGACGGGCGCTCGCAGCAGACGAGTCGGCCTGTACGCGCGATCCAGCCGGACCTTGATCCACTCTCCTCCCGCCCAGATCCCGCCCAGATTCTCTCCAGGGACCCGAATCGGACGGCGAAAAGAAGAAACCCCCAGGTCGAAGACCTGAGGGGCAGACGAGTCGGCCTGTACGCCGGGTTCTGTCGTCCGGTCGCCTCGCGGCGGCCGGAGAGACGGCCATCCATCTAGGACCGGTGTTGCCACCGGCCTCGTGCGGTCTACCCGCGGACTCGGGCGGGCAGCCCTCGAACGTCCGCGCAGGACCCCTCGCGGGGCCCCTCTTGACCTTGCTCCGGGTGGGGTTTACCGAGCCGCCCGAGTCACCTCGGGCGCTGGTGGTCTCTTACACCACCGTTTCACCCTTACCGGGGGCCGAGGCCCCCGGCGGTCTGCTTTCTGTGGCACTGTCCCGCGGGTCACCCCGGGTGGGCGTTACCCACCACCCTGCCCTGTGGAGCCCGGACGTTCCTCGGCGGGATCCAGGACCCCGACGCGGCCGTCCGGCCGGCTCGTCTGCCGTGCGGGACATGTTACCCGCAGGCGGACGGCCGCTCGCGACGGCGGCGGCGCAGCGGCCGGGCCGGGCATCGCCGCGCCGTCCTGCGAGCCCGGCGCCCGGACAGGCAGCGCACCGGACAGGCAGGGCGCCGGGAGGCCGTCCCGCGGGGCGCTCCCGGCAGGCGCCGGCCGCGTTCGCCTACGCTGGCCGACGGGCGCGGACCCCCCGGTCCGCGCGTCGTCCGCACCTCCGAGGAGTCACCCCCGTGCTCGTGCTCTTGCCGCCCTCCGAAGGAAAGGCCGCACCCGCCGGCGGTGCGCCGCTGAAGCCGGAGTCGCTGTCCCTGCCGTCGCTCGCGCCGGCGCGCGCCGCCGTGCTGGACGAGCTGGTGGACCTGTGCTCGGCGGACGAGGAGAAGGCCCGCACGGTCCTCGGCCTGAGCGAGGGGCTGCGCGGCGAGATCGCGAAGAACGCGGAGCTGCGCACGGCCGGCACCCGCCCGGCCGGGGAGGTCTACACCGGCGTGCTGTACGACGCGCTCGGCCTCGCCACGCTGGACCCGGCTGCCGAACGCCGGGCCGCGGCCGAGCTGCTCGTCTTCTCCGGGCTGTGGGGCGCGGTCGGCATCCGCGACCGCATCCCGTCGTACCGCTGCTCGATGGGGGTCAAGCTGCCCGGCCTCGGCGCGCTCGGCGCGCACTGGCGCGGCCCGATGGCGACGGCGCTGCCGGAGGCCGTCGAGGCCGCCGGCGGCGGGCTCGTGCTCGACCTGCGGTCCTCCGCCTACGCGACGGCCTGGCAGCCGAAGGGCGAGCTGGCCGCGCGCACGGCGACGGTCCGCGTCCTCCACTCCCGGGTCGACGAGACCACCGGCGAGGAGAAGCGGTCCGTGGTCAGCCACTTCAACAAAGCGACGAAGGGCCGCATCACGCGTGACCTGCTCACCGCGGGCGCGGCGCCGAGGACGCCCGCCGAGCTGGTGGCGGCGCTGCGGGACCTGGGTCACACGGTCGAGGCCGGGGAGCCCGCCCGCGCCGGCCGCCCGTGGCGCGTCGACGTGGTGGTCACGGCGGTGCACTGACCGGCCGCGCGGGTGCCGGGGCGCCCGAGGGGGCCGGCGGACGGCGAGCGAGTCCGCGTGAGGGGCGAAGAGACCTGCCGCGTTGCATCCTGTGCAACGCGCGTTGCGATGTGTGCCCGTGGCGCGGCAGGATGTCCCGCATGACCTCCGTGCTCGACCTCGCCCCCGTGATCCCCGTCGTCGTACTCAAGGACGCGGCCGGCGCCGTACCCCTCGCCCGCGCGCTCGTCGCGGGCGGTCTGCCCGCGATCGAGATGACGCTGCGGACGCCCGCCGCCCTCGACGCCGTCGAGCGGATCGCCGCGGAGGTGCCGGAGGCCGTCGTCGGCACCGGTACGGTCCTCACGCCCGACGCGGTCGCCTCGTCGGTGGCCGCGGGCGCCCGCTTCCTCGTGAGCCCCGGCTGGACGGACACGCTGCTGTCCGCCATGGAGGAGTCCGGCGTGCCCTATCTGCCGGGCGTCTCGACGACGTCGGAGGTCGTGGCGCTGCTGGAGCGCGGGATCACCGAGATGAAGTTCTTCCCGGCGCAGGCCGCGGGCGGGATCCCGTACCTGAAGTCGCTGTCCGGGCCGCTGCCGCGCGCCCGGTTCTGCCCGACCGGCGGCGTCACCGCCGAGTCGGCGCCGGACTATCTGGCCCTGCCCAACGTCAGCTGCGTCGGCGGCACGTGGATGGTGCCCCAGGACGCCGTCGAGGCGGGCGACTGGGACCGGGTCGAGGCGCTCGCCCGTGAGGCGTCCACCCTGCTGGCGACCCGCCGCGCGTGAGCCGCGCGGGCGCGGCGGGACGGGGTCCGCGGGCCGCGCCGCGGGCGGGACCGGCCGGCGGCGTCAGTCCAGGTACGAGGTGTCGTTGAACAGCCGCACGGACGCGTTGCCGTCCGCGTAGTACGCGACGACGGACGTCGCCGCCGCCGACAGCTCCATCCGGAACATCGCCTCGGGCGGAGCGCCGAGCGCGAGCCGGACCAGCGTCTTGATGGGCGTCACGTGCGTGACGACGAGGACCGTGCGGCCGGCGTACCGCTCCACCAGCAGGCGCCGCGCCTCCTCCACCCGCGCGCCGACCTCGGCGAAGCTCTCGCCGCCGCCGGTGGGGGCGGCCTCGGGCGAGTTGAGCCAGGCCGTGAGGTCGTCCGGATGGCGCTCGCGCACCTCCGCGAACGTCAGGCCCTCCCACGCCCCGAAGTCCGTCTCGCGCATCCCGTCCTCCACCCGCACGGGCAGACCGAGGCGCTCGGCCGCGGCCCCGGCCGTCTGGCGGCAGCGCAGCAGCGGCGAGCAGACGATGTCCTGGACCGTGCCGCGTGCGGCGAGGGCGGTCGCGGCGGCGGCGGCCTGGCGCCGTCCCGTGGCGGAGAGCTCGGGGTCGCCGCCGCCGCTGCCGGAGAAGCGCTTCTCGGGCGTGAGCGCGGTCTCGCCGTGGCGCAGCAGGACGAACGTGGCCGGCGCCCCCATGTCCGGCCGGGAGCCCCAGCCGACGGCGGGGGTGGCCACCTCGGGCGCGGGCTCGCTGCCGGTGGCGGCCCCCTCGGGCTCGGGCGCCGGCTCGCCGCCGGGAGCCCCGTCCAGCTCCGCCGCGGAGGACGACGGGTCCCAGCGCTCGCCGCGCGCGCCCGCGTCCATCGCCTCGTTGGCGAGCCGGTCGGCGTGCCGGTTGTTTTCGCGCGGGATCCACTCGTAGGTGACCCGACCCGGCGGGAAGACGCCCGCGGCCTCGTCGGCGAGCGCGCGCAGGTCCGCGTTCTTGATCCGCCAGCGTCCCGACATCTGCTCGACGACGAGCCGGGAGTCCATCCGCACCCGGATGGCGGCCGCCGGGTCGAGGGCGTGCGCGGCGCGCAGCCCGGCGATCAGGCCGCGGTACTCGGCGACGTTGTTCGTCGCGACGCCGAGGAAGCGGGCCTCCTCGGCCAGCGTGCCGCCGGAGTCCGCGTCCCGTACGACGGCGCCGTACCCGGCGGGCCCGGGGTTGCCCCGCGACCCGCCGTCCGCCTCCACGTGGAACCTGGCCACCGCTGTCCTCACCGCCACCGTCGTCTCGCAGCCGTCCGGCCGTCGCTGCTAGAGGCCCGACTCGGCCGTACGCACCAGGATGCGGCGGCAGTTCTCGCAGCGCACCACGGTGTCGGCGGCGGCGGCGCGCACGTCGTTCAGCTCCGTGATGTTCAGCTCCAACTGGCAGCCCTCGCAGCGGCGCTGGTAGAGGCGGGCCGCGCCGACGCCGTCCTGCTGGGCGCGCAGCTTCTCGTACAGCTTGAGCAGGTCGGCCGGCACCGAGGCGGCGACCGCCTCGCGCTCCTTGGTGAGTCCGGCGACCTCGGCGTCGATGCCCTCCGTCGCGGAGTCGCGGCGGGAGGCGGCCTCCTCCGTGGCGGTCGCGAGGCCGCCGAGGCGGCCGGTCAGCTCACCCACGCGCTCCTGCGCGGACTCGCGGCGCTCCATCACGTCGAGGACGACGTCCTCCAGGTCGCCCTGGCGGCGGGCGAGGGAGGCGATCTCGCGCTGGAGGTTCTCCAGGTCCTTCGGCGAGGTCACCGCGCCCGAGTCCAGGCGCTGCTGGTCGCGGGCGGCGCGCTGGCGCACCTGGTCGACGTCCTGCTCGGCCTTGGTCTGCTCGCGGGCGGTGTCGCTCTCCTCGGTCTGCGCGGCGACCAGCAGGTCGCGCAGCTGGGCCGTGTCCTTGGCGAGCGCCTCGAGTTCGGCGTGCTCGGGCAGGGCGGAGCGGCGGTGGTCGAGCTGCGACAGCCGCACGTCGAGTGCCTGGACGTCGAGGAGTCGGAGCTGGTCGGCTGGCGCGGCGTTCAGTTGGGGGCTCCCGGTGGGTTCGTAGAGAAGGAGGGCGCCGGGGACACGGGGCGTGCTCCCGACGCGAAGTGCGACGACCAGGGGTCGGTGACCGTCTCGGAGACGTGGACGCGCAGGTCCCAGCCGTGGCGGTCGGAGATCTCGTCCAGCTGGCCGGCGGCCTGCTCGCACCAGGGCCACTCGGTGGCCCAGTGCGCGGCGTCGACCAGGCCCAGCGGGGAGTGCTGGGTGGCTTCGGAAGCCGGGTGGTGGCGCAGGTCCGCGGTCAGGAAGGCGTCCACGCCCGCCGCGCGCGCCTCGGCGAACAGGCTGTCGCCCGATCCGCCGCTGACGGCGACCCTCGTGACCCGGGCCTCCGGATCGCCCGCGAGGCGGATGCCCTGCGCGGTGGCGGGCAGCCGGTGCGCGGCGCGGGCGGCGAAGTTGCGCAGCGAGGTGGGGGCGTCCAGCTCGCACACCCGGCCGAGGCCGCGGCGGCCCTCGGGGTCGGAGGGATCGGGCACCAGCGGCCCCACGACGCGCAGGCCGAGGGCGCCCGCGAGGGCGTCGGAGACGCCGGGGTCCGCGGTGTCGGCGTTGGTGTGCGCGACGTGCAGGGCGACGCCGTGCGTGATCAGCGTGTGGACGGCCTTCCCCTTGAAGGTGTCCGCGGCGACCGTGGTGGTGCCTCGCAGGTACAGCGGGTGGTGGGTGACGAGCAGCTGCGCGCCGAGCTCGACGGCCTCGTCGACGACGTCCTGGACCGGGTCGACGGCGAACAGCACGCGATCGACGTCCGCGCCGGGATCGCCGCACACCGTGCCGACGGCGTCCCACTGCTCGGCGCGGTCGGGCGGCCAGAGGGCATCCAGCTCGGCGAGGACTTCGGACAGACGGGGCACGCCGGAAAGGCTACCTGGCGCGGGGCACTGCGTGCGCGGGGCGGTCGCGGGGACCGTGCCGGCGGGCCGGGCGGTCGCCGGGAGGCACCTGCGGGGCGCCGCCAGGGGGTTCGCCAGGGGGTTCGCCAGGGGGTTCGCCAGGGGGCTCGCGAAGGGGTCACGAAGGGCGTCCGCGTGAAGGGGCCGCGGAGCCGCCGGACGGGGCAGCCCGGGGAGCCGGAGGGCGCCGCGGGGCCGCCGGGCGGTGGCAAGACGGGCCGGCGGGGCGCGGGCTGCACGGCGCGGGGGCCGGGGGGATCGCGGTCGATCCCTCCGGCCCCCGTGCGGGCCCGTGCGGCGCTCAGGCGCCGCGGCGACTCACTTGACCAGGTAGGAGTGCAGGTCGTCGAGGACGCTGTAGGCCGCGGTGACGCCGAGGCCGAGGTACCAGGTCTCGTCCTTGACCGTCTTCGCGTGCCCGTCCTTGACCGCGGGGAGGTTCTTCCACAGCGGGTTCGTGGTGGCCGCCGACTCGTCCGTCTTCGACGCGTCGCCGAAGGTGCCCGAGAAGATCCAGTCCGCGTTCGCCGAGTCGATCTTCTCCGGGCTGATCTCGATCGCCAGCTCGTGCTCCTGCTGGTTCTTCGGGCGGGGCAGGCCGACGTCCTGGAGGATCGTGCCGATGAACGAGTCCTCGCCGTACAGGCGCAGCCGGCCGGGCATGTACCGGACCATGGAGATGGTCGGCTTGTTCGAGCCGAGGGCCTTCTTGAGGTCGGCGACCTTCCTGTCGTACGTGGCGAGGTTCGCCTTCGCCTCGGCCGTCTTGTCCAGCGCGGCCGCGTTGAGGAGGTAGTTCGACTTCCAGGTGTAGCCGGGGCGGATGGAGAAGACGGTCGGAGCGATCTTCGAGAGCTCCTTGTACTTGTCCGCCGCGCGCAGCTGGCTGCCGAGGATCAGGTCGGGGTGGAGGTTGGCGATCGCCTCCAGGTTGAGGGTGTTGATGGTGCCGACCTGCTGCGGGTGGCCCGCGATCTTCTTCAGGTAGTCCGGGATGCCGTCGCCCTGCTGCGTGGGCGCCCAGCCGACCGGCTTGATGCCCAGGGAGGCCACGTTGTCGAACTCGCCGATGTCCAGGACGACGACCCGCTTCGGCTGCTTCGGGATGGTGGTCCTGCCCATGGCCATGGTGATCGTGCGGGGGAACTCGCCGGGCTTGGCCGTCGTCCCGAACGCCGCCGTCTTCGCGCCCGCCTTCGTGAAGTCCTTGCCTCCGGTGGCGACATCGGCCTTCTGGGCCGAGTCGTTGCCGCTCTTGCCCGACCCTCCGCCGTCGGAGGACCCGCACGCGGCGAGTGAGAGTGCGGCAGCGAGCGCGACGGCTGCGAAGGCTCCGCGACGGCGTAGGGACATCTGTGCTCCTAGAAGGGCGTTTCAAGTAAGGCGTGCCTAACCTTAACCACATCGTTCCTGTTCAGCACAAGCACCCCCGAAACCCCCGGCACATCGGGCCGGCGCCACTCGTACGTGTGAAGAGGGCCGTCTCTCGTTGTTCGGCTGGAAGTGCGAAAACTAGCTTGCTGGCCGGAGGTGACGCACCGATGACACCGATGACGGCACTCGCCGCAGAAACGAAGCCCACCGGGACGGAGCCGGCAGGCCCCGAACCCCTCGCGCCGGCGGGCGCGCCGGGGTCCCAGGAGGGTTCCGGGCCACGTGACGGAGCGGCACCCCCCGCCCGGCCGCAGGAGGCGGGGACGGCGGAGCCCGCCGTGGACGACGGCGCCGGCTCCGGCACGGATGCGGGTACGGGTATGGGTACGGATGCGGCTTCAGCTTCGGATACGGACGCCGGAGCGCGCGCCGAGGCGGGCGAGGCGGGCACCGCCGGGGAACCGGCGGAAGAACGGGACGGGCGGCCCGCGCACGCGCCCGAGCCGGTACCGCGACCCGCGTACGCGCCCGGGCCCGTACCGGAGGTCGCGCACGCGGCCGCACCCGCACTGGCGCTCCCCGGGCCGGACCGCCCCGACGCCGCAGGACCCGGCGGGCTC
>NZ_JAKGCV010000011.1 GCF_021556455.1 Streptomyces fuscigenes | reverse complement strand
CACGGCGCACGGCGCACGGCGGGAAGAGCGGGCGTACGGCGGGTATGCCGGGTGTGCGCCGTGGCCGGCGTGAGCGCGGGTGCGATCGCCCGTCGGCGCTCGGCGCTCGGCGCTCGGCGCTTCCGCGCCGCGCACTGGCGGGTGCGGGGGTGCGGGTGCGGGCCTCGGGCGGCGACCGGGCGGGCCGGGCCGGGCCGGGAGGAAGGTGAGCCGCTCGTCGCGGCGGGCCGCCCCCGCTCGGGTGGTGCGGGTGACGGGCCGTAGGTCGTGCGGCCGGCGGCGCTGTCGCGCTCGGGCGGCGGGTGCCGGGGAGAAGGCGGCGGATTCGCCGTTCAGTGCCCCGGTGGTTCCGGTGGTCCCGTCCCCGTGGCCCGCGTGGGGCCCGTGTGGTTCCCGCGTGGGGCCTGCGTGGGGTCCTACGGACTCCCACGGCTCAGGGGATCTCCGCGATGCGGGGGGCTCCCGGTGGTGCGGGGCTCCCGGAGACGCGGCGGGCTTCCGATGACTCCCGTGGTTCAGGGGACTCCGGCGGTCCTGGTGAGGACCCCTTGGCCGGGTCGGTCGCCGCGAGGTCCGCGGCCACGCCGGTGGTGGTGCCGGCAGCGGGCGGTGTCCGGTGGCGGCCGGGTACCGGTGGCCACGTCCGCGGCGCGCAGCGCGTCCTGCGCGGCGCCCTGCCGGGCGGGCCGTGTCCATGAGGCACCCGGGTCGGCGGGCCCGCCGGGGGCCCGGTCACCGGGCCGTGGCGTGCCGTGCTGTGGCGTGCCCTGCCGTGCCGTGGCGGCGCGGTACGTCGGCTCAGATCGCGGCCTTCTTCAGGCGACGGCGCTCCCGCTCGGACAAACCGCCCCAGATGCCGAATCTTTCGTCGTTGGCGAGCGCGTACTCCAGGCATTCCGAGCGGACTTCGCAGGCGAGGCAGACCTTCTTGGCCTCCCTCGTCGAGCCGCCCTTCTCCGGAAAGAAGGATTCCGGATCGGTCTGTGCGCACAAGGCGCGCTCCTGCCAGCCGAGTTCCTCTTCCGCGTCCTCGACCAGCAGTTGCTGGAACAGCTCGGTCATGTGCGCCCCTCGTCCGTCTTCGCGTTCCCCGTGCGGCGGCCGAACGGCCTTTTCCGGTCGAACGACACGGGTGAAATTACAGGTGTGTAGCTCTCGGGCCGTCAAGCGGAGGTCTGCTATTGGGCCCGGTATTCACTCTGCGGAACCAAGGCTATGCGGAAAGTGTTCAAATCACCAAAAACCTGACACATGCCACTGGCCTGCCCCGCACCTTTCCCGACGCGGCTGCCTGCATACAGAGAGACGTAACCGACGCCCGAGTGGTTGAAATCCGACGGACAAAGCGATCGGGATCACAGCCCGATCACGAACGCGCGACGGGGTTTACCCGCACGGCTGCTGCGCCATGTGTCCCCGCCTGGACACCCTCAAACCTCCAGTCGGCACCAGTAGCCGGATAAGGTGAAGAAATACGTTCAAACAGGGCATCGAGTTGACAGTGGCGCGGCCGATTCGCAACCTTTGGGGCATGCCAGCGACCTTCTCGCACCCCGCGACCCACCTCCGTGGACACCGCAGTGCCGTCCAGGCCGGCTGTTGCCGTACCGCTTCGCGCCGTCCCTGCTGTCGCGCGCACAGCGGTTGTTGACGGCGGTTCACCGGGGAGTCCTCCCCGAGCGTCCCGTCTCCGCCTGAGGGCACCCGGCACTTCGCGCCGCGCCCGCGGCCGGGGGCGCGGCATCCAACGGCCTGTTTCGCGAGCCGATGTGCTTTTCCCACAGGTTCCCTCATCGGTTTCCCTGACCGGTTCCCCCACAGGGGATCCGTCGCGGGCAACGCGCGCGGCAATCGGCGTCGCGGCCGGCCACTCACCACAGGTGGTAGGGGCGATGGCGCCACGAGCCCGCCGTCGGCACCGGCAGGCAGACGCCGGCGGTTTCGGGCAGGCACCCACGCGCGAACACCGGAACACCGTCGGACGGCCCGCCGCAAACAGCGGCGCCGCGGCATCCGACGGCTGTCCGCACACCAATGCGAGACGGAATCGAACGTCGCAATCGCCGCAGCTCTGACGTTTTTCTGCACACTTTCTGACCGATTCCTTACCTAGGGACCGCGCACTTTCATGAACAGCGACAGTGACCTGCAGATCGCCGGGGATCTCTTCGAGGTCGAACACCTACTCCTGCCGCCGAAGGAGCACCCGGGGACGGTGGCCGAGTTCGCCGGACTGGCGCGGACGCTCGCGGCGGACCGCGAGACCTGGGGGCCCCTCGTCCGCTACGACGCGACCACCCGCTGGTACCACCGGCTGCGCACCGGCCCCGGCTACGAGGTGTGGCTCCTGTCGTGGCTGCCCGGGCAGGGCAGCGGGCCGCACGGGCACGGCGGGTCGGCCGGCGTCCTGAGCGTCCTGGACGGCGAGCTGACGGAGCGTACGGCCGCGGGCGACAGGACGCTCGGCCGCGGGACGCAGCGCGTGTACCCGCCCGGGTACGCGCACGACATGGTCAACGCGTCCCTGGAGCCCGCCGTGAGCCTGCACGTGTACTACCCGGGCCTGACGGACATGCCCATGCGGCCCGTGCCGGACGCCGCGACGGGCCGGGCGGGGACGCCGTCGGCGGCCGTCCCGCGGGACACGCGCGCGGACACCGCGCCGGGCCCGGCGGGGGCCGTGGCCCGGGGGCCGGTCGGGGCCCTCGCGGGGGAGGCGTCGCCGGGCGCGGGTCCGTCCGTCCTGCCCGGCTGACACACTTGGACCATGCGCATTGTGGTTCTGGCCGGTGGCATCGGCGGTGCCCGTTTCCTGCGTGGCCTGAAGAAGGCCGCGCCGGACGCGGACGTCACGGTGATCGGCAACACCGGAGACGACATCCATCTGTTCGGGCTGAAGATCTGCCCGGACCTCGACACGGTGATGTACACCCTCGGCGGTGGCATCAACGAGGAGCAGGGCTGGGGGCGCACGGACGAGACGTTCGCGGTCAAGTCCGAGCTCGCGGCGTACGGGGTGGGCCCGGACTGGTTCGGGCTCGGCGACCGCGACTTCGCGACGCACATCGTGCGCACCCAGATGCTCGGGGCGGGCTACCCGCTCAGCGCCGTCACCGAGGCGCTCTGCGCCCGCTGGCAGCCCGGCGTGCGGCTGCTGCCGATGTCGGACGACCGCGTGGAGACGCACGTGGCCGTCGACGTCGACGGGGAGCGCAAGGCGGTGCACTTCCAGGAGTACTGGGTGAAGATGCACGCCTCCGTCGACGCGCAGGCCGTCGTGCCGGTGGGCGCGGACCAGGCGAAGCCCGCTCCCGGGGTGCTCGAGGCGATCGCCGCGAGCGACGTCGTCCTGTTCCCGCCGTCGAACCCGGTGGTCAGCATCGGAACGATCCTGGCCGTGCCCGGCGTCCGCGAGGCGATCGCGGAAGCGGGCGTGCCCGTCGTCGGCCTCTCCCCCATCGTCGGCGACGCGCCGGTGCGCGGCATGGCGGACAAGGTGCTCGCCGCGATCGGCGTGGAGTCGACCGCGTCCGCGGTCGCCCGGCACTACGGGTCGGGCCTGCTCGACGGCTGGCTGGTGGACACGGTGGACGCGGCGGCGGTGCCGGAGATCGAGAGCGCGGGCATCCGCGCCCGCGCCGTCCCGCTGATGATGACGGACCTGGAGGCCGCGGCCGCGATGGCCGCCGAGGCGCTGGCGCTGGCCGAGGAGGTGCGGGCATGACCGCCGGCGCCGAGGCCCCCGCCGCGTACGGGGTACGGGCCCTCGGCACCTCCTTCCCCGAGGTGCGGCCGGGCGACGACCTCGCGAAGCTCATCGCCGCCGCGGCCCGGCCGGGACTCGCCGACGGCGACATCCTGCTCGTCACCTCGAAGATCGTCTCCAAGGCCGAGGGACGGATCGTGCGGGCCGACGACCGCGAGGCGGCCATAGACGCGGAGACGGTGCGGGTGGTCGCCCGGCGCGGAGCGCTGCGCATCGTGGAGAACCGGCAGGGCCTCGTCATGGCGGCGGCGGGCGTCGACGCGTCGAACACCCCCGCGGGAACGGTCCTGCTGCTGCCGGAGGACTCCGACGCGTCGGCCCGCGCGCTCCGCCGGCGCCTGCGCGAGGAGCTCGGCGTGGACGTCGGGGTGATCGTCACCGACACGTTCGGCCGCCCCTGGCGCAACGGCCTGACGGACGTCGCGATCGGGGCCGCCGGTGTGAAGGTGCTGGAGGACCTGCGCGGCGAACGGGACTCCCACGGAAACCTGATGTCGGCGACGGTGGTCGCCCTCGCCGACGAACTCGCCTCGGCCGGTGACCTGGTGAAGGGCAAGTCCGCCGGGATGCCGGTGGCGGTCGTCAGCGGACTCGCGCACCTGGTGTCCGCGTCCGACGGCACCGCCCGCCCCCGCGGCACGACCGCGGGCCCCGCGACGGGCGCCGGCACCGATGCCGGGGCCGGCCCGGCGGGCGTGGCACGCGCCGCCGCGGCCACCGGATCCTCCGCGGCCGGATCTCCCGGAACCGGGCCCTCCGGGGACGGGCACGGAGACGGGGACGGCGCTCGCGCGCTGGTGCGGGTCGCGGCCGACGACATGTTCCGGCTCGGCACCTCGGAGGCCGTCCGCGAGGCGGTGGGCCTGCGCCGCACGGTGCGGGAGTTCACGGCGGAGCCCGTGGACCCGGGCGCGGTCCGGCGCGCGGTCGCCGCCGCCGTCACGGCACCCGCCCCGCACCACACGACCCCGTGGCGCTTCGTGCTGCTGGAGTCCCCCGCGTCGCGGACCCGGCTGCTCGACGCGATGCGCGACGCGTGGATCGAGGACCTGCGGCGCGACGGCAAGTCGCCCGACTCCATCGCCAGGCGCGTCCGGCGCGGCGAGGTGCTGCGCCGCGCGCCCTACCTGGTCGTGCCGTGCCTGGTGATGGACGGCTCGCACACGTACGGCGACGCCCGGCGCGACGCGGCCGAGCGCGAGATGTTCGTGGTGGCGGCGGGCGCCGGCGTGCAGAACTTCCTGGTGGCGCTGGCGGGCGAGCAGCTCGGGTCGGCCTGGGTCTCCTCCACGATGTTCTGCCGCGACGTGGTGCGCGAGACGCTGGACCTGCCCGGCACCTGGGACCCGATGGGCGCCGTGGCGGTGGGGCGCGCGGCCTCGCCGCCGCCGGTGCGGGCTCCGCGTGCCGTGGAGGACTTCGTCGCCGTGCGGTGAGGGCCGCGGGCCGGGCGGATCGGCCGTACGGCCGCCCCCGGCCCGGTGGTCGGCCCGTCCCCGTCCCGGCGGCGCTCGGGCCGCTGCGGCGGGAGCCGCCCGGCCGCACTCGTCGCACTCGTCGCACTCGTCGGACGCATCGGACTCGCCGGACGGACCGGACTCACCAGGACGAGATGTCGCCGATCGCCATGCGCGGCGCCCTGCGGGCCGGGGCGCGTCCGCTGAGCAGGATCAGTCGTACCGCGCGGTGCCGCTGGCCCGCGTAGGGGGCGAGCAGCTCCAGCATGCGCGCGTCGTCCGCGTCGCGTTCGCCCGCCAGGACATGGCCGACGATGCCCGGCAGGTGCAGGTCGCCCGTCGTCACCGCGTCGGCGGCGCCGTTGGTGCGCTGGACGACCTCGGCCGCCGTCCAGGGGCCGATGCCCGCGACGAGGCACAGCCGTTCCGCCGCCGCCTCCGGCTCCATCGCCGCGGCCTCCTCCAGACGCCGCGCGACGCGTACGGCGCGCAGGATCGTGGACGAGCGCTTCTCCTCGACGTTCGCCCGGTGCCACTCCCAGGAGGGGATGCGGGCCCAGGTCCCCGGCTCGGGCATGACGTGGAGGCCCTCGACGGGCCCCGGCGCCGGTTCGCCGTACTTCTGCACGAGCGCGCGCCAGGACCGGTTGGCGGCGATCGTCGTGACCTTCTGCTCCAGCACCGAGGGGATCAGGGACTCCAGCACGAGGCCGGTGCGGCAGAGCCTGAGACCGGGCCTGCTGCGACCCGCCGCGAGGACTGCCCGGTGGCGCGGGACGAACACCGACGGGTCGTCCGACTCGCCCAGCATCTGGGGGAGTTGGCCGAGCAGCCAATCCGCTCCGGGTCCCCACGCCTGCGCGTCGACGCTGCCGTCGGCGCCCTGCGCGAGCCGGATCGTGGCCGGGCCCGCCGGGGTGCGGCTCGCCCGCCAGATCATGCCGTCGGCCGTCTGCCGGAACGTCGGATCGGCCGGTCCCCGGCGCAGCGGGCCGAGCACGAGCCCCAGGTCGTAGGGGCCCTCGGGAGGGGTCCAGCGCCGCCGGAGGCCCGGTTCGGCGCCCGCGCGCACGCGCAGGGCCGACCTGGGGCGGGGGGCGAAACGGCCGGCCATGGATCCTCGGGGAGTGTGCTGCTGCGTGCGGGCGGGTGCGGTCCGGCCGCGGGGCCGTCCGGTCGGTCGGGACGGCGCGCGTACGGGTGACGTGCGCCGGTGGTCGTACCGAGCGTACGGCGTCGGCGGCGCCCGGTCCGTAGCACGGGTCACTCCGCCGCCAGCGGCCGCACCGCCACCGGAAGTGCGCGCCCGGACACCGCGCCCACCCCGCGCCGCCCCTGCCCCGGTCCTCCTGCTGGTGCCGGCGCCGGTGCTCCCGCGAAGCCCGTCGGCCGTGCCGCGGCCACCGCCGGCCGCCGCGGCCCGCCCTACGCGTCGGACGAGAAGCGGATCGCCGCGTCCGGGACCTCTGCGCCGCACCAGATCCGCGCGCCCTCGCGCAGCTCGTTGTCCGCGCCGACCCGCGCGCCGTCGCCCACGACGACGCCGGACAGCACCGTGCGGGCGCCCACCCGCGCCCCGCGCCCGATCATCGAGTCGGTGACGACCGCGCCCGGCTCGACGACGGCGCCGTCCAGGACGGTGGAGCCGGCGATCCGCGCGCCCTCGCCGATCACCGCGCCCGCCCCGATCACCGTGCCGCCGGTCAGCTTCGCGTCCGGCGCCACCTCGGCCGTGGGCAGCACGAGGCGCTCCCCGCAGCGGCCGGGCACGGCCGGGGAGGGCGCCCGGCCGAGGACGAGGTCCGCCGAGCCGCGGACGAAGGCGGCCGGGGTGCCCAGGTCGAGCCAGTACGTGGAGTCGACCATGCCCTGGAGGTGCGCGCCGTCGGCGAGCAGCCCGGGGAACGTCTCCCGCTCCACGGACACCGGCCGCCCGGCGGGGATCGCGTCGATCACGGATCTTCTGAAGACGTAGGCGCCCGCGTTGATCTGGTCGGTGACGATCTCCTCGGGCGTCTGGGGCTTCTCCAGGAACGCGGTCACCCGTCCGGTGCCGTCGGTCGGCACCAGCCCGAAGGCGCGGGGGTCGGGGACCCGGGTCAGGTGGAGCGAGACGTCGGCGCCCGCCGCGCGGTGGGTGTCCACGAGCGCCGGGATGTCCAGGCCGGTGAGGATGTCGCCGTTGAAGATCAGCACCGGCTCGTCGGGGCCGGAGTGCAGGCGCCGCGCGACGTTGCGGATCGCGCCGCCCGTGCCGAGCGGGTCGACCTCCGTCACGTACTCCAGATGGAGGCCGAGTGAGGCGCCGTCACCGAAATACGGTTCGAACACCTCGGCGAGGTAGGAGGTGGCCAGCACCACGTGTTCGACCCCCGCGGCCCGGGCCCGGGCCAGCTGGTGGGTCAGGAACGGCACGCCGGCCGCCGGGACCATCGGTTTCGGCGTGTGCACGGTGAGCGGCCGCAGCCGGGTGCCCTTGCCTCCGACCAGGAGGATCGCCTCAGTCACCTGTCGTCTCTGCTTCCTGCCGGGGCCGCTGAGCGGCCGTGGTCCGTGCCACGACGGGTTTGCCATGTGTTGCCGCCGTCTTGGGGCGTTCCATTCGTACACCGGTACCCAGCATTCCGATCACCCGATCACCTGATCAGACGTTCGGAGGGTGCGAAGTACGCTGTCCGGCGTGAACGCCAGCGAACGCACTCCGGCCGATCTCCTGCGCTCCGCGCTCGCCGCGGACCCCGCTCGGCCCCTGGTCACCTTCTACGACGACGCGACCGGGGAGCGGGTCGAGCTGTCCGTCGCCACCTTCGCGAACTGGGTGGCCAAGACCGCGAACATGCTCCAGGACGACCTGTCGGCGGGGCCCGGCGACCGGGTCGCCCTGCTGCTGCCCGCGCACTGGCAGACCGCCGTGTGGCTGCTGGCGTGCGCGTCGGTCGGCGCGACGGCGGAGATCGGCGGCGACCCCGCGGAGGCGGACGTCGTCGTCAGCGGCCCCGGCACGCTGGACGCCGCACGCGCCTGCGGCGGCGAGCGGGTGGCACTCGCGCTGCGCCCGCTCGGCGGCCGCTTCCCGCAGCCGCCCGAGGGCTTCGCCGACTACGCCGTCGAAGTCCCCTCGCACGGCGACCGGTTCGTCCCGTACGCGCCGGTGGACCCGGCGGGCGCGGCCCTGCGCGTACAGGAGCCGGACGGCGGCGCGCCGATCGAGCTCACGGCCGCCGCGCTCGTCGCGCGGGCGGCCGCCGACGCGGACAAGCGCGGGCTCGGCGCGGGCTCTCGGATCCTCTCGGCACTTCCGTACGGCACGTGGGAGGGGCTGTCCGCCGGGCTGTACGCGCCGCTCGCGGCGGGCGGATCCGTGGTGTTGTGCCGCAACATCGAGCAGCTCTCCGCCGAGAGCCTCGCGCAGCGCGTGGCGAGCGAGCGGGTCACCGACCGCGCGCTCTGAGACCCGTTCGCCCGGGCCCCGTTCCCGCCGCGCCGTCGGGGGCAGACGGACCCATGCCCCGGCGCGGCGGGCCTCCGGGCTCCAACGGCCCGCGCGCCGGGGCCCGATCGGGGGAAGGACGCGCACAACCAACCGCCTCTTTCGCCCGTCTACCCGTACGACCGGCGGCGCCTCACGCCACCGAAGTACCGAAGGACGGACACAGACGTGAGCGAGAGGGCCGAAGCCGCCACGGGCGGCGGAGCGGGCGGCGCGGACGGCGGCGGCACGGACCCGTCCCGTACAGGGACTCCGGACGCCCCCGGTGGCGCGGAAGCCGGTGCCGGTGCCGGTGCCGCGGGAGACTCTGACATCGATGCCATATCCGCGGGCGGGGACGCACGCGAGGACGCGGCCGAGGCCGAGGGTTCCCCGGCCCCCGCGGAGACCGGGGGCCCGGCGCCGGCCGAGGATTCCGACGCCCACGGTGCCCCTGGTGACACCGCGGACGCGGCAGGCGCCGCGGACTCCGCGACGCCTGAGGACACCGCGAACCGTGCGGACACGGGCGACGCCGCGGAACCGGCCGGCGCCGGGAACCCTGCCGACACGACCGAAGCGACCGACACGGCGGACGCCACGGGCTCCGCGGACTCGGCCGGCGCCGCAGCCGCCGCCCCTTCCGAGACCGCCGCACGCGCGGCGGAGGTCGCCGCAACTCCCGCCCCGGGCAAGGCCCGTGGCCGCGATCACACCGGGACGTCCGGCAGGCGCGGCGCGCGGGCCGCGGCGGCGGAGAAGGGCGGGCGACCGCGCCGGCGGCGCACCTGGCTGCGGTGGGTCGCGGGCGGTGTCGGTGTCGTCGTGCTCGCGACGGCGGGAGCGGGCTGGTGGTTCTACCAGAAGCTCGACGGCAACATCACCACCGACCACGAGGCCGCCTCGGAGCTCCAGACGTATGCGAAGGAGCGCCCGACGCCCGTCGCGCTGGACGCGCTGAACATCCTGCTCATCGGCTCCGACAGCCGCTCGGGCAAGGGCAACGCGAAGTACGGGCACGACGAGGGCGGCACGGCGCGCTCCGACACCACGATCCTGCTGCACCTCGCCGCGGACCGGAAGAGCGCCACGGCGGTGTCGATACCGCGCGATCTGATGGTGCACATACCGAGCTGCGGCAAGCCGGGCGGCACCACCACGTCGGCGCAGTTCGCCCAGTTCAACTGGGCCTTCCAGTTCGGCGGCACCGCGTGCACGACACGCACCGTGGAGAATCTGACCGGGGTGCGGATCGACCACGAGATGGTCATCGACTTCAGTGGGTTCAAGGACATGGTCGACGCGGTCGGCGGTGTGCAGGTGTGTCTCGACAAGCCGGTCGACGACCAGGAGGCGCACCTCAAGCTGCCCGCGGGCGAACAGACGGTGAAGGGCGAGCAGGCGCTCGGCTTCGTCCGGGCGCGGCACGGCATCGGAGACGGCAGCGACACCGAGCGCATCGAGCGGCAGCAGGGGTTCCTCGGTTCGCTGTTCACGAAGCTCCAGAGCGACGGCGTGCTGCTGAACCCGACCCGGCTCTACCCGGTGCTCGACGCGGCCACCAAGGCCATCACCACGGACCCCGGGCTCGACAGTTTGCGAGATCTCTACAACCTCGCGCACTCGATGCGGGACGTCCCGGCCGACAAGGTGCAGTTCCTCACAGTGCCCCAGCAGCCCTACGGGCCGGACCCCAACCGGGACGAGCTCGTGCAGTCCCAGGCGGAGCGGCTGTTCCGGCAGCTGCGCGACGACGCTCCGGTGACGGTGCGGACGTCCGGCTCGCCGACGGACCCGGGCGCGGGCGCCGGGACGTCCTCGGGCACACCCTCCGGCGGCCCGTCGGACGCGCCCGCGGAGTCCCCTACGGCGTCCGGCGGTAAAGACTCCGGCAAATCCGCCGCGGGCGGGAGCGCGTCGGCTCCGGCCTCCCCGGGAGCCTCGGGCTCCCCGACGCCGGGGCCGACGTTCACAGGAACCAATGCCAGTGTCGGCCTGTGTGAGTGAGGCCTGTGTGTGAACCGTGACGGCGGTAACCCGCGGGCCCCATGACGATTGGGCGTATTGCCCGCTTGTAAGTACGCACCCGTCCGGCACCGACGTCGCTCCCCGGCGAACCGGACGGATAGTGTGTCGCGATCCGGTGCATTCGGCCGACCGCCGCGCGCCGCCGGATCGAAGACCTGGCGCCCGAGGGGAGGCGCTTCACGTGGCACCGACGGAGGATTCAGGCAACCGTGGATGCACAGAACCGTGGGCAGGGCGAGATCGACCCCGCCGACCAGTGGGTCCTCAACCCGGAAACCGGCAACTACGAGCTGCGACTGGACAACCCCGCAGCGCAGCCGCCCTCCCCTCGCTCCGGTGAGGCACCGCCCCGTCGCGACGCGTCCGGCGGCGCGCCGCGCGACTCCTCCGGCGAGGCCGGGGGGCGTGCCGGGCGCCGGCAGGCGGCGGCGCGGGGCGCGGACGCCCCGGCCCGCCGCAAAGGCGCGCCCGACACCGCGGACCTGCCCGGCCAGCGCAGCCGGCGCAAGGGCGCCGCGGCCGCTCCCCCGCCCAGCCGCCGCAAGGGCAAGGGCGCGAAGAAGTCCGGCAAGAAGAAGGCGCTGCTGTGGACCAGCGGCGTGCTCGGCTTCCTCGTGCTCGCCACCAGCGGTGGCGCGTACGCCTACTACCAGCACCTGAACAGCAACATCTCGACGATCGACGTCGGCGGCGCGGGCAGCCAGAGCAGCTTCGCGGCCGGCAAGCCCGTGAACATCCTGCTGATGGGCACGGACAAGCGGACCGGCGCGGGCAACGAGGGCTACGGCGACGCGGGCAGCGTCGGGCACGCCGACACGAACATCCTGCTGCACGTGTCCGCGGACCGGACCAACGCGACGGCGCTGTCGATCCCCCGCGACCTGATCACCGACATCCCGGACTGCGAGACCAAGGAGCCGAACGGGGAGACGAAGGTCATCCCGGGGACGCCCGACACGCGGTTCAACACGAGCCTCGGCCAGGACGGCCGCGACCCGGGCTGCGCGATGCGGACCGTGCAGGAGCTCACGGGGGTCAAGGTCGACCACTTCATGATGGCCGACTTCAACGCCGTCAAGACGCTGTCGACGGCGGTCGGCGGCGTGCCGATCTGCGTGGCGCACGCGGTGGACGACCCGAAGTCCCACCTGAAGCTGACGGCGGGCGAGCACACCATCGAGGGCGAGCAGGCGCTCGCCTTCGTGCGTACGCGGCACAGCTTCGGCACCGGCAGCGACCTGAGCCGCATCCAGGTCCAGCAGCAGTTCCTCAGCGCCCTGCTGCGGCAGTTGAAGTCGAAGGACACGCTCAGCAGCCCGACGAAGCTGGCGAGCCTCGCCGAGGCGGCCACGAAGGCGCTGACGGTGGACACCGGCATCGGGTCGATCAAGAAGCTGAGCGACCTCGCCCGCGAGCTGTCCAAGGTCAACCCGAAGAACATCACCTTCGCCACGCTCCCGGTCGTGGACAACCCGGCCGAGAAGATCGTCCACGCGACGGTCGTCGTGAACGAGGCCGAGGCGCAGCCGATCTTCGACGACCTGCAGAACGACTCGTCGCTGACCGAGGTGAAGAAGAAGTCCGCCCCGGCGGACAGTGTGCTCAAGGGAACCAAGGCCGCCGCGGACGACGTCCGCGTGGACGTGTACAACGGCGGCGCAGCGGACGGCTCCGCGCAGTCCACGCTGGCGTGGTTCCAGAACGACAAGCAGGCGCCCAAGACGACCAACAAGGGCGACGCGGGCACCACCGTCGACAAGACGACGCTGGAGTACGCGCCGAACCAGGCCGACCAGGCGCGCACCGTCGCCGCCTGGATGGGGCTGCCCGCCTCGGCGCTGAAGAAGGGCACGAAGGACGCTGTGGGACTCCAGGCGATGAAGCTGACCCTGGGGAAGGACTTCAAGGGCGCGGGTGTGCCCCTGTCAGGTCCGGCGAAGGTGTCGGACAACGTGCAGCGGGTCGAAGCCGACAAGCAGGTCTGCGCCAAGTGACGCCCATGCAGCGGCGCACGAGCAGGTCCTGAACCGAGGGGGAACAGGTGGGTCAGGGCGGCGCACGGCGCGCGAGGACGAAGGGACCCAGATCGCAGGGTCCGCAGCGGGGGCACGGCGACCGGAGGACTCCGGACGCCCCCCAGCGGCACGCCCACGAGCTGGGCTGGGACGACAGCCTCTACGAGAGCGGCGCGGACGGCGCGGGCGAGAGCGCTGGCGGCGGCGCGGGGGCCGTCGCCGCGGCGCCCGCCCGCACGGCGACGGTGCCGGAGCAGCGGGGCCGCAGGCCCGAGCCCGGTGCGGCCGGAGGCGGCGGCCACGGCGGGCGCCGCAGACGCGGCGCGGGCGACGGCGGGGGCCGCGGCGGCTCGCGCCAGCGCAAGAAACGCCGCAGATTCAGGGCGCTGCGCTGGATATCCGGCGTGCTGTCCGTGCTGATCCTCGGCACGGCCGGCGCGGGTTACCTCTACTACCGGCACCTGAACGGGAACCTCCGCAGCGACTCCCGGGCCGGGTCCTCGACGGGCGTCGAGAAGCCGAAGGCCAACGCCGCCGGCCAGACCCCGCTGAACATCCTGCTCATCGGCTCCGACAGCCGGGCGAGCGACGCGGACGTGGCGCTCGGCGGCGGCAAGGACCTGCGCGGCGACCCCCCGCTCGCGGACGTCCAGATGCTGCTGCACGTGTCGGCGGACCGGAAGAACGCGTCGATGGTGTCGGTCCCCCGGGACACGCGCGTCGACATACCGGCCTGCAAGGACGCGAAGACCGGGCAGCAGTACCCGCCGACCAACGCGATCATCAACACGACGCTCGCGCGCGGCGGACCGGGCTGCACGCTCTCCACGTGGGAGAAGCTGACCGGCGTCTACATCGACCACTGGATGACGATCGACTTCTCCGGCGTCGTGGACATGGCCGACGCGGTCGGCGGTGTCCCGGTCTGCGTGAAGGAGAACGTCTGGGACCACCCGACTCCGGCGGTGCCCGGCGGTTCCGGCCTCAAGCTCAAGGCGGGCACCACGAACGTCGTGGGCAAGCAGGCGCTCCAGTGGCTGCGCACCCGCCACGCCTTCGAGAGCGACCTCGGCCGCAGCCAGGCCCAGCACCTCTACCTCAGCTCGATGTTCACCAAGCTGAAGTCGGAGAACTACTTCACCAGCCCGGGCAAGCTCACCGGCCTCGCGGAGGCGGCGACCAAGGCGCTCGAGGTCTCCAAGGAGATCGGCTCGGTGAAGAAGCTGTTCGACCTGGGGATGCAGCTCAAGGACGTGCCGGTCAACCGCATGACGATGGTGACCATGCCGACGGTCCCCGACCCGCAGAACCCGACCGCCCACGTGCTGCCGAACGCGACCGACGCGGACCAGCTGTGGTCGCTGCTGCGCGACGACGTCGCGCTGGACAAGAACGGCAAGCCGGCCTCGGCCTCCGCCGGCAAGTCGTCGGCCCCGCAGCCGAGCGTGCCCGCGCCGAGCGACTCGCCGGCCCAGACCGGGGTCAGCGTGCGCAACGGCACGGGCGGCGCGCAGGCGGCGGTTCCCGGCCGCGCCGGCGACATCGCCCAGCTGTTGGTGGGCAAGGGCTACAGCCGCGCGGTGAAGGACACCACGCCGGTGACGGAGAAGACCTCGACGGTCCTCTATCCGAGCGCGGACCTGGAGGGCGACGCGCAGGGCGTCGCGAAGGCGCTGGGCATCCCCAGCAGCGCGGTGAAGAAGTCGGCGGACGTGTCGGGCGTCATGGTGGTCGTGGGTGCCGACTGGCGCCAGGGCGCCACGTACCCGAAGCACGAGAAGCCGAAGGCCGGTTCGGTGCCGAAGACCGCGCAGGTCGTCCAGGGCGGCAAGGCGGGCTGCATGGACGTGTACGCCCCGTACCGGTGGTGACGCCGGTGGCGCGGCGCCGGGCTCGGGCCCGGGCCCGGGCCCGGGGCCGCGCCACCGGAGCGTGCGGCGCAGGCAGGTCGCAGGGAGGGCCCGGGAAAGCCGTAGGAGCGTAGGAAGCAGGAGAGGCCGCCCGGCTCGGTGTCGGGCGGCCTCTCCGTCGTGACGGCTCGTGCTGCTGTTGGCGGCCTGTCCTGCTTGCTGTTGGCGGCCGGGTCCTGCCGGGGCGTCGTGTGCCGCTGGCGCGGCCTCTTCTCGCGTGCGGCCCGGCCCCGGCGAAACCCCGCCCGAGGCGGCCCGCCGCGCCCCTCAGGCGGCCGTCGGGGCCTTCGGCGCGGACGGGCGGCGGCTCGCGATCACGCGCCTGGCCAGCGAGCGCGGGCTGGTGAGGAAGCCGTAGCCCCAGGCCATGTGCATCGTGGCGAGCGCCACCGGGACCTGGAGGCGGGAGCGCAGCCGCAGTCCCTTGCCCGCGGGCACCGATCCCGCGACGATGGCCGCCGCGTACGCGCCCGGCACGACGAACGCCCACGGGGTCAGGGCCGCACCGACGACGATGCCCGCCGCGATGGCGCACACCGCGACCGGCGGGGCGAGGTAGCGCAGGTTGATGGAGCCCGCGTGGTAACGCGCCACGACGTGGCGCCAGCGCCCGTAGTTGCGGTACTGCGTGGCGAGCGCGCGCACCGAGGGCCGGGGGCGGTACTGGACGCGCAGCTCGGGCGAGAACCAGATCGTGCCGCCCGCCTCGCGGATGCGGAAGTTCAGCTCCCAGTCCTGGGCGCGGATGAACTCCACGTTGTAGCCGCCCTGCTGCTCCAGCGCCTCGCGCCGGAAGACACCCAGGTAGACCGTCTCGGCGGGGCCGGCCTCGCCGCCGGTGTGGAAGGCCGCGTTGCCGACGCCGATCTTCGACGTCATGGCGGCGGCGACGGCCTCCTCCCAGGAGGTCTCGCCCTCGGCGTGCATGATGCCGCCGACGTTCTGCGCACCGGTCTCCTCCAGGAGGCGGACGGCGGTGGCGATGTAGTTCGGCGAGAGCATGCCGTGGCCGTCGACGCGGACGACGATCGGGTGCGTGGAGGCCGCGATGGCCGCGTTCAGGGCGGCGGGGGTGCGGCCCGTCGGGTTCGGCACGGTCTGCACGCGGCGGCCCCGGGGGTCGTCCGCGGTCTCCCGCACGAGTTCCGCGGCGATCTCGTCGGTGCGGTCCGTGGACGGGCCGAGCGCGACGACCACCTCCATCTCGCCGTCGTACTCCTGCTCCAGGATGTGCCGGACGGAGTTCCTCAGATGACGTTCCTCGTTGAGCACCGGCATGATCACGGAGACCGCGGGCGAGTGGTCAGACATGGGGTCCTTCGGGTCCTGATGGGGACCTCGGCGGCGCGGAACGCGAAACGCGGCATGGCGGACGGGTCGGTGCGCGGACCGGAGGTCAGGAGCTGGGGTGCGGGCGTCACGTTACCGCGAACGGGGGACAGGGGCGCGTGCCGCCCGGTCGACGGCCGCTGCCGCTGATCGTATGGGCCTACGGTTCCCGTGGTCGTCCCCCTGTCCGCCACCGGCCCCGCGGAGGTACCCGTGCCCGTCCCGCCCCGGCCCTCCCGCCGCGCCGACCGCAGCGGAGGCCGGCCGCCGGGCGGGGAACGCGCGCGGGGCGGCGTCCCGGCCGCGCCCTCCCCCCGCAGCGGGGGCGGCGTCACCGGCGGCAGGCCGCCGGGCGGCCGCGGCGGCCCGCCGCCGCAGAGGGGCGCCGGGCCGCGGGGGCGGCGTCCGGGCGGCCGTCGCGGCATGCCCGCCGGCCGGAAGGTCCGCTGGGGTACGAGGCTCGCGACCACGCTCTCGGTGCTGGTGCTCGGCGCCGGAGGCATCGGCCACGCCGTCGTGACGAGCGTCGACAACGGGATCGGCCGCGTCGACCCCTTCAAGGACATGAAGAACAGGCCGGCGCCGGGACACGGCATGAACCTGCTGCTGGTCGGCACCGACGACCGCTCCACGGTCAGCCCGGCGCAGAAGCAGCGGTACCGGCTCGGCGGCGCGCCCTGCCACTGCACCGACACGATCATGCTGGTGCACCTGTCGGAGGGCGGGAAGCGGGCGAGCGTGGTGAGCCTGCCCCGCGACAGCTACACCCGGCTGCCCTCGCGCCCCGGCCGCTCCGGCGCGGCGGCGGGGACGCATCCCGCGAAGCTCAACGCGGCTTATGCCGAGGGCGGCCCGACCCTCACCGTCAGGACCGTCGAGTCGATGACGGGCGTGAAGGTCGACCACTACTTGGAGGTCGACTTCACGAGCTTCATGAAGACGGTGGACGCGCTCGGCGGCGTGCAGATCTGCACGCCGCGCCGGCTGAAGGACACCAACACCGGTCTCGACCTGGCCCCGGGCACACACCGGCTGAACGGCGGCGAGGCGCTGCAGTACGTGCGCTCGCGGCACATCGACGGCGACGGCAGCGCCGACCTCGGGCGCATGCAGCGCCAGCAGCGCTTCGTGGCCGCCCTGATCGCGCGGGCGACGGACAGCGGGGTGCTGCTGAACCCGGTGCGCTTCCAGGGCGTGGTGTCCGCGGCGCTGGACTCGGTGCGCGCCGACGCCGGGTTCGGGCCCGAGCAGCTGCTGGCCCTGGGCCGGGCGATGCGCGGCTTCTCGCCGTCCTCCTCGGAGTTCGCCTCCGTGCCGCTGGCCGCGAAGGGCGTCGACCTCAAGGAGGTGGGCTCGGCGGTCAGGTGGGACCCGGCCAGGGCGAAGCAGCTGTTCGCGAAGGTCCGCGCGGACCGGCCCCTCGCCCCGCCGCGCGCCCCGGCGGCCCCGGCCCGGCAGCGGGGGAAGATCGTGGACGTCGCGCCCGGCGGGATCCGCGTGCAGGTCTACAACGGCACGGCGACCGACGGGCTCGGCAAGCGGGTCGACGACGCGCTGAAGGCGACCGGCTTCGACACCACGCGCCGGCCGGCGACGAAGCCCGCCCTGAAGGCCGCGGAGACCGTCGTCGAGTACGACCCGCGCTGGGACCGCTCCGCCCGGTCCCTGGCCGCGGCGCTGCCGGGCAGCCGGCTGAGGGCCGTGAAGGGGCTGGGGGCGACGCTGCGGGTCGTGGCGGGCTCGAAGTACGCGGGGGTGGCTCCGGTGCGGGCCGAGGAGGCGCCGAAGGGCGCGTTCGGCACGATCAGGGGCGACGCGGTGGTCTGCCCCTGAGCGCGTCCCTCCCGTGAGCGTGTCCCGGGGCTCCGGCGGCCTCTCCGGGGCCCGGGGATCGACGGGCCGTGGGCACGCGGCGACCCCGCGTACGGGAGGAGGCGGGCCCTCCTCGCTCGCTCCGGCTCGGTGACGCGTCTCACAGATGTGTGGATCCCGGTGGCATTGCATCAGGTTGGCAACAGGGCCGGTGCGATTTGACCCATGATCTGTATGGGCCCCCGCCGGGGCCTGCACACTGGTCCGCATGAACGAGTGGCCCGAAGGATTCAACGGCGCACGCGGCGAGCGCCCCGAGCGCTACGGCCGCGGCAGCGCCAGCGCGGAGCCCGAGGGGGCTCGCTCGATGCCGCACGTCCAGCGTGGAGGCGTCCCGCCGCGCCAGCGCGGCCGGTACGGGGTACCGCAGCAGCAGGGCCCCGGCTACGACGACGGCTACGGCGGGCAGGGCGGGTCGTACGCGCCGGGCTACGACAGCGGCTACAACACCGGCCAGGTCTACGGCCACCAGGGCGGCGGGCCCGGGGGCCCGGGCGGCGGCCCGTACGGCTCGGACCCGTACGGCCCCGGCGGCCGTGCCGCGGCGCCCCGGCGTCCCGCGAACTGGGGCCGCCGCATCAAGTACGGCGTGCTCACGCTCGTCGTCGTGGTGCTGGGCGTCTCGATCGGCACGTACTTCTGGGCCGACTCCAAGCTGCACAAGGACGTCGACCTGTCGAAGGTGATCGACCGCCCCGACGGGGGCGCCGGCACCAATTACCTGATCGTCGGCTCCGACAGCCGCAAGGGCATGACGAAGGAGCAGGAGAAGCAGCTCCACACCGGCGGCGCCGAGGGCCAGCGCACGGACTCGATGATGATCCTGCACGAGGGTGCGGGCGGTCCCACGCTGATCTCGCTCCCCCGCGACTCCGACATAACGCTCCCGTCGTTCCAGGGCGCCGAGTCCGGCAAGACGTACCCGGCCAACCCGAACACGCACATGAAGCTGAACGCCGCGTACGCGACGGACGGCCCGACGCTGCTCGTCCGCACGATCGAGGCGAAGACCGGGCTGCGCATCGACCACTACGTCGAGATCGGCTTCTCCGGCTTCGCCAACGTCGTGGACGCGATCGGCGGCGTCGACATGAACCTGCCGCAGGGCTTCAAGGACAAGTACTCGGGCGCCGACTTCAAGGCCGGCGAGCAGACGCTCAACGGCCAGCAGGCCCTGGCGTACGTCCGGACGCGCCACGCGTTCGCTACGAGCGACCTGCAGCGGGAGAAGAACCAGCAGAAGTTCCTGTCGGCGCTCGCTTCGCAGACGGCGACGCCGAGCACGATCCTGAACCCGTTCCGCCTGTACCCGGCCCTCGGGGCGGGGCTGGACACGCTCACCGTCGACAAGGACATGTCGCCGTACGCGCTGGCCAAGATGTTCTTCGCGATGAAGGACGTCACGGGCGGCGACGGGGTGTCCATGACGATGCCGATCTCCGGCAGCAGCGGCGGAAACCTGCTGTGGGACCAGGCGAAGGTCAAGGAGCTGGTGAACCAGCTGAACAACGGCGACAAGGTCACCGTCACCGACAACTGAGCGGCGGACGGCGAACGGCGGGTCGAAGGGCCGCCGGCTCCCTCGGGGGGTCGGCGGCCCTTTCCGTGCGGTGCGCGGCCGGCGGCCCCCCGGGGCCGGGGGCCGGGGAACTACGGGATGTTGCGGGCCATCACGATGCGCTGGACCTGGTTCGTGCCCTCGTAGATCTGCGTGATCTTGGCGTCGCGCATCATGCGCTCCAGCGGGTAGTCCCGCGTGTAGCCGTAGCCGCCGAGGAGCTGGACCGCGTCCGTGGTGATCTCCATGGCCGCGTCGGAGGCGTAGCACTTCGCGGCGGCGCCGAAGAAGGTCAGGTCCTCCTTCGCGGAGCCGCGGTGCACGCGCTCGGAGCGCGCGGCGGCCGCGTAGGTAAGCTGGCGGGCCGCCTCCAGCTTCATGGCCATGTCGGCCAGCATGAACTGGACGCCCTGGAAGTCGCCGATCGGCTTGCCGAACTGCTTGCGCTCGCGCACGTAGTCCTTGGCGTAGTCCAGCGCGCCCTGCGCGATGCCGAGGGCCTGGGCCGCGATGGTGATGCGGGTGTGGTCGAGCGTCTTCATCGCGGTGGCGAAGCCCGTGCCCTCCTCGCCGATGATGCGGTCGGCGGGGATGCGGACGTTGTCGAGGTAGACCTCGCGCGTCGGGGAGCCCTTGATGCCGAGCTTCTTCTCGGGGGCGCCGAAGGACACGCCCTCGTCGGACTTCTCCACGACGAACGCGCTGATGCCCTTGGTGCGCTTGTCGGGGTCGGTGACGGCCATGACCGTGTAGTACTCGGAGACGCCCGCGTTCGTGATCCAGCGCTTCACGCCGTTGAGCACGTAGGAGTCGCCGTCGCGCACGGCCCGGGTCTTCATGCCGCCCGCGTCGGAGCCCGCGTCCGGCTCGGACAGGCAGTACGAGAACATCGCGTCGCCCGCGGCGAGCGGCGCCAGGTACCTGCGCTTCAGCTCCTCGCCGCCCGAGAGCAGGACGGGGAGCGAGCCGAGCTTGTTGACGGCCGGGATCAGCGAGGAGGAGGCGCACACCCGGGCGACCTCCTCGATCACGATCACCGTGGCGAGCGCGTCGCCGCCGGCGCCGCCGTACTCCTCCGGCACGTGGATGGCGTGGAAGTCGTTCGAGACGAGCGCGTCCAGCGCCTCCTGCGGGAAGCGGGCCTCCTCGTCGACGGCTGCGGCGAACGGCGCGATCTTCGCCTCGGCGAGGCCGCGCACGGCCTCCCGGAGCGCGTCGTGCTCCTCGGCGGGGCGGTACAGGTCAAAGGACGACGACCCAGACGATCCGGCCACGGTCTCTCACTCCCAGGGAGGCTGCTCGCTCTGGCGGTATCCAGAGGGGGTTTTCCGGAGATGGTTCTGCGTGGATGCTAACTACCGTTAAGTAACCCCGATACTAGAGCGCTCCGGGCCCGATGGCATAGGTGAGCCGGGGCACAGCGGGGCGCGCGGCTATGCTCAGGCGGCGTCCCGACGTCGTAGGCATATGGAGCAGCACATGGCCCTCAAGATCACCGTGATCGGCACCGGCTACCTCGGCGCGACCCACGCGGCGGCCATGGCGGACCTCGGATTCGAGGTGCTGGCACTGGACGTCGTCGAGTCGAAGATCGACGCCCTGCGCGAGGGCCGGGCCCCCATGTACGAGCCGGGCCTGGAGGAACTGCTGCGCAAGCACGTCGCCGGGATCGAGGGCTCCTCGGGCCGGCTGCGGGTCACGATGGACTGGGCCGAGGTGGCCGCCTTCGGCGACGTGCACTTCGTCTGCGTGAACACGCCGCAGCGGCAGGGCGAGTACGCCTGCGACATGTCGTACGTCGACAGCGCGGTCAACTCGCTCGCGCCGCACCTGACGGGGCCCGCACTCGTCGTCGGCAAGTCGACGGTGCCGGTGGGCAGCGCGGAGCGGCTCGCCGCGCGCATCGCGGAGCTGGCGCCCGCGGGCGACCAGGTCGAGCTGGCCTGGAACCCGGAGTTCCTGCGGGAGGGCTACGCCGTCGACGACACCCTGCACCCGGACCGGATCGTGGTCGGCGTGCGCGGCGAGCGGGCCGAGAAGATCCTGCGCGAGGTCTACGCCCAGCCGGTCGCAGAGGGCACCCCCTTCGTCGTCGCGGACTACGCGACGGCCGAGCTCGTGAAGGCGTCGGCGAACTCCTTCCTCGCCACGAAGATCTCCTTCATCAACGCGATGGCCGAGGTGTGCGAGGCGGCGGGCGGCGACGTCGCGACGCTCGCGGAGGCCCTCGGCCACGACGACCGGATCGGGAAGAAGTTCCTGCGTGCGGGGATCGGCTTCGGCGGCGGCTGCCTGCCGAAGGACATCCGCGCCTTCATGGCCCGCGCGGGCGAGCTCGGCGCCGACCAGGCGCTGACCTTCCTGAGGGAGGTCGACTCGGTCAACATGCGCCGCCGGGGCCACATGGTCGACATGGCGCGCGAGGCGGTCGGCGGCGACTCGTTCCTCGGCAAGCGGGTCGCGGTGCTCGGCGCGACGTTCAAGCCGGACAGCGACGACGTGCGCGACTCCCCGGCCCTGAACGTGGCCGGGCAGATCCACCTCCAGGGCGGGCAGGTCACCGTCTACGACCCGAAGGGCATGGACAACGCGCGCCGCGTCTTCCCGACGCTGGGCTACGCGCCGACCGCGCGCGAGGCGGTGCGCGGCGCGGACGTGGTGCTGCACCTCACGGAGTGGCGCGAGTTCCGCGAGCTGGACCCCGAGGAGCTGGGCGCGCTCGCCGCGACCCGCGTGGTGCTCGACGGCCGCAACGTGCTGGACGCCTCCCTGTGGCGCGCGGCCGGCTGGACGTACCGCGCGATGGGCCGCCCGAACGCCTGAGCACGCCGGGGCCCCGGGGCAGTGGCCCGGGGGCCGCGCGGCCCGGGCCGGCCCGGAGCGGCGGGCTCGGAGCGGCAGGCCCGGAACGGCAGGCCCGGCGGGTGCTTCCGCGAGGGCGAGCGCTCCCCCGAGCGCTCCCCCGGGGCGGGCTCGTCCGGGCCGGGCTCGTCCGGGGGGGCGTCGGCTCAGGCCCGGCCGTAGATCCGCTCCGGCGTCACCAGGACCGCCGCGCGGCGGTCGGCGGCCATCACGGCGTCGTACGCGTCCCAGTCGTCGTGGGTGCCGCCCGCCGCGGTGAAGATCTCCCGCAGCAGCAGCCGGATCCTGTCCGCGTCGAATCCGCCGCGGGGGTCGTCGGGGCCGATGATCTCGGCGCCGCCCTCCAGGGCCGCCCACTTCCAGCCGGAGCGCACGGTCAGCGCGAGGCGGGGCCGGACCCGGAGGTTCGCCAGCTTGACCCTGCCGTACGTCACGAAGGCCGCGACGTCGGCGCCCGTCCCGGGATGCCTCATGACCCCGAGGTTGACCACCGAGGTCTGGATCGTGTGGTCGGCGCGCACGGTCGACACCACGCCGAGGCCCTGCTCGGAGCGGGCGAGGCCCGCGAAGTCGTCCAGCGTCGTCATGGTCCGTCCCCTGTTCTGCCGCGATCTGCTCTGCCGCGATCGGTCACCCACTGAACTCCCCACGGGGCGCCCCGTCTTCCCGACGCGCCCGGACTCGGGGAACTTCCGGCGGGTGCGGCCGCTCTCAGGCGCGGCGGGCGCGGTAGGTGCGCATCTTGTTGCGGGCTCCGCACACCGACATCGAGCACCAGCGGCGCCGTCCCGCGGGGCTGCGGTCGTAGAACGCCCACTGGCAGGTGTCCGCCTCGCACGCCTTCAGCCGCTGCCAGGTGCCGTCGAGCGAGGCCGTCGCGACCGCCTGGGCGACCCGCGCGCGCAGATCGCCGCCCGAGGCCGTGACCGCCGCCGTCCCCGCCGCGTCGACCCGGACCCGCAGGGTCACGTTCGCGAGCAGCGCGTCCAGTTCCTCCGCCGAGCCGTGCCCCGCGTGCGCCAGCAGGGCCGCGCGCAGCGCCTCGCGCAGCCGCTTCGCCTCCGGCACGGCCGCCGCGGCCAGCCCGTACGGCCGGCGGCCCTCCGGCGAGTCCAGGGCGTCGGTGCCGTCCTCGACGTCCCGCGTGTTCACGAGATCCTCGATCAGCCGCAGCCCCTCGGGCGCGGACGGTCGGTCGGTCATGCTTGCGACGGTACCTCGTTACTGCTTGAGTGGTGTTACCGGTAACACCCGAGTGAGGGGTGGCGGCGACCCGCTTCCGCGAGGAAGCCGACCGCCCCCGCAGCCGACCGGAGGTATCCGCCATGCCCATCGCCAGCGCACGCGCCGTCGTCCTCGACGCCCCCGACCCCGTCGCCCTCGCCGGCTTCTACGCGGGGATCGTCGGCGGAGAGGTGAAGGACGACGGGGACGGCTGGGTCGACCTGGAGGGCGCGGCGGGCACCCCGCTGTCCTTCCAGGCGGCCCCCGGGCTGGTCCCGCCCGCGTGGCCGTCCGCCGAGAAGTCCCAGCAGTTCCATCTGGACTTCACCGTCCCCGACCTCGATTCCGCCGAGCGGGAGGTGCTGCGCCTCGGCGCCACCCTGCTGGACGCGGGGGACGCGGGGCGTTCCTTCCGCGTCTACCGCGACCCGGCCGGGCACCCGTTCTGCCTCTGCGTGGACTGAGTCCCGGCGACGTCCCGCGCGATCTCCTCGGCCTGGCGGCGCGCCTGGTCGTGGGCGTCCTCCAGCGAGGTCAGGTGCTGCGGCAGCAGGTGCCGCAGGGGCTCCATGGTGGGCGCGTAGGTCAGTTCGGGCGTGATCACGCGGACGTCGAGGGCCATCAGGTTGGGGTCACCGAGGATGGTGGTCAGGGCCGGGACGAGGAAGTCCTTGCCGTGCTGGGGCGAGCCCGGACCGTATCCGCCGCCCCGGGCGGACACGACGACGGCGGGGCGGCCCGCGCTCGGCACGGCGGCGCCCAGGCCGATCGTCCTGCCGACGATCATGACGTGGTCCAGCCACGCCTTGAAGGCAGAGGGGATCGAGTAGTTGTAGAGCGGCACGGCGAAGAGGTATGCGCCGGCGCCGAGGAACTCCTCCGCCAACTCGTCCTGCAAGCGGGCCGCGGCGCGCTGCTCCGGGGTGCGTCGTGCGGGCTCTGTGGTGCGGGTGGTGATGCCGGCGCCGTCCAGGTGGCCGAGCGGGGCGCGGGCGAGGTCGCGGGTGACGACGTCGCCCTTCCACGCGGCGGTGAACGTATCGGCGACCTGGCGGGAGTAGGAGGACTCGGCGGAGGCCGAGGCGTCGATGCGCAGCAGATAGGACATGGAAGTACTCCTTCGTTGAAGGTCGTTCGGGCGGGAGCGGGGGCGGGGGCGGGGCTGGGGAGACCTGGACGCCGACTTCATCCGCGAGATCCTCGATCTCGTCGGCGACAAGTGGAGCGTGCTGATCATCGGCACCCTCTCCGACGGGCCGGTGCGCTACTCCGAACTCGCGGACGCCATCCCGGGCATCTCCCAGCGCATGCTGACGCTCACCCTGAAGCAGCTCACCCGCAGCGGACTCGTGGCACGCACCGCCTACGCCGAGGTCCCGCCCCGCGTCGAGTACTCCCTGACCGGCCTCGGGACATCCCTGCTGTCCACGGTGCTGGACCTGGCCGCCTGGTCCGCCGACCGGCACACGGAGATCCGCGGCCACCAGCGCGCCTACGACGCGCGCACGGCCGCGGACGCCGGCTGACCGCTCACGGCACGCCCGCACCGGGGCGGTTCACGCGCCGCCGGCCTGAGCGGCCGGCCCTGCGGGACGCTCCCCGGCCGGTCCATCCTCAGCCGGAGCGCCCCCTGTCGTGCGACCCCCCACCGGTCGGTCCCCGGCCCGGCGGTCCGCGCCCGGGTCAGCTGCGGTCCTCCTGAGCGAGTCGCGCAACGCGTTCTCCTCGGCGACACGCGCACGGAGACGAAGCAGCAGCGGCGAGTCCTCCGCAGCCGTCGGCGGCCGGCAGCGCACACAGGCGCACGGCGGGAAGCGCAGCGGGTTGAACTCCGGGAACGTGCGCGGCACTTCGCGTCCGCCCCCATCTCCGTCCCTCCCGCCCGTCATCCGGCCTCCCCCGCCGGACAGTCCCCCGAACCCCGGTGCCGCCGCAGCAGCACCCGGCAGTCCGTCGCCTTGCTGTGGTCGCCCCGCGCACGGGCGACGGCTTCGGCGCGGCGGAACTCTTCGCAGGTCCGGCAGCCGTGGCATGCGGCGGCGGGCGCGGGACCCGGCGCCCCGCGCCGGCGCACCGGACGCCGGGAGCGGGGCGGGAACTCGCTCTCCTCATGACTCTGCCCGTCGAGCATGTCAACTCCTCTCCGTAGCGATACCACTACCAAGGGGAGTCAGCGTGGCCTAGAGTCGATCCCCCATCAACGTGTCGGGAAAGGACGAAAGATCGGTGGTGGCACCTTGAACATCCGGGAGTTGGATCCCGACAGTTCGCCCCAGGCGGCATTCGGAGCACGCCTGCGCAGGGTGCGGAGCGAGCGCGGGTGGACGCAGGAGGAACTCGGGACTCGCATCGGGTACTCCAGCACCCATGTCTCGTCGGTGGAAACCGGCCGCAAATTTCCAACCTTGCGCCTCGCGCGCCGCGCCGACGAGGCCCTCGGGACGAGCGACACGTTCGAACGTGACTGGCGGGACATGCGGCACGGGTCCCTGCTGGAGGGGTTCCCGGAGTACGTCGAGCACGAGGCCCGCGCGTCGGAGATCAGGCTCTATGAAGTCGGCGTCATGCCGGGGCTGTTGCAGACACCGGAGTACGCGACGGTGCTCGCCGAGAGCGCGGTGAGGAGAGGTGCCGTCACCCGGGAGCAGGCCGAGGAGCGCGTCGCCCTCGTCGCTGAACGGCAGGCCACGCTGGTCCGGTCGCCCGCCCCCATGGTGTTCGTGGTGCTGGACGAGAGCTGCCTGCGCCGGCCCATCGGCACAGCCGCGGTCATGGACGCGCAGTACGAGCGGTTGATCGCGTTCGCCGCGATGCCGAACACGGTGCTGCAGGTCGCCCCTTTCGCCATGGGGACTCGACGGCCGCTCAATTTGCCGCTCTACATACTGACGCTGCCGGATCGCTCGCTCATGTCGTATGCGGAATCCAGCCAGCAGGGCCATCTGGAGCGCGACATCCCCTTCGTGCTGCCGCTGTTGACGGCCTACCATCAACTGCAGGCCGAGGCGCCGTCCCAGTCGGCGTCCGTGGACCTGATCGAGCAGGCGAGAAAGGGCACCTTGTGACGACCCAGTCCCCGCAGTGGTTCACGTCCTCCCACAGCGACAACGGCGGCGCATGCGTCGAGGTCGCCGCCAACCTCGCCGCGGCACACGGCATCGTGCCCGTCCGCGACTCCAAGAACCCCGACGGCCCCACCCTCACCCCTAACACCCGCGCCTTCACCGCCTTCGTCACCGGCATCAAGGACCAGTCCCTCACCCGCGCCTGAAGCGCCTGGCCGGAAGAGGTATCACGCGCGGGAAATCCGGTCCCGTTCCTCTGCGGCGCCGTGTACGTTGCGGCGCATGCCCGACGCTCAATTCGCCGACCCCCGGCTCGCGCCGCTCTACGATCCGCTCGATCCGGACCGCGGCGACCTCGACGCATACGTTGCACTCGCGGAGCGGTTCGGGGCGCGGCGGGTGCTGGACATCGGCTGCGGCACGGGCGTGTTCGCACTGCTGCTGGCCGCTCGCGGGCTCGACGTCGTCGGGGTGGACCCGGCCGGTGCCTCACTGGACGTCGCACGGGCCAAGCCGGGGGCCGAGCGGGTCCGCTGGATCCACGGGCACGCGGGCGAACTGCCGCCCCTGACGGTCGACCTGGCCACCATGACCGCCAACGTGGCTCAGGCCGTCACCGGCCCGAACGACTGGCAGGTCACGCTCACGGGCGCCCGGGCGGCGCTGCGGCCCGGCGGCCGCCTGGTGTTCGAGACCCGCGATCCGGCAGTGCGGGCGTGGGAGGCGTGGAACCGCACCGCGTCGTATGCACGCACGGACGTGCCCGGCACGGGAGCGGTCGCGCACTGGGTCGAACTGCTGGATGTGACAGGCCCGTTGGTGACGTTCCGCAGTTCGTACGAGTTCGCCGCGGACGGGCGGGTGCTGACCTCCGAGTCGACCCTGCGCTTCCGGGAACGCGAGGAGGTCGAAGCGGATCTCGCGGCGGCCGGCTTCGTGGTGGACGAGGTGCTGGACGCGCCGGACCGGCCCGGCCGGGAGTTCGTCTTCGTCGCGCGTCGCCCGGCCTGAGCGGGGTCGCGGGTCACCGGGCCGGCCAGGCCCGGCGGTCGGGCTCCCGGCGGATCACGTCCGCAGCGCCCGCCGGAGCCCCGGTGCCGCGCAGGCGGCGACCAGGGTCATGGAGCCGAGGACGGCCGTGCCGGCCCCCGAGATGCCCGTCGGCCCCATGAGGAGCGCCGCGCCGCCCAGGGTCAGCAGGCACATCGCCCCCTGCACCAGGGCGAGCATGCCGGTGCGGCCCTGCACGCGCAGCACGCCGATGTAGAGCTCCACGACGACCCGGGGCAGCGTGGCGAGCGCGAGCAGGCGCAGGACCGTGGTGCCGTGGGACGCGTACGCGCCGCCGAACGGCGTCAGTACGAGGGGTGTGAACGCCACGATCACCAGGACCGCGGGCACCAGGAGCACGGTCATCCGGCGCAGGGCGCCCCGGACGCCGGCCGCGAGCGCGGAGGGCTCGTACGAGGCGTGCGCGGTGAGGGACGAGGCCATGTTGATGGCCATGAACTCCATCGTGCCGCCGACGGTGTAGGCGGCGTAGAAGAACGCGTTGTGGGCGGCGTCGAAGCGCACGGCCACCATGACCGGCAGCAGGTTGATCATCGCCAGGCTGAACAGCGAGCCCACGGAGTCGCCCGCCATGAAGCGCCCGATGTCGGCGTACCGCAGGGGCGCCCGCCCGCCCTCTGCGGCGGCCTGGCGCGGGATCAGGCGGCGGAAGACGAGCCAGCCGAGCGGCACCACCGACAGGGCGATCGCCGCGGCCCACGACACGAACACACCGAGCACCGGCAGCGCCGCCGCGAACACCGCCAGCAGGACCAGCTTCCCGACCGAGAAGACGGCGTTGCCGATCGGCACCCAGAACGACCGGCGCAGGCCCGTCAACACCCCTTCCTGGAGCGTCAGCACGGCCCAGGCGACGCACGACGCGGTGAAGACCAGGCCGGGCACGAGCCCCCCGAGCGGCGCGTACGAGTCCCCCCACAGTCCGAGCGTCGCGAGGAACACCAGCGAGGCCGCGCACACCACCAGCGAGCTGGCTCCGTACACCCGCCGCACCAGCCGCGCGGTGCCGCGCCCGGCCCGCGGGACGTACCGGACCACGGCGCCGATCATCGTGGTCGCGGTGATCGACGCGAGGAGCTTCATCGCGGCGATCGCGGCGGAGCCCTGGCCCACCGCCTCCTCGGTGTAATAGCGGGCGGCGACCACCCAGAATCCGAGTCCGAGCGCGGCGGAGACGCCGGTGGAGAGCATCAGCGCGTAGGCGTTGCGGAACATCGACCCCGGATCCGCCGGGGCCCGACCGGGCGCGTCACCGCCGTCGTGAGCGGCCGGCCCGTCGTTCCCGTCGTTCCCGTCGTTCCCTTCGTTCGGGTCGTGCCCGTCCGTCCCGTGGGTCCCATGGGTCCCGTCCGTCCCGTGGGTCCCCTGGGCCCCCTCGGCCCTGTCCGTCCCGATGGCTCCTTCGGCCCCGGCGGCCCGGTCGGCCTCGTGGACCTCGCGGGCCCCGGCGTCGGCGTCGGCGGCCGTCGTCCTCTCCCCGGCCGTTCGAGGCCCCGCCGTTCGAGGCCCCGCCGTTCGAGACCCCGCTGTTCGAGACCCCGCCGTTCGGGGCCCCGCCGGCCGGGCGGCCTCCGGCACGGGCGGGCCGGCCGCGTCAGCCACCGGCCCCGTCCTCCCCCGGGGGCGGGCCGACGGGCTCCATCCGCAGGGCGGTGAGCACGCCGAGGACCTCGTCCGCGCGGCACGGGTCCACCGGCAGCGCGTGCCGCGCGAACCACGCGGCTCCCGCCGGCGACGGCGACGGGTCGGTGAACGCCTCCCCCGCGTAGGCGTCCAGCGGCGGGTCGTAGAGGTATCCGACGGTGATCCGGTGGCGCGCCAGGGCCGCGATGGCCGCGTCGCGGTCACGGACCAGCAGCGGGACGCGGAACAGCGGCTGCACGGCGTCCGGGGCCGCGCCCTGGAGCCGCGCCGTGCCGGCCGCGTGCCGCGCCAGCTTCCCGTCGAGCCCCGCCAGCAGGCCGGTGGTTCGGCGCAGCCGGACGCGGCCGGGCGAGATCCGGTAGGGGTGCATGTCGACGCGCACCCACGACTCCAGCGGATCGAGCCCCGGAGCGCCGGGCGGCCCCGGCGCTCCGGCCTCCTGGGGCATCGCCGCCGGACCGGCCTCCCGGGGCGCCGCGACCGGACCCGTGCCGTTGCCGCGGCCCGCCCGTGCAGCCGCCCGCGCCCGGGCCGGGTGGCCGTCCGCCCGTACGGCGCGCTCCAGTTCGGCCACGCGCAGGGGCATGCGGATCTCCTCGCGCTCCTGCGCACCGAGCACGCGCAGGGCCGCGCGCGCCGCGCCGACGAGCCGCATCCCCCGCACCCCCGCTTCCGCGTACGGGCGGATCGCGTACAGCGCCTCCGAGGAGAACCGGGCCGGCTTCAGCAACGTGTCTCGCAGGGCGGCCAGTTCCTCGCGCAGGCCGGGGTCCGCGAAGGCGAGGAAGCCGCCCGTCTTGGCACCCACGTGCTTCGAGAGGCTGAACACCGAGGCGTCGCCCACCGCGCCGACCGGGCTGCCGTCGGCGTGCGTGCTGCCGATGGCGTGGGCCGCGTCCTCGATCAGCGGGATGCCCAGGGCGTCGCATCTCAGGCGAAGTTCCGGTCCGGGATCGGGATTTCCGTACAGGTTGGTGGTCAGGACGGCGGACAGCCCCCGCCATGTGTCCTCCGGCACTGCGGACATGTCGATCGATCCGTCGCGCGCGTTCAACGGCGCCTGCACGGGGCGCAGTCCGGCCGCCAGCACCACGAAGAAGATCACGTCGTCGTTGACCGGGGACATCAGGACCCGGCCACCGGGCGGGCACCAGTGCCGTAACGCCACGTACAGGCCGAGCCTGCACGACGGCATGTACAGGCACTCCCTGCCCAGACGCCGGCCCATCATCCCCTCGAGCGCCGCACTGCCGTCCGGACGGACCCCACCACGGACATTTCCGCGCGCCATGCGTTCCCCCCTGCCCCCGGCGCTCAATGTGGCCCATACCGGACGCCCCGTCAATAAGGCCTCAGGAACGTCCCGCCGCCGGGCGGGAGAGGGGCCGCCCGGCGGCTCCCGGCCGCTTGACCGCCCGCCCCACGACGACGGTCTCCGCGCTCTCGACGCCCAGCGCGCCCAGTGCCATGCCGTACCGTGCCGTGCCGACGAACCGGTACGGCGCGTGGAATTCCTCGTCGCGCCGCCGGGCGGCGCGGCACGCTGGTGGACCCGCTCGGCGAGCGGCACGGAAAGAGTGGCGGGTGACGGGCCGGCCGGGCCGCGTGACGGAGCGGCACCGGGACCGGCATCCCGGCGCGACACCGCCGGCGCCGGGGCAGGCGATCTGGACGGCACGCCGCCCGGGGCAGGGGCCGGCATCCGAACGGAACACTGCCGGGGCCGGTATGCCGGCGAGGCCTTGAGGGCGCGGGCGCCGACGACAGAGTCGAGCCCGGGACGCGGGCGAGGAGGGCCGGGCCGCCCGGTGGGCGGCCCGCGGCCCGTCACTCGTCCAGCGTGAGTCCCCTGCGGAGCTTGACCAGGGTCCGCGACAGCAGCCGGGAGACGTGCATCTGCGAGATGCCGAGCTCCTCGCCGATCTCGGACTGGGTCATGTTGGCCACGAAGCGCAGCGACAGGATCTGCCGGTCGCGGTGCGGGAGGCCCGCGATCAGCGGCTTGAGCGACTCGATGTACTCGATGCCCTCGATGCCGTGGTCCTCGTAGCCGATGCGGTCCCCGAGGGTGGCCTCGCCGCCGTCCTCCTCCTCGGGCTGCGCGTCCAGGCTGCTCGCCGTGTACGCGTTGCTCGCCGTCATGCCCTCGACGACCTCTTCGCGCGAGATGCCGAGAGCCTCGGACAGCTCGGAGACGCTCGGCGCGCGATCCAGTCGCTGCGCCAGTTCGTCGCTGGTCTTGGCCAGGTCGAGGCGCAGCTCCTGGAGCCGCCGCGGCACCCGCACCGACCAGGACGTGTCGCGGAAGAAGCGCTTGATCTCGCCGATGATCGTGGGCATCGCGAAGGTCGGGAACTCGACGCCGCGGCTGAGCTCGAAGCGGTCGATCGACTTGATCAGGCCGATGGTGCCGACCTGGACGATGTCCTCCATCGGCTCGCTGCGCGTGCGGAAGCGGGACGCCGCGAACTTCACCAGGGCGAGGTTCAGCTCGACCAGGGTGTTGCGGACGTAGGCGTGCGCGTGGGTGCCCTCTTCCAGGGTCTCCAGCCGCGCGAAGAGCGACCTGGACAGGACGCGCGCGTCGACCGCGTCCATGTCGCCGAAGGTCTCCTGCGGCGGGATCGGCGGCAGGTCGTCGACGCCGGCGAATGCCGCCGACGCGGGAAGGGGCTGGGTCTCGGGGGAGACGGCCGGGGCGGGGGCCTCGTGGGCCGCCGCGTCGGGGCCGTACGTCCTGAGTGTGACGTCGGCCACAGAAGGTTCGTGCGTTGATGCCGACGTCGCGATCGGGGTACGCGGTTCGTCGAGCCGGGGTGACATGGTCTCCTCCATCGTTCTCGGCATATGGCTGCCGATGCCTGTGCGCATGTACTGCGGCGTGCGGCGCCTCCCAGGCCGGTGCCGTGTGCGGATGTGTCTCCCTCTAGCCCTACCTGCTGGGCGCGGGCCGCTGCAAGTGTCAATTGTCCCTTTTGGCATGCATTGTTGGCTACTTCGGCTACCCCACGGCGTCTGGAAGGCGTAATGTTCGACGGGTGTCCGCGCTCCGCTCCGACGGCGCGGCGGTCACCACTCCGACACAGGTTCCGCGCTTTTGTACAGAGCGCTGCGACCTGGGCACGGCTAGCAACCACCAGACGGGCAACGACGGCGAAAAGGGACGGGATGGACCGCCAGACGGTCGGCAGTACGAACCGGGGCCGGCTCAGGGTCGAGGTTCGCACCGAGGGCCGCAGCGAGGTCGTGACAGCGGCCGGTGAGCTCGACCACCACACGGCCGAGCTGCTGCGCGTTCCACTCGACGAGGCACTGGACAACGGCCGGTCACGCCTGGTGATCGACTGTTCACAGCTCGAATTCTGCGACTCGACAGGACTCAATGTGCTGCTCGGCGCCCGCCTCAAGGCGGATGCGGCCGGCGGCGGCGTGCACCTGGCCGCGATGCGGCCCGTGGTCGCCAGGGTCTTCGAGATCACCGGCGCGGACGCGGTCTTCGGCGTGCACGCGACGCTGCACGACGCGCTGGCGGAGTGAGCGTGGGCGTCGAGGTCCCCGCGGGGTGCTGTGGCGGCGCGGAGTGTTGTGCCTCGGCGCGGGGTGTTGTCCCGGCGCCTGCGGGCAGAAGAATCCCGCAGGCCGCACTCATCCCTGCACTCACTTTCTGTGCGGCTCCCATGCCACTTCCGCGAATCGGTGAGGTGAAGCGCTGATGAGCACCACCCGGCAGCCATCGCCGGGCGACCTCGGCCCCGAGCCCGGCACGGACCAGGTGTCGGTGCCGGACGGCACGGACCGTACGCTCACGCTGGACAGCGCCAGCGGGGTGGTCCCGCTCGCCCGCGACTTCACCCGCCAGGCTCTCTACGACTGGGGCTGGCTTCCGGCCTCCACACCGGACACCCGAGCGGCGGCCGAGGACGTGCTGCTGGTCGTGTCCGAGCTGGTGACGAACGCGTGCCTGCACGCCGACGGCCCCGAGCGGCTGCGCGTGTCGACGGCGGCGAAGGTCCTGCGCCTCGAGGTCACCGACCGCGGAGAGGGCCAGCCCGCCCCCCGCACACCGCACCAGGCCGGGCGCCCGGGCGGCCACGGCATGTTCATCGTCCAGCGGCTCTGCCTCGACTGGGGCGTGCAGCGCCTCCCCGACACGCAGGGCAAGACGGTGTGGGCGGAACTGGCGGCACCGGCGTAGCCGCGCCGGCCCGTCCCCTTACGCCCCGCACCCTCACCCGGTCCTCCCGCCCCCTGCACGCAGGGGCACAACCGGCGACTCGTACGCACCGCGCGGTCCCGACCGACGTGGTGCGTTTCGCTGTCCGGGGGTGCTCCTGGTGACTGTGGCGAGCCGGCCCGCGAGCGCGACGCCGGCGTGTGCGGCGTGTGGGACGTGTGGGACGTGTGGAACGTGACGAGGTGCCGCGGGGACACGCTTCACGCGAAGGGGAGGGCCGGGGCTCACGTGGAGCGCCGGCCCTCCCCCGTTCCCGCGGTGAGCCGGATCGTCAGTGGATCTCGCCCATCAGGCCCCGGACGCGGCGGCGGTACATGACCACCGCAAGGCCGGCGAGCGTCGCCAGCACCGCCTCCAGGGCGACCACGCCGGTGCCGCTGAGGTCCACGTCGGCGATGGACAGCAGCCCGGTGACGGAGTCTCCCGCGGTCACCGCGAGGAACCACACGCCCATCATCTGGCTCGCGTACTTCTCCGGCGCCATCTTCGTCGTCACCGACAGGCCGACCGGCGACAGGCACAGCTCGCCCACCGTCTGGATGAAGTAGATCCCCACCAGCCACATCGGGCTGACCAGCGTCCCGTTTTCCGCCATGAACAGCGGGATCAGGAAGAAGAAGAACGAGAGGCCCATGAAGACCAGCCCGACGGCGAACTTCACCACCGTGCTCGGCTCCTTCTGGCGCCGCTTCAGCCACAGCCACAGCCAGGCCATCACCGGCGCGAGCGCCATGATGAAGATCGCGTTGAGCGACTGGTACCAGGACGTCGGGAACGCCAGGCCCAGCACGTTGTCGGCCGCCTTGTTGGTGCCGAAGGCCTGGACCGTCGATCCGCCCTGGTCGTAGATCATCCAGAACGCGGCCGCGGCGACGAAGAACCAGATGTACCCGGACATCTTGGTCTGCTCCCCGGCCGACAGGGAGCGGTCCCGCTTGATCCGCCACAGCACCCCGGCCGGTATGACGAGGCCCGCGACGGTCAGCGGCACCATCGCCCAGTTCAGGGTGAAGTGCCCGCTCAGCCCGATGATGCCGTACGCGACGACGGCGACCATCACCCACAGCAGCCCCTTGCGCAGCCACGACGTGCGCTCCTCGCGGGACAGCGGCTGCGGCACCCTGCTGCTCTCGGGGCTCAGGTGACGCGTGCCGATCAGGAACTGCGCGAGGCCGATCGCCATGCCGGCGGCGGCGAGCGCGAAGCCCAGGTGCCAGCTGTACTTCTCGCCCACGGTCCCGATGACCAGCGGGGCGAAGAAGGCGCCGGTGTTGATCCCCATGTAGAAGATCGTGAAGCCGCCGTCGCGTCGCGGGTCGTTCGGGCCCTTGTACAGGTGGCCGACCATCGTCGAGATGTTGGCCTTGAGCAGGCCCGAGCCGAGCGCCACGAGGGCCAGGCCGATGAAGAACGTGCCCGAGCCCGGCAGCGCCAGGGTCAGGTGCCCCACCATGATCGTGCCCGCGGCTATCGCCACGGTCTTGCGCGGACTCCACACCCGGTCGCCGAGCCAGCCGCCGGGCATGGCGAGAAGGTAGACGAGCGAGTTGTAGATCGAGTAGATCGCGGTGGTGGTGGCCAGGTCCATGGCCAGGCCGCCGCCGTGGAGGCTTTTCGACGCGTCCGGGCCGCCGGACAGCAGATAGAGCGTGAGCAGCGCCCGCATGCCGTAGAAGCTGAAACGCTCCCACATCTCGGTCATGAACAGGGTGGCCAGGCCGCGCGGGTGGCCGAAGAAGGTCTTGCCGCCGCCGGGAGGGCTCGACGCGTCCTTCATCAGTGTGGTCGCCATGGTGTTCCTTGCTCGTGGGGGGTGCCGGCCGTGGGGGGCCGCACGCCGGGGGGCCACGGAACCCGTCGACGGCCGCGCGGGCAGGCAGCCGGTGGGCCGCCGGACCGTGCGCCGTGCGTCGCAGGCCGGTAGGCCGGCGACCCGGTGATCCGTGGGGATGCCGCCCGCACACAAAAGAAGACCCTTGGCAGCGTCATCGCCAAAGGTCCCCAACTGGTACTACAGGCTTCCGCATAACCATACGACACGCCATAGGGCCATTTAGAAGGACTTGAGAGATGAATCACAGGTTACTGGCACCCGGAAAGGCGTGATTCGAAGGTGAAACCCTACGCTTCGATCCGTACCAGAGGCTCGGCCCATCACTGCCCGTCGCACACCGCTCGCGGACTACCATCACCACCATGACCCGTGTACTGCTCGCCGAGGACGACGCATCCATCTCGGAACCACTGGCCCGCGCCCTCAGGCGGGAGGGGTACGAGGTCGAGGTGCGCGAGGACGGTCCCACGGCGCTCGACGCCGGACTCCAGGGCGGCGTCGACCTGGTGGTACTCGACCTCGGACTGCCCGGCATGGACGGCCTGGAGGTCGCGCGCCGGCTCAGGGCCGAGGGGCACGCGGTGCCGATCCTGGTGCTCACCGCACGCGCCGACGAGGTCGACACGGTCGTCGGGCTCGACGCGGGGGCCGACGACTACGTGACCAAGCCCTTCCGCCTCGCCGAACTGCTCGCGCGCGTGCGGGCCCTGCTGCGGCGCGGCGCCAGCGAACCCGCGCCCGCGCCCGCCACCCACGGCGTACGCATCGACGTCGAATCGCACCGCGCCTGGATGGGCGACGACGAGCTGCAGCTCACGGCCAAGGAGTTCGACCTGCTGCGGGTCCTGGTCCGGGACGCGGGCCGGGTCGTCACCCGCGACCAGCTCATGCGCGAGGTCTGGGACACCACGTGGTGGTCGTCGACGAAGACGCTCGACATGCACATCTCGTGGCTGCGCAAGAAGCTCGGCGACGACGCGGCCAATCCCCGCTACATCGCCACCGTCCGGGGCGTCGGCTTCCGCTTCGAGAAGAGCTGAGGCGTCGGCTTCCGCTTCGAGAAGAGCTGAGGCGTCGGCTTCCCGCTCCGAGAAGGGCTGACGCGCAAGGGTCGGCTTCCCGCTTCGAGAAGAGCTGACGCGCAAGGGTCGGCTTCCCGCTCCGAGAAGAGCTGACGCGCGGCGGGGGAAGCCGGGCGGTGCTCCCCTTCACTTGCGTGGCCGACCCGTGAGGCCCCGGGCCGCCGCCTTCCCGCTCGCGATGCCGCGGCACGGGACTGCCACGGATCCGCCCTCCTCGCCCGACGGGGCTTCCCGCGTCCTTGAGCGGCCCCCATCGACACGCGGCGGGATCGGGCGGGTGCCGGTGATCCGGTACGGGGCAGGCGCGCGCGGGGCGGGGCGCGCGGGCGGGCGGGCGCGTGGAGCCGAGCGGGCGCGCGCGGGGAAGGTTTTACGCGCGCAGGGTTGGGGTGACGCGATGTCGCTGGACCCGGTGGCGGACACGGGCCCCTCGGGCGCGTCCGGGCCCCGCATACTGAAAAGCTGGGTGGCGAGCACCGTCACAGCGGCCGCCGGCCGCGCTCACCCCCGCCCGGAGGGCACCACATTGCGCCGTCGACTGATCAACTCCACGCTGGCCGTGGTGCTCGTCGTGATCGCCGTCTTCGGCGTGTCCCTGGTCATCGTGGAGACGCGGACGATCACGAGCAGTGCGCAGGAGAGCGTCGACTCGGAGGCGCTGCGGGTCGTCAGCATCGTGGACGGACGGCTGCTGGGCGGCGAGTCGATCAGCGCGAGCGCCCTGAAGCAGCAGATCACCGCCAACCGCTACGCACGCATCGACGTGCCCGGCCGTCCCGACGTCCAGGTCGGCAAGGAGCCCAAGGGCTCCGTCATCCGCGGCCGGGCGCACGGCGAGCAGGGCGAGGTCGTCACGGTCGAGGAGCAGAGTTCCTCGGTCACGCGCGAGGTCGGCCGTACGCTGCTGATCATCGGCGGGGTCGCCCTGCTGGCGATCATCGCCGCCGTGCTGCTCGCGGTACGGCAGGCCAACATGCTCGCGTCGCCCCTCGTGGACCTCGCCGAGACGGCCGAGAAACTGGGCTCGGGCGACCCCCGGCCCCGGCACAAGCGGTACTCCGTACCGGAACTCGACCGGGTCGCCGACGTCCTCGACTCCAGCGCCGAGCGCATCGGCCGCATGCTCACCGCCGAGCGCAGGCTGGCCGCCGACGCGTCGCACCAGCTCCGTACCCCGCTCACCGCCCTGTCCATGCGGCTGGAGGAGATCACCGTCACCGAGGATCTGGACACCGCCCGGGACGAGGCGTCGATCGCACTGAACCAGGTGGAACGCCTCACCGACGTGGTCGAGCGGCTGCTGACCAATGCACGCGACCCCCGCACGGGCTCGGCCGTCCCGCTCGATCTCGACCGGATCATCAAGCAGCAGATAGAGGAGTGGAAGCCCGTCTACCGCGGTGCCGGGCGGGCGATCGTGCGCTCCGGGCGGCAGGGCGTATGGGTGATGGCGACGCCCGGCGCGATCGCGCAGGTGCTCGCCGCACTGATCGAGAACTCGCTGATGCACGGCGGAGGAACCGTCGCCCTGCGCACCCGTGTCACGGGCAACCAGGCCGTCATCGAAGTGACGGACGAGGGCCCCGGCGTCGACGCGGACCTCGGCGCGCGGATCTTCGAGCGGGCCATCAGCGGCCACAACTCGACGGGCATCGGCCTCGCGGTCGCCCGCGACCTGGCGGAGGCGGACGGCGGGCGGCTGGAGCTGCTCCAGCCGAATCCGCCGGTGTTCGCACTGTTCCTGAGCCGCGAGACGCAGGACCGGGAAGAACGGGAACGCCCGGTCCGCTGAACCGCACGCGGGGGACCCACGAGGTGGCCCGCACGGCCGTAAGCGGAATGCCCCGGGCAACGCGAGGGGGCATCGGCGAGACCGGCCGGAAACGCGCCGCGGCATGGACGCGTGCCCTGAACGCCGAGGTGCCTGGACACCCGGACCGGCCGGACCGGCCCTGGCGCGCTGCCCGGACCGGCCGGATCGACCCTGGTGCGCTGCCCGGTCCGGCCGGACCGACCCTGGTGCGCTGCCCGGACCGGCCGGACCGACCCTGGTGCGCTGCCCGGTCCGGCCGGACCGACCCTGGTGCGCTGACCTGTCGGGCCCGAGGCGGAGCACCCGGCCACCCGGCCTCGCGGCCCGGCGGCACCACGGCCGACGACCTTGGGGACCCTCGGCCGCGCGGCCCGGCGGCCCGGCGGCA
>NZ_JAKGCV010000119.1 GCF_021556455.1 Streptomyces fuscigenes | reverse complement strand
TCCCGCCGCCGGTGGCGGCCCGGTGGTGCCCGGCGCACCCGCGGGTGACGATGAGCGGGCACCGCGCCGCCACCGCGGCCGCGGGCGCGGGCACCGCGCAGGCACCGACCCCGTACGGAGGCAGCCGTCATGGAGACCATGCGCGCGGTCCGCGCCCACGAGCGGGGCGGACCCGAGAAGCTCCGCCCCGAGACGGCCCGACGCCCCGAGCCGGGACCGGGCGAGATCCTCGTGGCCGTCGTCGCGGCCTCCGTCACCGCGGGCGAACTGACCTGGCCCGCCAGCTGGACCGACAGCGCCGACGGCTCGGGGCGCGATCGCACCCCGGTGATCCCCTCCCACGAGGTCTCCGGCACCGTCGCCGCGCTCGGCCCGGGGGTACGGGAGTGGGCCGTGGGGGACGAGGTGTACGCGCTGATCCCCTTCACGCGCGACGGCGCCGCCGCCGACTACGTCACCCTGCCCGCGGACGTAGCCGCCGCCAAGCCCGCGGGGATCGGCCACACCGCGGCGGCCGCGCTCCCCCTCGCCGGCCTCACGGCCCTCCAGGCGCTGGAGTCGCACGCGGGGCTGCGGGCCGGAGCGCACGTCCTGGTGCAGGGCGCCGCGGGCGGTGTCGGATCGCTCGCCGTGCAGATCGCGGTGGCGAAGGGCGCCACGGTCACCGCCACCGCCTCGGCCGCAGGCGCCCACTACGTCGCCTCACTCGGCGCCGGCCGGGTCCTCGACCACCGCACCAGCCGCTTCGAGGACGAGGTGTCGGGGGTGGACATCGTCCTCGACTGCGTCGGCGGCGACACGCAGACGAGGTCCTGGAGCGTGCTGAGGCCCGGCGGCGTGCTCGTGAGCGTCGCCGAGCCGACCGACGCGCGCCTCGCGGAACGCGCCGGGGCGCGCGGGGACTTCTTCATCGTCGAACCGGACCGCACCGGCCTCGACGCCCTGACCGCCCTCGTCGACGACGGGCGCCTCGCCCCGCGCATCGACCGCGTCGTCCCCCTGGCTGACACCCCGGCGGCCTACGAGGCCCTGGAACGGGAACACCCCCAGGGGAAGATCGTCATTTCGGTAGCCGAGGAGACGCCCCGGGCGGACGAGGTCTGAGGGCTCCGCCCCGGCGGGGAGCGGCACCCCACGGGAGCGCCCGGGCACCTGCCCCGTACGGCCGTACGGGAGACACCCGGTTCCCCGCGGCTCCGCCCCCGCCGGCCACCCCGGCGCCTCCGGCCGGTCTTCGCTGGATAGGGTCCCGACGGGACCGGCCGGCGCGCCGGCGCCGACCGCACCCCCGGGTGCCGGACAACGAGAGGACACGCCTGTGGTCGACCGTCAGCCCGCGCGCGAGGACAGCCGCGACGAGGAGGCTCCCGACCCCAACCGCTGGCGCGCCCTCGCCGTGTGCCTGGTCGCCGGGTTCATGACCCTGCTGGACGTGTCGATCGTCAACGTCGCCCTGCCGGCCATCCGCACCGGCCTGCACACGCCCGAGTCCGACCTCCAGTGGGTCGTGTCCGGGTACGCCCTCGCCTTCGGCCTCTTCCTCATCCCGGCCGGCCGGCTGGGCGACGCGCGCGGCAGGCGGGCCGTCTTCATCGTGGGCCTCGTCCTGTTCACCCTGGCCTCCGCGGCCTGCGGCCTCGCCCAGACCAGCCTGTGGCTGGTGATCGCGCGCCTCGTCCAGGGCGTGGCGGGCGGCATGGTGTCGCCGCAGATCTCCGCCCTCATCCAGCAGATGTTCAAGGGCCGCGAGCGCGGCACGGCGTTCGGCGCCTTCGGCACGGTCGTCGGCATCTCCACCGCCGTGGGGCCGCTCCTGGGCGGCCTGCTGATCCAGGCCGCGGGCCCCACCGAGGGCTGGCGCTGGGTGTTCTACGTGAACCTGCCCATCGGCTTCGTCTGCGTGGTCCTCGCCCGCATGCTGCTGCCCGACACCCCCTCGGCCTCGCGGGTGCGGATGCGGCAGCTCGATCCGCTGGGGGTGCTGCTGCTGGGCGCGGGCGTGCTGTGCCTGCTGCTCCCGTTCGTGGAGGCGCAGCAGTGGAAGGGCGGCGGCAAGTACCTGCTCGTCCTCGTCGCCGCCGTGATCCTCGCCGGGTTCGTCCTGTGGGAGGCGCGCTGCACCACGCGCGGAACCCAGCCGGTCGTGCAGCTCTCATTGTTCCGGGTCCGCTCGTTCTCGATGGGCAGCTCGCTGATCCTGCTGTACTTCGCCGGGTTCACGTCGATCTTCTTCATCAGCACCCTGTTCCTGCAGAGCGGCCTGCACTACTCGGCCCTGCTCGCGGGCCTCACGATCACCCCGTTCGCCGTGGGATCGGGCGGCGCCGCGGCGATCGGCGGCCGGCTGGTGGGCCGCTTCGGCAGGCCGCTGGTGGCGATCGGGCTCGCCATGGTGGCCGTGGGCCTCGCCGGCACGGCCTTCGCGGTGCACGCGGTGGAAGGCCGGGGCGTCGGCTGGGCGATGGCGGCGCCGCTGCTGTTCGCGGGCCTCGGCAGCGGTCTCGTCATCGCGCCCAACCAGACCCTGACCCTCTCCGAGGTGCCCGTGCACATGGCGGGCAGCGCGGGAGGCACCCTCCAGACCGGCCAGCGGGTCGGGTCCGCGATCGGCATCGCCGCGGTCGGCTCCGTGTTCTTCTCGCAGTTCACGGGCGGCGGCGACTGGGGCACGGCGTACGACCACGGCTTGATCGTGTCCGTCGCCTTCGTGCTCGCGGCCCTGGTCGTCGCGCTCGTGGACGTGTTCACCGGCCGCGGCGGGCGCGAGGCGCACCACCACGCCGGCGGGGCCAACCAGGAGCGGGGAACCCGGGACGGCAGCACGGCCTGACGAGCGGCGCCCGGGCCCGCGAGCGCCGCGGCCCGCGGCCCGGGCCCGTGGGCCCCGCTCATCCGCGGCACGGTACTGCGTGACGCGGCCCCCGGTGGAAAGGTGGGGGAGGACACCGTCGGAGGGAGCCCCACCATGGCGACCAGGGCCACGCACACGACAGACACGGACAGCGGGGGCGGTGCGGCCGGGGGGCCCGGCGCGGGCACCACGGGCGGCTCGGGCAACACCGAGTACGGCCGCAGGCCCTTCAAGCGCTCGCGCAGCCACTTCACCGACCGCATCACCGCGGACGGACGGGACGGCTGGCCCGTGGAGCCGGGCCGCTACCGCCTCGTCGTGAGCCGCGCCTGCCCCTGGGCCAGCCGGGCGCTGGTCTCCCGGCGCCTGCTCGGCCTGGAGGACGCGATCTCGCTGGCGATCGCCGACCCGATCCAGGACGACCGCAGCTGGCGCTTCACCCTCGACGAGGGCGGGCGCGACCCGGTCCTCGGCATCCGCCACCTCGCGGAGGCGTACGACGCGCGCGAGCGCGACTACCCGGGCGGCGTGAGCGTGCCGGCGATCGTGGACGTGCCCACGAAGAGGCTCGTGACCAACGACTACCAGCAGATCACCCTGGACTTCGCCACCGAGTGGCGCGCCCTGCACCGCGACGGCGCCCCCGACCTCTACCCCGAGGCGCTGCGCGAGGAGATGGACGAGGTGATGGACGGCATCTACCGGGACGTCAACAACGGCGTGTACCGGGCGGGTTTCGCGACGTCCCAGGCCGCGTACGAGGACGCCTGCCGGACCGTCTTCCGCCGGCTGGCCGTCGTGTCCGAGCGGCTGACGGACCGCCGGTACCTGATGGGGGACACGATCACCGAGGCGGACATCCGCCTGTTCACCACGCTGGTGCGCTTCGACGCCGTCTACCACGGCCACTTCAAGTGCAACCGCTACAAGATCACCGAGGACCCGGTGCTGTGGGGGTACGTGCGCGACCTCTACGGCACACCGGGGTTCGGGGACACGGTCGACTTCGACCACATCAAGCGCCACTACTACCAGGTGCACACCGGGGTGAACCCCACCGGCATCGTCCCGCTCGGCCCCGATCTCGCCGGGTGGACGCGACCGCACGGCAGGGAGCGGCTCGGCGGCAGGCCCTTCGGCGACGGGACGCCGCCGGGCCCGGTCCCCGCGGGCGAGGAGGTGCCGGCGACGGGACGGCCCTGACGGCCGGGCGGACGAAGCGGCCGCGGCGGCCGGGGCGTTCGGCCGGGCGGACGGAGCGTCAGGCCGGGCGCGGCGGCCGGCGCAGGACGTACAGGCCCACGCACACCGCCAGCAGGATCACGCATCCGGAGAAGACCAGTCCCGCGTCCCTCAGCCCGGTCGCCAGGCTGAGCGCGCCGACGCCCACCACGGGCAGCGAGATGCCCAGATAGGCGATGACGAAGAACGACGAGATCGTGCCGCCCCGGTGCTCGGCGGGCGCTGCCCGGCTGAGCACGCCGACCGCCGCACGGAACGAGAGCCCCTGGCCGAGACCGCCGCACAGCGCGCCGGCCACCAGCAGCGGCAGCGACTCCCAGTACAGGGCCCCGGCCACCAGCAGCAGCCCCACCACGAGGACGAAGCAGCCGCCGGGCAGCGTGCGCCGCGCGCCGATACGGTCCGTCAGCGACTGCCCGGCGACCGAGGCGAGGAACACGGAGAACACGACCGTGCCGGCGACGGCGAGGTCGCGCTCCTTCAGCGTCATCGCGAGGAAGCTGGGCGCCACCGCGGTGAAGAGGCCCAGCAGAGCGAAGCCGGCGAACCCGGCCACCGCGGCGGGCACGAACACCCCCCGGACCTCCGGCGGGACGCTCAGCCCCTGCGGCCGCAGCCGGGGCATGCGCCGGTCGGCCACCGTCTCCGGCAGCATCCACAGCAGCACGGTCGCCACGACGATCAGGGCCAGGTCGACCAGGAACGGCAGGCTCAGGGGAGAGGGCTCGAACCGCGCGAGGAGGCCCGCGACGAGCGGACCGCAACCGAGGCCGCCCATGTTCGCCGCGGTCGCAGCGAAGCCGGCCCGGCTCGCCCGCTGACGGGGAGCCACCTCCATCACCGTCACCGTCGCGGCCCCGCTGAACAGGCCCGCGGAGAAGCCCGAGAGCAGGCGGCCCACGAGCAGCACCGGCAGCCCGCCCTCGAACAGGAAGCACAGCGCGCTCGCGGCCGACAGCGCGAGCGCGCAGAGCAGGACGGGCCGGCGGCCGGCCTGGTCGGAGAAGTTCCCCGCCAGCAGCAGCACGGCGATCACCCCCACCGCGTAGACGGCGAACACGATCGTCACGACGAACTCGGAGAAGCCCAGTTCCTCGCGGTACAGCCCGTACAGCGGGGTCGGGAGCGTGGTCCCCAGCATGCCGATGGCGAACACGAGGGCCGCCGCGGGATAGCCGAGCCGCGGACGCGTACGGGTTGGATCACTCATGCCGCCACACTACGAGTGACGGGCCCCGGCGGCCGGGACCGGGTCCGCGCGGCCCGACGGCCTGTGCCCCGCCCGCTTCGAGCGGCGTCCGGGGGCGGCCCCGGGCGGCGGGCCGCCGGGGGCCGGGTCTGGCATGATGAAACAAACGGAACGGTGTTCCGTCCGCAGGCGGGTCCGTCCCGCGCGGCGGAGCGGGCGGCGGAGGGAGCGGTGCGGTGAGCGGCGAGGCCGGGAGTGCGCGGGGTGCGGCGGCGCCGCGGAAGCGGGCGGACGCCCGGCGCAACGAGAAGAGCCTGCTCGACGCGGCCGCCGCCGTCTTCGTCGCCTCGGGTGTCGAGGCCCCGGTGCGGGACGTCGCGGCCCGGGCCGGTGTCGGCATGGGCACCATCTACCGGCACTTCCCCACCCGCGCGGACCTCATCATCGCGGTCTACCGGCACCAGGTCGACGCGTGCGCCGAGGCCGGACCGGCCCTCCTCGCGGCCTCGGCCTCGCCGCACGCCGCACTGGGGGAGTGGATCAATCTTTTTGTCGACTTCCTGGTGACGAAGCACGGGCTCGCCGCCGTCCTGCAGTCCGAGGACCCGGGTTTCGAGGCGCTGCACGCGTACTTCCTCGGCCGGCTGGTGCCCGTGTGCACCGAACTCCTCGACGCCGCGTCGTCGGCCGGCGAGATCGGCTCCGACCTCGGGGCGTACGAGCTGATGCGGGGTGTCGGCAACCTGTGCATCGGCGCGGAGAACGACGAGCGCTACGACGCCCGGAGGCTGGTCGGGCTCCTCGTGGCGGGCCTGCGCCGGACCGCCTGAGAACCGCCTGAGAACGCCCCGGGCGGTCCGTGGCGGCCGCGCGCCGGCGGCCCGAGGCGCTGCCCGGCCCCGCGACGCTTCCGCCGCGCCCGGTGACGCTTCCGCCGGGCCCGGTGACGTGGCCGTGGCCGCCCGGCCGGCCGGTGCACCCGTCCGCCCGGCGGACCGCGCTCGGTGCCGGGAAACACGCGCGCCGTCCTTCTTCCTCGCTTTTTCCTCCTTCCCATCTCCCCCTGGCCGCACGCGCGTCGGCGGGCCGGCGCCCGGGCCCGCGCCCGGCGGATGGATGGTGTCTGCACTCTTGACGCGAACACGTCGGTGGGTATGGTCTAGTCCAACGCCGGGGTCTTTGCGAAAGCATCGAAACCACACCCCCCGCACCCCACATGCGGGAGAGGTGCGACCTCGTCGTGCCCGGGGTCCCTCGCGGCTCCCACCCGTGCCTCCGGGCCTCCCCCCACAGGAACCGGGCCGCCGTGGGGACGGCGGCCCCGTGAGGAGTGAATCCCCTTGCGCCGACGCCTCATCGCCACGCTCGCGGCCGCCGCCTCCGCCACGGCGCTGTCCGCCCTGGCCCTCGCCCCCGCGCAGGCCGCCGCGCCCGCCGGCCACGCCCGAGCGGCCGCCTCCTTCGTGGTCAGCGAGTCGCAGTTCGATCAGATGTTCCCGAGCAGGAACTCCTTCTACACCTACGGAGGGCTCACCGACGCCCTCTCCGCGTACCCGGGCTTCGCCAACAGCGGCAGCGACACGGTCAAGAAGCAGGAGGCCGCGGCCTTCCTCGCGAACGTCGGGCACGAGACCGGCGGGCTGCAGTACGTCGTGGAGCAGAACACCGCCAACTACCCGCACTACTGCGACACCAGCCAGCCCTACGGCTGCCCGGCGGGCACCGACAAGTACTACGGCCGGGGGCCCCTCCAGCTGAGCTGGAACTTCAACTACAAGGCGGCCGGCGACTCCCTCGGCATCGACCTGCTCGACAACCCCGACCTGGTCCAGAACGACGCGTCCGTCTCCTGGAAGACCGGGCTGTGGTACTGGGACACCCAGAGCGGTCCCGGGACGATGACCCCGCACGACGCGATGGTCAACGGCAGCGGCTTCGGCGAGACCATCCGGTCCATCAACGGCTCCATCGAATGCAACGGCGGCAACCCGGCCGAGGTGCAGGACCGGGTGGACAACTACACGCGCTTCGCCCAGATCCTCGGCGTCGACCCCGGAGGCAACCTCAGCTGCTGACCTGCCCGCTGCGGTGCGGCGCCCCGGGAGACCGGCGCGCCGCACCGCGCTGTCCGCGCGGCCCCGAAGCGCCCGCGTGTCCCGTACCGCCGTCGGCCGCCGGCCGGCCCGCGCGCCCCGTGCCGCCTCCGTGCCACGCCGTCAGCCCTCGTCCTCGCCCGGACCGCGCCGGGCCTCGCGGCCCGTCGACAGAAGCCGCTTCTGCATCCGGTTCTCGTGGTAGAGCCGCCCCACCAGCGCGCCGCCGTACACCACGAAGCCCACGCCGACGAGCCACGACTGGATGACCAGCACGGTGCCGAACGGCCCGTACGTCACCGCGCTCGAGGCGATCAGCGGCGAGAACACCAGCTGCGAGAAGATCCTGAGGCCCAGCATGCCGAGCGCCGTCGCCACGGCGCCCGGCAGCAGCGCGCTCCAGCGCACCCGGCCCGCGAGCAGGACGCGCTGCGACCACCACAGGAAGAGGAACGCGGCCACCACGTCGCCGATCGTCCCGAAGAGCTTCCAGGGCACCGAGTCCGACGTCACCGGGGTGTTGACGAAGGTGATCAGGTAGACGATCAGCGCCGCGAGCCACACCACGTGGCGCCACGCGGTGTGCCAGCGGGCCGTGGACAGGTCCCAGACCCGTTCGTAGCCCGTCTGCACCGCGCCGCCGAAGCTCAGGCCGAACACGGCCAGCGCCGCGAGGCCGAGGGCCGTCGTGCCCTGCAGGGCCTGCCCCGGCCTGCCGAACAGCTGCTGGATCTTGGCCTGGGGCCCGGCCGAGACGCCGATGCCCTGGCCCAGCCAGCGCGCGAAGCCCTGGCCGCTCGCGGGGTCGGCCGCGGCGACGAGGATCAGCAGGGGCACGAGGGTGAGGAAGCCGAGCGCCGCGAACCCCATGGCGCGGTGCATCAGTTCCATCTCGCGGCCGCGGATCCAGGCCAGCTCGACCACGGACCCCGCGATCCTGCGTCTCATCCGCGTGATCCAGCCCGGCCGGTCCACCTCGCTGACGTGCTTCCGGGTCATGGTCCGTCTACTACCCCTCAGGTCGCTGCGGTTCGGCGGGTGTCCCCGAACGGCTGCTCGGACGCGCCTACGGCGTGGACCGGATCATATAGGCGCTTCGCCCGCAAACAGCCGCCATCCCGTGGCCGCACGCACCGCGTAACCCGTTCACAACAGCGGGAATACTGGCTCTATCCCCTATAGGAACTGTCCTACAAGTTCATGGCGCAGCGCGTCCTCATCGCGGGCGCCGTCTCGCTGGACCCCGACCTCCTCATCGCCGACGAGCCGACCACCGCGCTCGACGTCACCGTGCAGGCCGAGGTGCTCGACCTGCTGCTCGACCTCAGACGCGAACGGGACATGACCGTCCTGCTCGTCACGCACAACTTCGGCGTGGTCGCCGACATCTGCGACCGCGTCGCCGTGATGCGCGCGGGCCGGATCGTGGAGGACCGGGACGCCGCGGGCCTGTTCGCCTCGCCCGAGCATCCGTACACCCGGGCGCTGCTGGCGGCGGGCCCCGGGGGCGCCCCGCCGCGCCCGCCGCTGGCCGGCGTCCTGCCCGGAAAGGCACAGCAATGAACGCGACGACACCGATGACCACGCCCCTGCTGAGCGTCGACGCCGTCGACGTCGCCATCCCGTCAAGGGATTCGGCAGGCCGCCGCTGAAGGTGCTCGACGCGGTCTCCCTGGACATCGCGGCCGGCGAGTGCGTCGGCCTGGTGGGGGAGTCCGGCTCGGGCAAGACCACGCTCGGCCGGGCCGTCCTCGGCCTCGTCCCCGTGGCCGCCGGCACCGTGACGTACGACGGCCGGACCATCTCGGGCCTGTCCCGCAAGGAGCGCAGGGCGCTCAGCGACGAGATCCAGGTGGTCTTCCAGGACCCCTACAGCTCGCTCAACCCGGGCATGACCGTCGAGTCGATCCTCGCCGAGCCGCTGGTGGCGGCCGGGACCCGCCGCCCGGCCGCCCGCGCCCGGATCGCCGAACTGCTCGACGCCGTCGGCCTGCCCGGCGACGCGGGACGCCGCCTGCCGCGCGAGTTCAGCGGGGGGCAGCGCCAGCGCGTCGCCATCGCGCGGGCCCTGGCGCTGGACCCGCGGCTCGTCGTGTGCGACGAGCCGGTCAGCGCGCTGGACCTGACGACCCGGTCCAAGGTCCTCGACCTGCTCGTCGAACTCCAGGAACGCACCGGGTCGCCTACCTGTTCATCTCGCACGACCTGGCCGTGGTGCGGCACATCTGCCACCGGGTCGCGGTGATGCACCGGGGCCGGATCGTGGAGAGCGGCGGCGCCCGGGAGGTCACCGACGCGCCGCGAGACCCCTACACGCGGCGGCTGCTGCTGGCCGCGCCCGTGCCCGACCCCGCGGAGCAGGCCCGCCGCCGGGAGGCCAGGCGCGCGACCGCCGCGGCGGAGGGCGCCTGAGCCGGCCCGCCGGGGCTCAGACCGTCCCGAGCGCCGCCAGCTCCCCGTCCAGGGCCCGCAGCGCGGCCGCCGACACGCCCGGGGTGGTCGCCGCGAGCTGGTAGGGCGAGCGGTCGGCCACCCGCCGGGCGAAGTCCGGGTTGGCCACGAGCGGCAGGTGGCGCAGCACCGCGGCCCGCGCCCCCTCGTCCCGCAGCAGCTCGCCGAGCGGCGTCGTCACGCTCGCCGAGGCGCGCTCGAACTCCCCGGCGGGAGGCATCTCCTGCGTGGACGCCAGGACCAGCTCGTACTGGCTGCGGGCCAGCAGATGCTCCTCGGTGACCGGGCCGGACAGGGGCAGCCCGAGCCGCTCGAACTGGCTCTCCGGTGCGTCGCAGGCGCGCATCAGCGCCGTCAGCAGTGTCGCCATCCGCAGTTCCAGGTCGTCGCGGAGCAGCGGGTGCCGCTGGTCCGGGTCGTCCACCAGGTCGAACAGCAGGGTGCCGAAGGCGTGCGGGTTGCCCCAGGTGGCCCCCGGTATGCGCAGCACCGGGGCGTTCTTCGTGAACGGCAGCGGCCGCACCAGCTCGGCGTGCTCCAGCTCCCCCGGGGTGAAGCGGCTGGCCATGTGGGTCGGCATCAGCGTGTGCTCGTACAGGGGGTCGTTGCTCTCGCGCAGCGGGGCCCGCATGTACACGTACCGGCCGTCGGTCACGTTGACGTGGCTGCCGAACGAGCCGAAGAGACCGGCCTCCCGTACGGGCGCGTCCTGGGCGACCGCGTCGCCGAGGGCGGCCCCCTGCATCAGCTCCGGCGCGGGGACGCCGAAGTAGTCGAGCAGCGTGGGCCCGAAGTCGATGGTCTGCACGAGGCTCGCGCGCCGCTCGCCGCGCACCGCGCTGCGCGGGTCCCAGATGAACAGCGGCGTGTGGATGTTCTCGTCGTACCAGGGCTGCACGTTCTTGCCCCACCAGCCGTGCTCCCCGAGCAGCAGCCCGTGGTCCGTGCAGACGATCAGCATCGTGTCGTCCCACAGGGCGTGCTCGTCCATCGCGTCCAGCACCCGGCCGAGCGAGGCGTCGCACATCGTCAGCAGCGACGCGTACTCGGCGCGCATCCGCTCCACCAGCCGCTCGTCCTCCGTGACCCGGCGGTAGTCGGGCCAGTCCGCCTCCACGGCGCGGTCCTCGCCGAGGGCGTGCAGGTAGTGGGAGCGGTGCTCGTCGTAGGTGAAGAAGGGTTCGTGCGGGTCGAAGCACTCGATCTGGAGGAACCAGCGGTCGGCCTCGGCGTTCGTCCCGATGAACTCCAGGCCCGCGTCGACGGTCAGGGTCTGCGAGTGCCGGTCCTCGGTCGCCATGTACCGGCGGTTGATGCGGTCCTGGCGGCGCCCCGCGTCGGACCGCCAGGAGTGGGAGGGCGGCAGGTCCGGGTCGGCCACGTGCCCCTTCCACTTGTCGCCCTCCTGGCCCCGGAAGAACTCGTAGGAGTCGTAGCGGTTGTGGAACGTCGCCCCGCCGTCCTCCCAGTAGTGCTGGTGGTCGGTGACGAGGTGCGTGTAGACGCCGGCCCCCGACAGGATCTCCGGCACGGAGTCGTCGAAAGGCTCCAGGGGCCCCCAGGAGCGGTGCAGGAAGTTGTGCCGCCCGGTGTGGATCTCCCGCCGCGCCGGCATGCACGGCATGCTGCCGGCGTACGCGTTGTCGAACACGGCCGTGAGCCGGCTGAGCCGCTCGAAGTGGGGCGCGTGGACGCCCTGCGCGCCGTAGGGCGGCAGGAAGCGCCGGTTGAGGGTGTCGAACATGACCATGATCGCGCGCACGCGGTGGCTCCTTGGAGGTCGGAGGTTCCTGGGACGGGGCGGGCGGACGGTCAGTCGGGGTCGGGCGGCGTGGTCACGCGGGCGGCGTCCAGCGCCACGAGCATCTCCTCCAGCCACGCGATCCAGGAGTCGATCTCCGCCATGCCCCGGATGTGCGTCAGCTCCTCCAGCAGCCGCGCCCGGCCGGTGTCGACCTCCGGGATCGGTGCCTCGAACTGCTGCCTGCGGTCGCGGCCCCGGTACCGCACCACCTGCTCCTTGCGGGCCGAGAGCTCCGTCTCGATCAGCGACCGCAGGCCGACGGGGTCGACGATGCCGCCGAAGAAGAACCGGGCCAGGAAGTCGGGGTCCTGGAGGCGGGCCGGCGGCTGGTACGGCGACCTCGCCCAGGCCAGCAGCTCGGCGCGGCCCTCGCCGGTCATCGAGTAGACCTTGGCGTCCGGGCGCTTCTCGCGGGGGTCGACGGTGTGGGTGATCCAGCCGTTGGCCTCCATCCGGCCCAGCAGCCGGTAGATCTGGCTCTGGTCCGCGTTGGAGCGGAAGAACTTCCCGCCCTCGGACAGCCACTTCTTGAGGTCGTACCCGCTCCAGGGGCGCTGGGCGAACAGGCCCAGCAGGATGTGTTCGAACTTGATCACTTGGTCACCACGCAGTCCCGTCTCCGCCTCACCAAGGAGGGCTATAGGATTAGTCCCCTATTGGCTCGCGTCATTCTACGCAAGGAGACGGACGATGACAGGGCACCCCTGCTGCGCTCCGGCGCGCGCGGCCGGCGCCGAACCGCCCGGGGCCGGACGGCCGGACGCCGGAGCGTCGGACGCCGGAGCGCCGGACGCAGGAGCACCGGGTGCGGGAGCGTCCGGCGCCGGGGCGGCGGGCGCCGGGAGCGCCGCCCGGGCCGTCCCGCCCGGCGGGGAGCCCCGGGGCCGGGCGCCGGCGCCGCCGCCCCCGCCCCGGTCCGGCCGGGCCCGCGGACCCGGCGGCCATCCGATCGCCCAGGCCCACGTCCCCGGCGGGCGCTTCCTGATGGGCGACGCGTTCGGGGAGGGGTACCCGGCGGACGGCGAACTGCCCGTGCACCCCGTACGCCTCGACGCCTTCACGATCGACGCCACGCCCGTCACCAATGACGCGTTCGCCGCCTTCGCCGCCGCCACCGGCCACGTCACGGAGGCCGAGCGCGCGGGGCACTCGGCCGTCTTCGCGCTGCACCTGAGCGCACAGCCCGAGGACGTCCTCGCGGTCTTCCCCGGGACCCCCTGGTGGGTCGACGTGCGCGGAGCCGACTGGCGCCACCCCCACGGGCCCCTCGGGTCGCTCGACGGGCGCGGCGACCACCCCGTCGTGCAGGTCACCCGGGCCGACGCGGAGGCCTACTGCGCCTGGGCGGGCCGCCGGCTGCCGACCGAGGCCGAATGGGAGTACGCGGCCCGCGGCGGCGCCGCGTCCCTGCGCTACCCCTGGGGCGACGAACTGACGCCGGGCGGCGAGCACCGCTGCAACATCTGGCAGGGCACGTTCCCCGTCGAGAACACCGAGGAGGACGGCTGGAGCGCCACCTCTCCCGTCGGCGCGTTCCCGGCGGGCGGCTACGGGCTGCACGACACCGCCGGAAACGTCTGGGAGTGGTGCGCCGACTGGTTCGACCCCGGGTACTACGCGCGCTCGCCCGAGTACGACCCGCGCGGCCCCCGCACCGGGACCGTGGCGGTCACCCGGGGCGGCTCGTACCTGTGCCACGACTCGTACTGCAACCGCTACCGCACGGCGGCACGCAGCGGGAACACCCCGCACTCCGCCGCGGCGAACTGCGGCTTCCGCACGGTGACGGCCTGAACGGCGCTGCCGGGGCCGGCCCATTGCGGCGCGGCCCCGCGACCCGGCGCCCGGCCGCC
>NZ_JAKGCV010000118.1 GCF_021556455.1 Streptomyces fuscigenes | reverse complement strand
GACGCCGCCGAGCCGGGCCTCGGCCTGCGCGGCGTCGGCGTGGAGCAGTTCCAGGAGCCGCACGGCGCCGATCCTGGCGATCCAGCCGCCCCCGGTCTCGTCGCCCGGCTCGAGGACCCTGGTCAGGGCCGCGCGGGCGCGACGCTCCTGGTCGGGCGCCCCGGCCGTCACGACGCCGCCGCCGGGGCCGGGACACCGCGGGGGATGCCGGTGCGCAGTTCGAGCGCGAGTGCCACGTCCCGCTCCCCGGGCCGGTCGCGGCCCGCGAGATCGGCAACCGTCCAGGCCACCCTGAGGACCCTGTCGAGTCCGCGCACCGTGAGCATGCCGCGCTCCAGGTCGCGTTCGGCCAGCGCGAGCGCTCCGGGGCCGACGGGCCAGCGGGTGCGCAGCTCGTGCCCCGGCACCTGGCTGTTCAGTCGCCAGGGCAGGCCCTCGTAGCGGGCAGCGGAACGCGCCCTGGCGTCGCGCACCCGGTCGGCCACCGCCGCCGTGGGCTCGCCCCGCCCGCCATGGGCGAGCAGGTCGGCGCGCCGGACGGGCTGCACCTCGACACGCAGGTCCACCCGGTCCAGCAGGGGGCCGGACAGGCGTGCCTGATAGCGCCGCACGACCGCGGGCGGGCACTCGCAGGCGCCGCCGGGGCCCCCGTGCCTCCCGCAGGGGCAGGGGTTGGCCGCCAGCACCATCAAAAACCGCGCCGGCAGCCGCACCACCCCGGCGCTGCGCGCCACCACGACGTGCCCCGACTCCAGCGGCTGGCGCAGGGCGTCGAGGGCCCGCCCGGAGAACTCGGGCGCCTCGTCGAGGAAGAGCACCCCGCGGTGGGCGAGCGAGACCGCGCCCGGCCGGGGCAGGCCGTTGCCGCCGCCGATGAGGGCCTGCATCGTCGCCGAGTGGTGCGGCGCGCAGTAGGGCGCGGCGCGTACCAGTGGCTCGCCCGGAGGCAGGATGCCCGCGACGGAGTGGACCGCGGTCACCTCCAGCGCCTCGGGCCCGCTCAGCGGCGGCAGGACCCCGGGCAGCCGCTCGGCCAGCATCGTCTTGCCCGCGCCCGGCGGTCCGGACAGCAGCAGGTGGTGGCCGCCCGCCGCGGACACCTCCAGCGCCGCGCGCGCCACCGCCTGGCCCGCGACGTCCGCGAGGTCGGGCCCCGTACCCTCGCCGGCATGCTCGATTCCCGTGCCGACGCCGGCGCCGGGCACGACGAGACCGGCGAGCATCGGGTCCGGACGCTTCAGCGCCTCCTCCCTGGGCTCCTGCGGCACGGGCTCGTCGGCAAGCACCGCGATCAGCTGGGCGAGGCTGCGCACACCGAGCACGGAGATCCCCGGCACGAGGGACGCCTCGCCCGCGGTCTGCTCGGGCACGACGACCTGGCGGTGGCCGGCTTCCGCCGCCGCGAGCACGGCGGGCAGGACGCCGCGCACCGGCCTGACCCTGCCGTCGAGGCCCAGCTCGCCGATGAGCACGAGGTCCGCGAGCGAGCGCGGGTCGACGCGTTCCGCGGCTCCGAGCACCGAGGCGGCCACGGCGAGATCGAATCCGCTGCCGCTCTTGGGGACGAAGGCCGGGCTGAGGCTCACGGTGAGCTTCTTCTGCGGCCATGGCACCCCCGCATTGACCACGGCCGCGCGCACCCGGTCCCTGCTCTCCATCAGGCTCTTGTCGGGCAGCCCGACCAGGGTGAACGCAGCGACGCCGGGCTCCAGGTCCGCCTGGACCTCCACCACCACGCCCTCGACCCCGACCAGTGCCACCGAGCACGTCCGTGCGAAGGCCATTCAGGCCACCCCCCGCACGTGCTCGATCTCGGGCGCCCCGCGCCCGGGCACCACGATCCCCACCAGGTCGATCCGCACCCCGCCCGCCGGCGGACCCGCGGACCGTTCGATCCAGCAGTCCGCGAGCCTGCGCAGCCGCTCCGCCTTCACCGGCGTGAGCGCGGCCATCGGATGCTGGAAGCCGCCCGCCCTGCGCGTCTTGACCTCGCAGACCACCAGGACGTCGGCGTCCATGGCCACGATGTCGATCTCGCCGGTCCTGCCGCACCTCCAGTTGCGTGCGAGCAGCGTCATGCCCGCCGCGGTCAGCAGCCGTGCCGCCAGCCCTTCCCCGTACCGCCCCAACGCCCCCGTCGCGTTCATCGCGCACCACCTCCGCCACCGACTGTGACGGATCCGGCGGACTCAAGTGGATCTTGATCCGGGAGCGGTGGAAAACCCCGCGATTGTGGAAAAGCCCATCACCCGGGTGGGTGACAGCCGGGAGGGGAGCGCGGCGGAAGCGCAGGGAAAACGGCTGACGACGAGGGCAGCCGAAGCCTCGCGGAGGAGCCGCGCCACGGGCCGATGCGACGTGCGGGGAGCGGCGCGACGGACCAGGAGCCGTGTGACGGGCGAGGAGCCGTGTGACGAACCAGGAGCCGTGCGGGGAGGCGGCCGCCGGATCAGGGAGCGCCCGGCACCGGCGCTCGGGCGATGCGCTGACCGACTGCGGGACACATCACGGTCCGGACCGGCCGCGGGGCACATCACGGTCCGGACCGGCCGCGGGACAATCGCGGTCCGGACCGGCCGCGGAACACAACGCGCTCAGGCCGACACGCGGGCCGACGCGCGGCCGGGTCAGGACGCGTGGACGACGGGGGCGGGACGCCCCGGCCGGAGCGGGGCGGGGGATCAGCCCGCCGGCAGCTCCAGGTCGTCGTTCTTGTTCAGCTCTTCGATGTTCACGTCCTTGAACGTCAGGACGCGTACCTGCTTGACGAACCTGGCCGGCCTGTACATGTCCCAGACCCAGGCATCCGCCATCGTGACCTCGAAGAAGACCTCACCCTGAACCGAGTGCACCTGCATCTCGTAGTCATTGGTGAGGTAGAACCGGCGCTCGGTCTCGATCACGTATTTGAACAGGCCGACGACGTCTCGGTACTCCCGGTAGAGCTTCAGCTCCATCTCGGTCTCGTACTTCTCGAGGTCCTCGGCGCTCATGGCATCCCCTTCAGCCGTTCGTCCCCCCATTGTGCTCCGGGACCGACGCTCGCTAGGCGATTTCCGTGTCGAGCATCAGCGGCGTACCGGGGGGACCGTCGTCGAGCAGCGTACGCAGCAGCCCGGCGAGCCTGGTCGGGTACACCGTCTCACGCGTGGCCTCCAGTTCCGCGCAGGTCCACCAGCGCAGGCCGCCCACGCTGCGCTTCTCCAGCTCCGTGAGGCCCGCGGGAGCCGTCGCGGTCTGCTCGGTGCGGCCGAGGAAGTACCACTCGTCCTGGTCCCAGCGCCGCCCGTCGAACGGGAACGAGCAGACCCGCCGCCACAGGACCGGACCGAGATCGACCCGTGTGATCCCCGTCTCCTCCGCGAGCTCGCGCAGCACGGCCTGCTCCCGGGTCTCGTCGCCCTCGAGGCCGCCGCCCGGGGTGAACCACCAGGTCGTCGCGGGATCGTCGGGTTCGTGCCCGTGCATCAGCAGGATCCGGTCGTCGGGGTCGAGCAGCACCATCCGGGCCACCCGCCGCAGCTCAGCGGGCACCGGCGGTCTCCCTCGAGCCGGCCGGCGCGGGCCTGCCCCTGCCGCCGCGGCTCAGCAGCGGCCCCAGCGCGGCCCCGAGGAAGATCAGCACGGCTCCCGCGATCACGGCCACCGCCATCAGCCGCAGCGGACCGGGGCTGGAGGTCCCGCCCGGCAGCGCGGCGAACGTGCCCGGGCGCGCCATGAGGGAGGCCGGCGGCCAGGCGACGGCGTCGACCCGCCCGCGCACGTCGGTGCGCGGAACAGAGCCCTGTTCGCTGTCCTGGAGGTGCACCCGGGAGTCGAGCGACGTGGCGCGCTCGTCCCCGAGCATGAACAGCTCCCCCGCCGGCACCTTGGCGGAGAAGTCCGCGTTGGCGGCGCGGCCCCCGCCGATCGTCTTGTCCGTGTACGGCTCGTCGAGCGGGCGGCCGTCGACGGACATCCTGCCCTGCTTGTCGCAGCAGGCGACGGTGTCGCCGCCGATGCCGACGACCCGCTTGACCAGGGGCAGGTCGCCCCACTCGGAGTCCTTGAAGACGACCACGTCGCCGCGGTGGACCTCGTCCCCGGATATGCGCTGGGCGAGGACCTTGTCACCGGCCTTGATCGTGGGGGTCATCGACCCGGTCGGCACGGTCCAGGGCTGGTACTCGACGGCCGCCCACGCGAACCCGCCGAGGAAGAGAACGCAGCCGAGGGCCACGACCAGCCCCGACACCCTGCTGCCGAGACGGCCGCGACCGTCGTTCGTCCGTGCTGCCCTGCTCATCCCGGCACGCCCCCGCTCGGAGTGTGGTCCCGGCCCTCGGGTATCCGGGAGGCACCCTACCCGGCGGTACCGGAGCGGGTCAGCCGCTTCCGGCGCCACAGGACCAGGGGGACGGCACCCGCGAGGCCCGCCGCGGCGGGGGCGCCGGTGAGCGCCGCCGCACTGAGTCCCTGCTGGTCAAAGGTGTCGGGCACGCCCAGGATGTGCCAGCGGTCGACCGGCCACGCCACCACGAACGCCCGTCCGACGACGTCCTTTGTGGAGACCGTGCCGTTTCCGGGGAGGTTCTGGTGGTAGCGGGAGTCGCTGGAGTCCTGGCGGTGGTCGCCCATGACCCAGATGCGGCCCTGGGGCACCTTGATGGGCCCGAACGGCAGGTCGTCGCAGGGGGTGTTGCCGGGGTAGATGTAGTTCTTCTCGTCGAGGGCGTGGCCGTTGACGACGACCTTGCCCCCCTTCTTGCAGGAGACGGTGTCCCCGCCGACGGCGATGACCCGCTTGATCAGGTCCTTCTCCTCCGCGGACGGCATCAGGCCGATGAAGCTGAGGCCCTTTTGCAGCACGTTCTGCTGGGGGGTCGGCTCCCCTTCGAGCCAGCCGCCGGGGTCGTGGAAGACGACGACCTCGCCGCGCTGCGGCTCCGAGCCGAACCACGGGGTCAGCTTGTCCACCAGCACCCGGTCACCCCGCTGGAGGGTGTCCTGCATGGAGTCCGAGGGGATCGAGAACGCCTGGACGAGGAACGTCTTGATCACCAGCGCCAGCGCGAGAGCGATGATGATCAGCAGGGGCAGTTCCTTCCAGAACGAGCGCTGCTGCCTGGGCCCGCGCTGCCTGCGCGAGCCGCCCGCCCTGTGCGTTGTCGTGTCCTGCTCGTCCATCACTCCACCTGGCACTCCGTCGATCACGGCTTCGGGCGACTCGGCGAGCTGCTCGCGGCCCTCCTCGGGACCCTCGTGTCCGGACCGTGCGCCGACCGCCACATCCCCCACATCCACTCCTTCACTTGGTGTGAATTCGTCGGGTCCGAATTCACTGCGTGTGATCCCGCGGCGGTGCGTCCTCTCCGCGCGGGCGCCCGCCCCGGGGCCGGGACAGAACTACCACTCCCATAACGAGCGGGAGTTCCGCAGGGGTCGGGGGCGCGGGCAATCCGTTGCGGTCCCGACGGGCCACAGTAGGCGACCGGGACGTAGCGGCGGCGTGAGAGTCCCCCGGGGACGGCACCGATCCGAACGTCGCGGGCTCCTCCAGCTTGCGCCAGTGGCCGAAGGGCCAGGCGATCACGACCGCCCGGCCCACCACGTCGGAAAGCGGCACGGTGCCCTGGAATTCCTCGTCCAGGTGGAAGCGCGAGTCCGCGGAAAGGGCCCGGTGGTCGCCGAGGAAAAAGAGCCGTCCCTTGGGTACTTTCACCTCGAACGAGATCGTCGAGGGCGCGTTGCCGGGGGCGAGATAGGGCTCGTCGAGCGCTTTTCCGTTGACGGTGACTTTGCCATTCTTGTCACAACATTTGACGGTGTCCCCGCCGACGCCGATCACCCTTTTGATGAGGTCCCGGTCGTTCGCGGACGGCAGCAGTCCGATGAACGTCAGTCCGCGCTTGAGCTGCTTGACGGCGGCGGGTGACGTGTCGGGGGCCTGCTTCTCGCCGGACAGCCAGTCCGAGGGGTCCTTGAAGACGACGACGTCACCGCGGCTGGGCTCCGACCCGAACCACGGGGTCAGCTTGTCCACGAGCACCCGGTCGCCGATGCGGATGGTGTTCTCCATCGAGCCCGACGGGATCACGAACGCCTGGACGAGGAACGTCTTCAGCACGAGCGCGATCACGACGGCGACCACGATGAGCAGGGGTATCTCGGTGAGCGCCGAGCGCCGTCTGCGCCGTTTGACGCGGCGGGCCAGCCTTCTGCGCTCGGCGCGCCCGGGCAGCCCCTGCCCGCCGCCCGCGGGTCCTGCCTGCGCGGTGTGGCCCGCCGGGCGGCCGCGCCTACCCATGGGGACCCCCCGCCGCCGGAACGCGGTCGAAGGCCGTGCCGGCGCCGCGTACCGTCGACCAGCGGGCGAAGGGCCAGCCGATCCAACGGGCCCTGCCGATGACCTTGCCGACGGGCACCATGCCGCCGCCGGGGTCGCCGAGGTGGTCGCGCGAGTCGCTGGAGTCGGAGCGGTGGTCGCCGAGGACGAAGAGAGTGCCCGGCGGCACCACGAGGTCGAAGTCGACGCTCGACGGGACGTCGCCCTCGTGCACGTACGGTTCGCTCACCGCGCGCCCGTTCACCTGGATCCTGCCGTCCTTGCCGCAGCACACCACGTGGTCGCCGCCGACGCCCACGACGCGCTTGACGTAGTCCGTGTCGGCCGGTCCGGCGAGCCCGAGGGCCGCCGCCGTGCCGCGTACGAGCGAGACGACCGGGTCGGGGCCCGGCGGCTCCTGCACGAAGGAGCCGGTGCCGTCGAACACGACGACGTCGCCCCGGTGGGGCGTCCCGCCGAAGCGATAGGCCGACTTGTCGACCAGGACGCGGTCCCCGACCTGCAGGGTCGGCTCCATCGAGCCGCTCGGGATGAGGAACGGCTGCAGGACGAAGTGGCTGAAGAGGAGGAGGAAGACGACGCAGGCGGCGCAGAGCCCCACCAGGCCCCGCCACGACAGCAGCCCTCTCCGGGCGCCCTCGGAGCCGTCGGGATCCGCCTCGGAGCCGTCTGGGTCCGCGTCGGGGCCGTCAGGGTCCGCCTCGGGGCCGTCGTCCGCGCGGGCCTCCCGGGCCTCCGTGCCGAGGTCCGGGCCGCCCTCCGCGCGTCCCTCCGGCCCGGCCTCCGCGCGTACCTCGGGGCCGCCGTCCGCACGTGCCTCCCGGGCCGCCGCCTCGCCGGTGTCCCGGGCGGCGCCACGAGACACCTCGGAGGCGGCATCCGGCCGACGCGCCTTTCGGGCGGCCTCCTTGTCGGCCGAGGGGTTCCCCGCGGTCCCGTCCGCCGAACGCCCGCCGGCGGCGGGAGCCCCCACCTTCGTGCGACGGGCCGCGCCCCCGGAGCCCGGGTCTTCGTCCGACCGGACCGCCGAACGCACGGAACGCGGCCCCTCTTCCCTGTCCCCCGAGGGGAAGGGTGAGGGGCCGCGCTCTGTGTGGTTCGCGTCGCTGTCCATCGGGCCCTGAGCTTATCGGGCCCTTCTGTGGACCCCGCCGTCAGTTGTCGCGCTTCTCCTTGATCTTCGCGGCCTTGCCGCGCAGATCACGCAGGTAGTAGAGCTTCGCGCGGCGGACGTCGCCGCGGCTGACGAGCTCGATCTTCTCGAAGATCGGGCTGTGCACGGGGAAGGTCCGCTCGACGCCGACCGAGAAGGACACCTTGCGGACCGTGAAGGTCTCGCGGACGCCCGAGCCCTGGCGGCGGATGACGACGCCCTTGAACTGCTGGATACGAGAGCGGTTGCCCTCGATGACGCGGACGTGGACGTTGACCGTGTCACCCGGCCGGAAGGCGGGGAGGTCGGTCCGCAGGGACGCGGAGTCGACCGTGTCGAGCAGGCTGGACATGAAGTTCTGCTTCCTCGCCGATGCCACAGGTCATCAGCGGAATGTCGTGAGACGGTTGGGGTGTGCCGTTCGCGTCGGGCGATGCGTCGTTCCCCCTGTGGCAGGGGCGCACGCCGGACGTAAGGCAGCGGCCTATTCTTCCACGTCGGGCGGCCTGCGCCAAAATCGGCCGCCGGGCTCCGGTGCCCAGCCGAGGATGGAGAGGGTCTCGCGGTCCTTCTTGTCGAACGCGGAGGGGTCGCTGCGCTCGATCAGCTCGGGCCGGTGGGCCGCGGTCCGCTCCAGCGCCTCGTCCCTGCGGCGCCGCGCGATCTTCCCGTGGTGCCCGCTCAGCAGCACGTCGGGCACCTCCCTGCCGCGCCAGACGGGCGGCTTGGTGTAGACGGGCCCCTCCAGCAGGTCGGCCATGGCCCCGGGGGCGAAGGAGTCGTCGCGATGCGACTCGGCGTTGCCGAGGACGCCGGGCAGCAGCCGGGCGACCGCCTCGGTGACGACGAGCACCGCCGCCTCGCCGCCGGCCAGGACGTAGTCCCCGATGGAGACCTCGTACACCGGCATGCGGGTGGCGTACTCGGCCGTGACGCGGCCGTCGATGCCCTCGTAGCGGGCCGGGGTGAAGATCAGCCAGGGACGTTCGGAGAGTTCGACGGCGAGCTTCTGCGTGAAGGGGCGTCCGCTGGGCGTCGGGACGACGAGCACCGGGTCGTGCGCGCCGCGCTCGTACCCGTCGGCCAGCACCTCGTCGAGCGCGTCGCCCCACGGCTCGGTCTTCATGACCATGCCGGGACCGCCGCCGTAGGGGGTGTCGTCGACGGTGTTGTGGCGGTCGTACGCCCAGTGCCGCAGGTCGTGCACCTGGACGGAGAGCAGACCGCTCGCCCTCGCCTTGCCGACGAGGGAGACGTGCAGCGGGTCGAGGTACTCGGGGAAGATCGTGACGACGTCGAGCCTCATCGGGCGCCGCCCCCGCGGCCGGAGCCGCCTTCCTCGCCGCCGTCTTCCGCCCCGTCCGCCCGGCGTCCGGTCGCGGAGGCCTCGTCGCCCGCCGCGTCCGGCTCCGGCTCCGCCCGGGCGCCGGCGGGCCCGTCCTGCGGGTCACCGGCGGAGGCCGGGTCCTCCTCCGCGTCGCGTGCGGACGCGACCTCGGCCTGCGCGGGGTCGATCAGGCCCGGCGGCGGCGCGACGACGGCGCGCTGCTCCTCCAGGTCGATCTCGGTGACGATCTCCTCGACGAAGGGGATCATGACCTCGGAGCCGTCCGGCCGTTCCACGATGAGCAGGTCCTGCGACGGCAGGTGCGAGATCTCCGTGATGCGCCCGATCCCGGTGCCGTCCGCGAGCACCACGTCCAGGTCCATCAGCTGGTGGTCGTAGAACTCGTCGGGGTCCTCGGGCAGTTCCTCGGGGTCGACCTCCGCGATCAGCAGGACGTTGCGCAGCGCCTCGGCGCCGCCGCGGTCACCGACGCCCTCGAAGCGCAGCAGCAGCCGGCCGCTGTGGACCCGGCCCGTCGCGATGGTCAGGGGGCCCGCCGCCGCGGGGTCGGTGGCCAGCACCGCGCCCGGGCCGAGCCTGAGCTCGGGTTCGTCCGTCCGCACCTCGACGGTGACCTCGCCCCGTACGCCGTGCGCGCGGCCGACCCGGGCAACTACCAACTGCACTGCGTGCGCCTCTCCTGATGAAACGGCACGGGCCAGGGAGGGCGATGCCTCCCCGGCCCGTGCCGGTGTTCCCTGTGCTTCAGCGGACCTGGTCCACGTCGACGAGGTCGACGCGGATACCGCGGCCGCCGATCGCGCCCACGACGGTGCGCAGGGCACGTGCGGTCCGGCCGTTGCGGCCGATGACCTTGCCGAGGTCGTCGGGGTGGACCCGGACTTCGAGAACGCGGCCGCGGCGCAGATCACGCGACGCGACGCGTACCTCGTCCGGGTTGTCGACGATGCCCTTCACGAGGTGCTCGAGAGCCTCCTCGAGCATGATCAGGCCTCGGTCGACTCGGCGGCGGCCGAGGACTCGGCGTCGTCGGCCTTCTTGTCGGCCTTCTTCGCCTTCTGGGTGATCGCCTCACCCTTGGGCTCGTCACCGGCCTCCTTGGCGGCGGCCTCGAAGAGCCCGCTGCGGTCGGCCTTCGGCTCGGGCTGCTTCAGCGGCTCGGGGGCGGGCAGGCCCTTGTGCGCCTGCCAGTCACCGGTCAGCTTCAGGATGGCGAGAACCGGCTCGGTGGGCTGGGCGCCCACGGAGAGCCAGTACCGCGCGCGGTCCGAGTCGACCTGGATGCGCGAGGGGTTCTCGATCGGGTGGTACAGGCCGATCTCCTCGATGGCCCGGCCGTCACGGCGGGTACGGGAGTCGGCGACGACGATGCGGTAGTGAGGCGAACGGATCTTGCCCAGACGCTTCAGCTTGATCTTGACTGCCACGGGAGTGGTGTCTCCTGGTCTTGACGTGGTGGGGCACAACGGGATGCCACGTGGGGTTGTGGTACCCGATCTGCCCGATGGACGCGTCAGCCGGAGGAGAGAGGGGTCCTGTTCGACTGTCGAGTACAGCCATTCATTGTGCCACACGTACGGAGCACGGCCGCACGCCCGGCGGCCCCGGCGGCCGCGCCCGGGAGGGGCGCACACGCGGCAGGCACCGGGGCGCGGCCGGGGCGGAGGCACGCGCGGCAGGGCCGGGCCGGACCCGGAGGGCGTGGCGGGGCCCCGCGGTGGCGGTCAGCTCGCCGCCGCCACCACTTCCTGAGCCTCCTGGTCCGGGATGCGGAACGGTTTCCCGCAGCCGCCGCAGACGATGGGGGCCTGCGCGAGGACGGAGGGCACGACGCGCACGTTGCGCCCGCAGTCGCACACGGCCTTGACGCGGACGCCTCCGCCGGAGGAGCCGTGCCTGGCGGCCGGTCCCCGGAAGCTGCGCTTGGTGTCGGCGGCCGTGGCGACGGTGTGCGCCTTCAGGGCGCGCTGGAGCCGTTCCATGGTCGGGCGGTAGCGCCGCTTCGCCTCGGGACTGAGCGCGACCAGGGAGAAGCCGCTGCTCGCGTGCGGCTCCTCGGGATGGTCGAGGCCCATCTCCTCGGCGATGGCGAGGAACCTACGGTTGTGGTACCGGCCGGCGCGCGAGGTGTCTCGCACTCCTCGTGCGGCGGCGATGCCGTGGACCGCTTCGTGAAGCAGCCGTTCGAAGGAGAGCTCGGCGCCGCAGGCGGACGAGGACTCTCCGATCAGGGACTCTGGCGCGGCGAGATCCGGCAGCTCGGGGTGGTACCGCTGAATGTCGGCCCACGCCTGCGCCAGCTCTGCGGCGAGAACAGGTGGTGTCGTGCTCACGTCGTGTACAACGATCAGAATCGCCGCCGGGTTCCATTACGGGGCATCCCAATTAATTTGCCCGTACCCGTCAGTTGCGGTTGATGCGTGCTGACGAGGGCACGTGCGCCGAACTGTGGATAACTCTCACAGCTCGCACCAAGGTGGTACGTAGCGACTCCTACGCAACGGCGCGTAGCCGATCTACGTACCACCCGGAGCGGTGAGTTCCGGTCCTCGGTGCGCACCTTCCGGACCAGCGGCTTCCCGCCGCCGGTGCGTACCGCCCGGGCCCGGCTCCCGGCCGTCAGTAGGCGCGGGCGACCACGGCGATCGCGCCGGCCTCGTCGTCGGTCCCGGGGACCGAGCCGTCCTCGGCGACGAGGCAGCGCACCGTCACGCCCTGCTCGGCGAGCTTGGCCTCGCCGGCCTCGCCGAGCGCGGCCCAGGGGATGCGCCCCCAGCCGGTGGCGGCGGCCTCGACGGCCTCCTCGACGCCGGCGACGTCCACCGTGCGCGACTCGCGGCGCTGCCTGGACTCGCGCAGCAGCTGCGCCTGGTCCTCCTCCAGCAGGCCGGGCAGCAGGCCGGGCAGCGCGTCCAGGGCGACGGGCTCCTTGCCGCCGGGGATGCGCCGGGCCAGCATCGCCGTGCCGGCGGCGACGTCGCGGGGGCCGATCTCGACGCGCGCGGGCACGCCCTTGAGTTCCCAGTCGACGGCTCGGCGGCCGAAGGGGGTGTCCGTGCGGTCGTCGATCTGGACGCGGATGCCCGCCTCCTTCAGACGGGCGCCGAGCTTCCTGGCCGCGTCGAGGACGGCCTCGTCGCCCTTGATCGCGAGGACGACGACCTGGGTGGCGGCGAGGCGGGGCGGCACCCGCAGGCCGTTGTCGTCGCCGTGCATCATGACGAGGCCGCCCACCATGCGGGTGGACGAGCCCCAGGACGTCTGCCAGACGTACTCCTGCTCGCCCGAGCCGGACAGGTACTGGGTGTGGAAGGCCTTGGCGAAGTTCTGGCCGAGTTCGTGGCTCGTGCCCAGCTGCAGGGCCTTGCCGTCGCCCATCATCCCTTCCAGGGTCAGGGTGTTGACGGCGCCGGCGAAGCGCTCCCTGCGGGTCTTGCGGCCGGGCACGAAGTCCATGGCGAGGACGTCGCGCATGAACGCCCCGTACACGTCGCGGTGGATGTGCGCCGCGAAGTCCCGGGCGTCCTCGTACGTGGCGTGCGCGGTGTGGCCCTCCTGCCAGAGGAACTCGGTGGTCCGCAGGAAGACGCGGGGCCGCATCTCCCAGCGCACCACGTTGGCCCACTGGTTGATGAGGAGGGGCAGGTCGCGGTAGCTCTGCACCCACTTGGAGAAGTACTCGTTGATGATCGTCTCGGAGGTGGGCCGGACGACGACCGGCTCCTCCAGCTCCTTGCCGCCGCCGTGCGTCACGACGGCGAGTTCGGGGGCGAAGCCCTCGACGTGTTCGGCCTCCCGCGTCAGGTAGGACTGCGGGATGAACAGCGGGAAGTACGCGTTCTGGACTCCCGCCTCCTTGATGCGGGAGTCCATCTCGGACTGCATCCGCTCCCAGAGCCCGTACCCGTATGGCCTAATCACCATCGTGCCGCGCACCGGGCCGTTGTCGGCCAGCTCGGCCTTGTTGATCAGATCCTGGTACCAGCGGGGGAAGTCGTCCGCCCGCGGGGTGAGTACGGGTGCCTTTGCCATGGCGCGCATCGTACGGCGGACGCGTGGCCGAGCGGGAATCGGGCACCGCACGGAACGGACGCATGCGGCGAACGCCGCGGACACGAACAGTTTACGTGCCCCCCACTGGACGCGGCGGCCGATGCGCAGTTCCCTGGCATACGGGGGATGTGGCTGCGCGAACACGGAGGGTGACCCGGCGGGGCACTCCCACCTCTCGGCGGATTGGGGCGCTATTCATGACAAGGACGCTCGTCGACGACCACAGGCTGCACCGGAAAACGGCCGGGAGAACAGCCCCCGCCGCACCGGCCGTTGCGGACGTGAGTCCGCGCGCACGGGACTGGGCCGAGATCCAGGAACGGATGCTGGTGCCGCTGTACGAAGCGGTCTACGAGCGGCTCGACGTGCGCGAGGGCACCAGGCTGCTCGGCCTGGGCTGCGGATCGGGGCTCTCCCTGCTGATGGCGGCGACGCTGGGCGCGCGCGTGACCGGGGTCGACTCGGACCGGGACCTGCTGGCGCTCGCCGGCGAACGGCTGCGCGCGGGCGCGGCGGCGGACGGGCGGGGCCCGGCGGAGGACGCGGGGCGGCTGCTGCCCGAGGACCGCATCGGGGACGTCTCGGGGCCAGGCGCGGGGCCGTTCGACGTCATCACGGTCTTCCCGCCGGTGGGTCCGGTGGCCGGTGAGACGCGCAGCC